>JABIBU010000023.1 GCA_018652595.1 Candidatus Magasanikiibacteriota bacterium | reverse complement strand
CTACCATCATCTTCTATTAGAGCTTGGTGTTCAATTGTCTGTTCAATTTTGGCATCAGATTTTTGACCGCGAATATTAGTATTAACAACTTGCAAATAATCTTGTCCTTCTGCTGTTGGTAATATCTGACCTGTCCAATTAAAGCTCGTTAGTTTTTGTTGCAAATTATCTTCAGAAAAATATACCTGGATTTCTTTGTTTTGCAAAGACTCGTTTAGCTCTGACAAAAGCCTAAGAGCGTCTACAGTTTCGAGATCTCCAAGACTGCCCAAAAATTGCTGGGCCAGATCACCAATAACTTCTTTTGGTTGATTTTTTTCTTTGTCATAATCTACCTCTACTTCATACTGCAAAACTTCCAAAGCATTATCACTCGCTATTTCCAAACCATGATCCATACTTACCATTGGACCCAAGACTGAGAGCATCCTTTCGAGCACTGTTGCGTTGATTGCCATTACACCATCCACTGTTGCACCTCTACCATGTTCATAAAACCAAGCCATCTTCTGAGCCGAAGCTGCAAAATCTGGAAACCAATTGGCATCTTGAAATTCCCAACGGTCATTGATAAGTTGAAGTGGTAATGGAGGCTTCACATATGTATCCAGCTGACCTTGCAGATCGTAAGTCCCACCACCTGGGACATCTAGATTTACAATTTTTCCTTTTTGAACATCCATTATCGCAAAACTGCCCATAAATCCACCGGTTGGACGAATCTCATTATTATTTTGGAAAACTAATAAATATCTTCTAAATTCACTACCGCCAAAAATCATCTCTGTAGTCTCTGCCAAATTGGAAATGTCTTGCATATCATCCACAAAAGCGGTAAAGAGCAATCTAAAATCATCAAAACTTTCTTGATACTCTACTGGAATAGACTTTTGGTCCACTCCACCCAGCTCTTCCAAAGCTTCTTTATATTGTGGTATAGCACCCTTTAGATGAGCTGCTAGAATTCCAATTTTGTCAGTCAAATGTAAATCAGTCTGTTCTTCTAGAGACCTAATACCTTTTACAAGATAAGTATTGCCCAGTGCCAAATGATGTCCTGCCACTAGCAAATGCTGTCGGCTCTTGATCTGCTTGCCAATCACAGGTAATACTCCAGCGACAAATTGCAAAGCACGATGTTCTTTTTCTAGAACTGAACTAGCATTACCAAATGACTGCAAAGCTGAATTCAAATCATATTGTGCTTGATCCAAATTGGAATTGAGCGCTGCCACAGTAGAAGACTGCAAAGACATGAAGGCATTGGTGCTCTGCTCTACCACCAAATTGCCGGTATTTTTTATATTATTATAATAACCAATAGCTGGAAAAGGAATCGCTACCAATAAAAACAATGCAACCATGCTATAAGCGAAACGTTTGAAATTGAAGGCGGATACAAAATCTTTTTGTGTCTGAATCACACTACTAAGCGTTGATGAAACTTTTTTCTGTATTCCAGACTTAAGACCTAAAACATAAGGCATAGGACTTTTGAACGTAATCTTTTTTGTTTTGACCTTCTTTTCTTTTCTTCTAGCACTAGTCGTCTCTTTCTTTCTACTTTCTACTTTTAACTTTTCAGCGTAGACTGATGCCCCCTGGGTACTACTTTCTACTCTTTGACTATTCGCTTGCCTCACCATCTCAGCCAGACTAACCACTCTCCTCTCCTCTTTCACCACCGACTCATCACGATACACATCCACCTTACTCCATACGTCTTCTTTTTTTTCCCCCCGCAAATTGACCACATGCGGAGACTTCCTATGTAATTTTCCAACACTAACAGCCACCATCGGACTTTTCCGGGTGTTTGTTTTTTTCTCTGTCTTCATCAAATCGGGACACTTTCTTTTATTGTGCCCGACCTCACGACAAACAGAACACTTTCTTTTATTTTTCTTGTCACTTTCAAGCATGTGTAACGACAATTTACCCAATTTAGATATGGGCTTTTCTTTATTCAATTATACCACAATTAATCCCCTTTTGGAACAAAAAACCATCCAAAATGTGGACGGTTTTTAAATTAACAAATACTCAAAAAATTATGCAAATTTTCTATACAAATCCAAAGTCTTTTCTGCTAACCCTTCCCAAGAAAATCTCTTCAAATTTTCTTTTGCATTTTGTTTGAGCTCACTACGAACACCCTCATCATCCAAAGCCTTATGAATCATATCGGCCATCTGATCCGGACTATTTGGATCAAAATACAACACAGAATCACCCAGCACCTCTGGCAAACAAGAGGCATTGGATGACACCACTGGTACACCATGATCCTGAGCCTCTAGTGGTGGTAAACCAAAACCCTCATAAAAACTAGGGAAGACATACAGAGACGACTGAAGATATATAGCTGATAATTCGTCATCCTCCACAAACCCAGTGTAGACAAAATTCTTAATCTCGTGAGTAGCCTGCTGTACCAAAAGCCGTTGGTAAAAATAATTTTCCTTACCAACCAAAACCAACTGATACTCATCGCCATGCAATTCTTGGAATTTCAGCCATGCATTTAGCAACCCTTCTATATTTTTATGAGGATATGCAGTGCCCACATACATCACATAAGGTTTTTTTATTCCGTACTTTTGCAATACAAATTCATTATCCTTTAGACTAGAAATATTATAACTAAACGGTGCTTGGTATGTCGTGATCATCTTATCATTTGAAACTTTCAAAGTATCATGAATATCTTGCTTGGTAAATTCACTAGTTACAATTATATGCTTGGCTTTTTTTATAGCATGACCCAAAACTATTCTATGCAATCTGTCCTTTATCCAAAACTTGATTGGCCCCAATGTGGTCGCCTCTGGTCTCGGATAGTGGTACATAATGAGATCGTGCACTGTCACGACAAACGGATCATTATAAAATAAAGGCACATTCCAATGAGGAAAATGCATCAGATCAACTTTTTGTTGTCTTATAATTTTCTTAAATTTAATTTGTTCAGCCCAAGAATACCAAGGGATATCAGCAATCACGATTTTTACATTTTTGTTGCTTCCAGCAACAAGCTCCTTTACATTCTCATTCCTAAAAAACAAAATATATTGATTTTCTAAATCAATTTCGAGTAAGTGTTTTACCAATTGTTCCGTATACCGTGCCAAACCAAAGCCTGACCCAAACATACGACAATCAATTCCTATTTTCATATTTTTTAGACTATAGATCTCAATCTAATATACTATTTTTTCTTAAAACATTCAAGTGGGGGCAATAAAAAAGAAGAGGGTGTGAACCCTCTCCTAATAACTGTGTATTTTAAGCTAACTTAATTCATACGATAGAATATGTAAAAAGCACCACCATCAGTAGCAAAAATATTAGATTCATCTACTGGATCTCCGTAAGCACCCAATCCATTTAAGAAATTGTGAGCATCTTCTATACTATATGCAACCTTCCATCCCCAGTCGTTATTACCAGTCTTGTCACCCCTATAGTACATATAAATATCACTAGTGCCAGTACCGCCGATTGCACCATACTGAGAATCACCATAAACAGAGGCTCCGTTTATATAATTATACATATCAGTGATACTAGTAGAGCGCTTCCAACCCCAACTTGCGTTTGAGTCAGTACCACTATAGAAGACGTATGTCCCAGTTCCCTTGTATGCTACGTGTACATTATCTTTTGGTACACCGCTATAAGCACCACTCATGTTCAAAAAATTATAAATATCACTTTCATCTGGACCAAGCTTCCAGCCCCAGCTGTTACTTCCAGCTTGATCAGTTCTATAGAACACATAGAATCCGCTGTTATTTGCAGCAACACTTTGCACAGCATGAGGACTATCATAAGAACCCAAACCATTTATAAAATTATGTGCGTCTGAAGCGGTAGGGGCCAATTTCCAACCCCATGAAGCTGTTTCTACAACTTCCTCTACTCTTGTTTCCTCTTCTACTATTTCTTCCTCAACAACCTCTTCTACTCTTGTTTCTTCCTCAACCACCTCTTCCTCCACAACTTCTTCTACCCTTGTTTCTTCTTCCTCTACAACTTCTTCGACTTCAGTATTTGTTGCTCTCTCCCTTAGACAGGCGCCGTCATAACAACCAAACTCACACTTTATTACCCTAGTCTTAATATATTGACCATCACAATAACGCTCGCCCATATAATCGCTACGCAAAGCATATCTAACATTTGCAGCGCTAGTCTGACAATAATCTACATAACTCATTGGCTTGTTACTAAATGTATTCAAACCTCTGGAATAAGTCTTTGAGTAATAATCATTTCCACCTTTGTCAGTACAAACAAGATCTGCATATTGATTACGATCGTTTGAATCATTGGAATCTACATCCTCAACTTCTTCAACCACCTCTTCCTCCACAACGTCCTCAACTTCTTCTACGGCTTCACCAACTGAAGTAGCAACTTGAACAAACGCACCATATTTAGCAGATTTCTCTGTATAAGTTAATCGCAAAGTCAATGTACCATCTGCACTTTTTACCTCTACAGTTTTATCTACACCAGCACGAACATAAGTTTTCTCAGCACCGGACAATAAAAATTTTACTTTGGATTTATCATAAGCTCGAATCATTATTTTTAGACCACTACTATGATAAATAGTGTCCCCCTTACAACCACTATATAAGCCATCTCCACCTTCTGAATCACCACAAGACATATTAGCTACTCTTCTCTCAGATCTTTTTCTTATTGCTTTGCCCAATTTTGATTCATCAAATGCTGGTAACATTGTTGAACCTCTGGCAGTGTCGTTACCTTCTGACACTCTCACATTGGCATTATTTTTACATACTGGATCTCCAAGATCATAACTAGACAATTCTGATGCGCTAACTACTGTAATACCAGCAAAATTGCTGAACCAACTCAAGTAAATTTCTTCATTTGGGAACCAATATTTGTAACCTCTATATGCATAATAAACCTTACTATCACCAAATGCAATTACCCTCTTACCACCAGTCTTGATTGTCTCACAATCTCTAGCATCATCTTTTTTGCTGTCGTCTGTGGCAGGCAACATATCTTCTGTCTGGTCAACAGTACCAGTTTCGCCATCCCGGCTAACTTGCAAGAAAGCGCCATATTGATTTGATTTTTCAGTATACTCTAGAACAAAAATGTTTTCTCTGTCAGTATGATATACTGTCATTGGTGTATTTTTTTTGAGCCTTACATAACTATCAGTCAGACCAGTGGCCTTTAATTTCAAATCACCACCATCATAAGCACGGTTGTACACGGTAAAGCCTAGGTCATGATAAAACATATCCCCTTTACACAGGCTATACAATCCATTGCCACCAGCTGAATCTCCGCAAGACATTCTAGTAAAGACATCTGCTGTAGCTTCTCTGGCCTGAGTTACCTCTCTAGCTCTAGCTGACTCACGTGAGCTATCGCTTGATCTAGTTTCATCATAAGCTGGAAGTACCTCTTCTCTGGTCTCTTCTCTAACTTCTTCTACTTCTTCCTCATCAAAACCAGAAAACTTTATATAAATTTTATTAGTGTTATCATCTTCATTACCTTCTTTGAGCTGCCCGTCTGCATCCAAATTCAAGACCATTTCATAAGTGTCGTCACCTAGCGTAAAGTATGGCTGTGTCCAAACATCATACGAAGTCAAGCTCTCGAGAGAACGATTAGTTTGTTGTGCAACCATCTTACCCTCAAAATCAACTTGATTTCTATAATCTAAAGCCTTTGCCCCACCGTTATTAACCTCAGAATAATAGAGGTTAAAAGCTGCGGCATTATTTTGTGGAGCAAGAAGAAGGACATCATCTGGTGTCAAAGTGATAGTACCACCCCATTCAGTTGTTTGATTACCAACTTTTACTGTGCCAGTAATAGCCAGATCTGCCGGACCTTCACCTTGTGCAAAGCTATTGTCTGAAGTATCGGCGTCATAACAAGAATCTTCACCAGTCTCTTGATAGCAGTCATATGCTTCCTGATCAAATGGAACAAACATCAAATAATCTAATTCTTCTGTAATAAGATCATCTTCATAATTAATTCCAACTTTGTATACAGGTAATTCTGATTTAAAACCAACAAATTCTATAACAGACTGACTAGTAACATCATCTATACTAATAATATCCAACACAATGTTGTTTTCACCATAAACAGTTACTTTTGCAGGCAACTCCCAAGAACGAGAGCCACTACCATTTCCAAGATAAAAACCTACTTTTTTAACAGGATTTGTAAAATTGACAAAAAGCGCTCTGTCTTGGCTAGTTTCTGGCCATGTATATGCCTGACTTATAGAATAAGTACCAGAAAAAGTACCATAACCACCTCTAGCATTATAATTTAAATAACTAAAATAACCACCGTCTTCCGATTCAAAAGTTACACCAAGACTGGCATAACCATTTTCAATATCCACACTAGTATCCTCAAAATCTATTACTGTGGGATTACCAGCACTAATATTTGAATAACTGTCCAACTCTACCCCTTCAGCTGAGACAGCTGAAACACTCCCTAAAAAACAAAAAAATCCTACCACCAATAAGGCGAGGACCAATGTTTTGTATCTGTTTAGAAACATAAATACAATGTTAAAAATTAATCTTTAACTTAAATTATAAATACATTATAGCACATTTTTAGCCTTTTGTCAAGTATTTGTCAAGTCCAAAAATTTTTCGGCCACCTTACCCCAATCAAACTTTTCCAAATCTATCTTAGGAGTCTCTATTTTACTATTCAAAACCACCTTCATGGCTCTACTAATTTCGCTTATATTATTTGGGTTAACTAGTGTAGCATGATCTCCAAAAACTTCTGATAAGGACGACCTATCTGATGTAATAACTGGTGTACCACAAGCCAATGCTTCTAAAACTGGCAGACCAAAGCCCTCATATAGACTTGGAAATACAAAAAGGTCTGCATTTTTATAGAGCATAGCCTTGTCCTCATCTTTCACATAACCAATATATTTTACTCCGGTAGTTTTTTCTAGTGATTCTAACACTTCTTCATTCTTCCAACCGCTGGCACCAGCAACTACGAGCATATACTTGTCATTCAATAATAAACTTTTTTTATACGCCTCAATAATGCCCAAAATATTCTTCCGCGGCTCAATCGTACCTAGATACAAAATATATTTATCAGGCAAACCATATTTTCGTTTTATCTCTTCACTTCTAGGCTCGTTGTTATCTGATATCTGCCTGCCCGCCGAATTGGAGGGATAACCGATAACCGAAGAAAGTCCTGGATACAAAACTTTAATTTTATCTCCCTCAATCCACCACTCTCGCATAACGTCCCTTCTCGTGTTCTCTGATGGTGTCAAAATAATATCAGCACGCCGACACATCTTTTTTGGTCGTAAAGCCTTGTGCCACAATCTTCTTTTCCAAGTATAACACTCTGGCAGAATTTCAAAACTCAAATCATGAACAGTTAGAATAAATTTTGTCTTTCTCGACAATGATAAAAAATTAATATTCGGTGCAAAAAACCAATCGACCTTTTGTTTTATTAGTCTATCCAACTTTATAAAACCCAACCATGTAAACAGACTAAATAATTTATTCGGCCACCTTGTGAACAAATAGTGAACATTTTCATAATTCCACTTTGGAATATTATCTGATACATCTTTATAAGAATTATAAAATAAAAAATACTGATTATCATCAGCGTTTTTAAAAACAGCGTCGAGAAGTTCGTAAGCATACTCCCCCACACCAGTTCTTTGTTTGTTCATTAGAGACCTAATGTCGATGGCTATATTCATATTTCAGCTAATAAGTTTATAAGCAGATTAGGCAGATTAAGCAATAGAATTTGTTTGCTTATTCTGCTTATAACTTAATCTGCTTACCTGCTATCTAATATCAAGCGCACACTGATCCATCCCCTGCCTAAATTCTTCGTATCTATCACCCACATAACGTTCAACCCTGTCTTTAAAATTATAAGCACTAAACTTTTCTGCACGATTTCTGATTTTTTCACTATCCCACAATTCATGATTAAAATGTAAAATTGTATCAAACAATGATTCCCATGATTGCTCTTTGAAAAATACCCCTGTCTCACCTGGAATGACTGTCTCGCCCGCTCCACCCACTGGATAAGCAATTACTGGTCTACCGGCAGCCATAGATTCAATTGGTGTGATACCCAAATCCTCTATCTGCGGATGGATGAACGCACGAGCACGAGAAAGTAGTCGGGCTTTTTCTTCGTCGCCCACTCTACCCAAAAATTTTATATTGTCTTTGGCTAGTTTTTTTAATTTTTTCATCTCAGGCCCAGTCCCAAATATAATCAAGGGCCAACCCAAACGATTAAACACCTGAACTACCAAATCAAACCTTTTATAGGGTACTAAGCGCCCCCCAGTTACAAAATAATCTCCCACATCTTCGCTAATTTCAAAATTCTGAGTGTCTACTGGAGGATAAATAATATCTGAGTCACGTCGATAGTATTTTTGAATCCTATTTTTTACAGTACCTGAATTGGCAATAAAATGATCTACTCTATCCACACTCATCTTGTCCCAAATTCGTAGATGATGAATTAATTTGGGCAAAACTGCCTTTACCAATCTATTGTATTTTAATTCTTCAATATATTCGTGGGTATCAGTCCAAAGATATCTCGTAGGAGTATGGCAATATGAAATATGCAAGGTATCTGGACGAGTAAGAACCCCTTTTGCAAAAGCTGAGGTGGATGAAATTACTACATCGAAATCATGCAAGTTGTGTCGCTCAGTTGCCAATGGCATCCAAGGCAGAAACCACTGATATTTTGTTTTACCAAAAGGAATTTTTGAAATAAACGATTGTTTAATTTTTGCATCCTCAAAACCTATTATTTTTTTCTTATCATAAAACAAAACAAAAATCGGTGCTTCAGGCCAAAGCTCATGAAACGCTTTTAAAACTCTCTCCGCTCCACCGTCTTGAGAGAGATAGTCGTGAACCAGAGCTACTTTCATAATACTTTCCTTCTTTTAAAGAGAATAAACGGTGTCTTAACGAAAATAATCACATCAAGCAACAATGACCACTTTTCTATATAAAAAACATCTAATTTCATCTCTTCTTCAAAATCTAGATCGCTACGACCAGAAATCTGAGCAAGGCCCGTAATACCCGGCTTTAGGGTAAAAACTTTTCGGTATTTTTCTTCATACTTTTCCACTTCGCGTGGCTGGTGTGGGCGAGGTCCTACTATACTCATCTCACCTTTTAGCACGTTGAAAAACTGTGGTAACTCGTCTACACTCCATCGACGAATAAAGCGACCAAACTTTGTAACGCGAGGATCATCGGCAATTTTATAAATTGGCCCTTTGCGTGTACTTTGTTTTTTTATTAATTCCTTTTCAGCTTCCTGTGCCTTTTCACCAGCTTTGCCAAACTGTGAACCAGTGGAATCTTTTTGAAACATTGATCTAAATTTCAATGTAAAAAACTTGTGACCACGAATACCAACTCTTTCATTTTTGTAAATTACAGGTCGCCCTGTCTCCATCAAAATTATAAGTGTAGACAATAACATTATTGGACTAGTGACAATTATCACGAATATTCCCATGATAATATCAAAAATCCTTTTTGCCACCCTACCCCAACCATCAAGCGGGGTTTTCTTGAGCTCTACAACAGGAACACCCGCCAAAGGACTAACCACCATGTTGGCACTATAGGCAGAAAAAAGATCAGCACTATACTTGAAAACTCGATGACGCTGATCACAAAAATTCATTGCCGCCAAAGTTTCTTTTTCATCGGCACGCGGATTGATAAAAATCATCTCATCAAACTTTAATTTTTCTAATTTGGTTTTTATATCGCGAGAAAAATTGTTAAAATGACCTACCACCCTATAGCCCAATTCTTTTCTCTTTTCTAATGAATTAATTATTTCTCCAGATAAATTTTCAGACCCAATTACTACTACTTTGCGCAAGCCAATACCTAACCGATACAAAACACCCTTAACACCGCGCATAAAAATTCTTCCCACAGCTACATAAACAACTGAAAATCCCCACCCAGCAGCGACCAAGAAGCGAGAGTCAAACTGCAACTGAGCAAACATAATGTACAATGCTACCACTGATAAGCCAGCTGAACAAGCAAGTAAAATTCTAGTCAAATCTCGCGACAGTTTTCTATTTGGATCAGTAGAATACAGACCCGTAAGTGCAAAAATTAATATCCAAACTACCGCTACCCAACTAGTAATCTCAACAAAACTAAGCAAAGTGAGCTCGAAAATAACTGGTTTTAGCCCAATAGCCCAATCCGAAAAACGCAGATAGTAAGCTGATATTCCTGCCAAAATCAGCATAAAAAGATCTAACGGGACCTTTAAGATCATCAAAATTATTTCTGAGCGTTTCATAGTTTTTTTATACAAATTATACTAATATAATAGCTTATTTTATAGCCAAGGTCAACTAAACAACAACGAAGCCGACCCAATGGATCGGCTTCTCCTTATATACACCCCCTTGTTATTTGGACACATAAGATGTGTGAATTGCCCACACACCTCGACCAAACTCTGTCGCAGCGTAATATCCATATCGGACACGCCTGACAAGACCAGTTCTCCTAAGACTCTCCACTGCACTGACCAACACACAGCGGTTACTTGTATCAAAAAGCTTCAGTAACTCTGCACTCTTGGCAACGCCTCCGTCCTTTGTCACCAAATACCCCAAGACAGAAAAAGAGTTACCGTTAGTATTCTCTTTCAAATGTCGGTATATCGACAGTAGCTCGACCTCCTGTCTCAAAACTATCTGCCTTGCCAAAACACACTGACCAGACAAATTCTGTAAACGCAGATGGAAGGCTTGTGCGCGTTTCAACCCTATTTGAGTTTTCCCATCCTCAAGCAGGGTGTAGAGCTTGCGCTCCAAAAAATCTATCCCCTGAGGTTGAAAAGCAATCGCAATGATCAAGAAACGATCTACCTCATCGATAAGACCTCTCAAGCTCTTGATATGCTTGCTTGAAAGAACCTGGCTCTTGTTGAGACCAAACCCGATGAGACATGTCCTGATCAGACCAAAGACCTTCCCCACTTCGACTTTATCAAAAGTCATAACGCACTCCTTAAAAGCCAAAGAACTGTCAATAAAAAAGGAACCACCTATAACATAGCGTATTTTTATAAAAAAGTCAATATTTACTATAAAAACAAAAACACCCTCATTTCAAGGGTGTTTTTGTTACTTATCACATAGCTATAAGCCGAATTTTGTATCCCGACTAAGTCGGGATGACGACAATTTCTCTAGGCTAGATATTACTATCTAGCTCAAACGAGCTAACTTTTCCAATCAACTCTGCTTCATTCACTCAAAACAAGCTTGATGGCTTGCTCTGAGCGAACGAAGTGAGTCGAAGGGCTGCTCTTTCTCTCAGGTAAGAATTTAGCCGTTTCACCCCTGTATTACTACAGGATTATCCCGATAAATCGGGTTGCTCGACCTTTCGGTCTAGCACGTCACTGCTCGCATCTCAAGTCTCACGACCGACGGGTGTTACCCACTACCTTTTTTCCCGATTAAATCGGGAGAAAGTCCGGACTTTCCTCTCCTAAGCACGGGGCTCAAGAGCTGTCATCCACTATGTAATAAGCTGAAGTATTATATCATAAAAAGACCCCTCTGTCAAGGTCTTTCATTAGTGCGCGAGAGAGGACTTGTAGAGCACCACAAGGGTGCACTACTACCATGAACCCTTGTGGTTCATGGTGAACCTATATACAGTGCTCAGAAGAGGATTTGAACCTCCACAGGGTTGCCCCTACTAGCCCCTCAAGCTAGCGCGTCTACCATTCCGCCACCTGAGCATTTAATTATTTTCTAAAGTTTTAGTCAACATTATTCTAAGTGCTGTTTTACCTTTACTTGTTTTAAAATATCCTTCTCTCCTCGTCGCATCATCTTTGTTTAGATAACATTCATAAAATATTAATTTCACAGGTAAAAACTTTTTTGTTGTCTTATTACCACCACTTCTGTGCTCGGTTATTCTTCTTTTTAAATTAGATGTATAACCTATATAAAACTTTTTATTTGACATCAATAAAATATAGACGTAATACATATAAACAATTTAGCGTGTTCCATGTACCACAAGGGTACATGGCCGTGCACCCTTGTGGTGCACGGTACCAATTTAACGACTCGCGCGTTGTGTTGAATTTTGAATTTTCAGAGAATACTGATGCTATGTGAGTACGATTGAATTTCAAAATTATAAATTCAAAATTTTCTCTCACGACCTACTATCATCTCAATCCTCTTCCTGGTCAATTTAATCTTGATTTTGGTTTCCTTTGACTGTTTGCCGTCTGCCTCTACTACAAAAGGTTTTCTAGAGCTAACTACCATTTCCTGAAAAGGAAAGATGCTTGGGTCTTCGTATTTTTCTTTGAATATTCCCTTGCCTGACATAGGACGCAAAAACGCCTCTAACTTGCCATCTTGAGGGTGAACAACATGAATCTTTGAGCCCTTCCCCTTCCATTCAAACGGTTGCAAATTACACACAACGAGTTCTACCTTGCCTTTCGTAGAGACCTTGAACTTTTCATCATACTCCACAGTTATTTTACTAGACGGAATATGGAGTTTGGACACAAAATATCGATTATTAAACCATCCTACATCCAATTTTACCTTTCGTCTCTTGGACAAAACATCACAAGCATCAACCCCAACTGGAATTCCTAAAACTTCGGCTATCTGATTGTCTCCTCCTACTGGTAAAAAACCAAATAAAACATCGCAGGTTGCTGCCCGCGATAATACATGTCCAAAAGTTGCATCATTCCCAACTATCACAATACCTGAAACACCTTTTTTTATTTCATCTTCTATTATAGCTTTGGAATCTGTAAAATTTTGCAGTCGGATTATCTTACCAGCTATACCAAAATCTGTCAACCGCGTTTCCATTGCTTTTACAGTTGAATCATACTTTTTCCCACGCAAAAAATTGTCATAAAGATAAACATACATATGGCGGTACTTTCTAAAAAACTTTTAATTACTCACCCGCCTTTTTTTCCTCCCCGTCTTTGGATCTAGTACGACCCAAACTTATTCTTTTTTTATCTTGTTTGTCAGATCCTTCATCTTTTAGGTTGATACCTTTCATTATTATTTTTCCATGAATCAGAGCCCCCGGAGCCACATTGAAAACTTTACAATTTATATCACCTTGGACCTGAGCAGTCTCTGTTAGTTCTAACCTATCGGTCACTTTTACATTCCCTTTTATACTCCCAGAAATAACGGCATCACCAGCAATTACATTTGCAAAAATTTTTGCACCATTTTCCACTGTTAATAATTTGATAGTTTTTACACTACCAGAGACAATTCCCTTTACCACAATATTACCTTCTGAAGAAAAATCACCCTCCACCTTTACTGAAGGCCCGACCACTGTCTCCACATCATCATGAGAAGTTTTATGTTTTTCATCTTGATTTGGCTGGTGGCTATTGTCTGAAGTAGTTTTTTGAAACATATTATTTCATTTTTAAAAATTATAGTATATGTATAATACAATATATAAATTAATAATTCAAGTGGTCTTTACTTTATGTTTTTATTGGCCATTTTGTCTGTCTTTTTGCCATATGGAATCCAAAAACCAAACTCGCTCCCCTTTCCTAGACCAGGACTCTTGGCCCAGACATGTCCACCGTGTGATTCTATAAATTTGCGACATACATATAGTCCTAGACCGGTACCAGTAACATTGGTACCTTCTACATTTTTGCCACGATAAAACTTTTGGAAAAAATTAGCCTCATCTTCTTTTCCGAAACCGAAACCTTTATCCCTTACTCTAATGGCAATACCCTTGCCTTCTTTTTCTGAAGAAACCATTATAGATCCTTTATTGCTATACTTTATAGCATTGTCTATAAAATTAAATATCACATGACGAACTTTTTCCTCATCCATTTCTATCTCTTTTAGGTTTTTTTGTGACTTCCACACAAGCTTCAAGCCCTCATCTTTTGCCCGTGGAGTCAATTCCTTTACAACCCCATCAGACAAATTGTTTATATTGATATTAGCAAAAGAAAATTTTGTACGCCCCTGTTCGATACGAGTGATATCCAAAAACTCATCGACAAGCTTTACTAAATGCTCGTTACTATCATTCATATCATTTAAAATACCGTTTGTCTTTTTTGTTATGTCACCATAAGCACCATCTTGAATTAATTCGATATACCCCTTGGCAATAGACAGTGGGGTTCGAAGCTGATGAGAAGCAATTGAAAGAAAGTCTGTTTTTTGTCTATCTATTTCCTTAAGACGGAGATTGGCTTTTTCTAGAGAGTGGGCTAATTTTGTTACCTGTTCGCGACGCTTGTATTCGTTTAAGGTTGAACGAATGAGTAGAAAGCCAACTGTTAGCACCGCCAAAAGAACCCCGCTATTTATCAGTATGCTGACTGTACTGGTAGAAAAAATAACTTGTAATAACTGAATCAAAATCAAAAGTATAACAAAGACTTCTGTAATCAAAGCCTTTATATTCATCAATTGATACTTTGCTATACCGTAAGCAACCGATACAACAATAGCAAAAGTAAATGGTGGACCAAGATGTATATAGCGATAATTAAGAAAAAATGGAGATGGTAAGATTATATTAAAAAATGCTCCAAAAAATACAGCGATCGCAAGTCCAACCAACAACAAAAAAGAAGACTTTTTCAATATATTTTCCAAACCCCTCAACCTCTTCCAAAGTAATGCGAGTCCTCCTAAATAAAAAAAGCCAAAAGGTATGGCAAACACATAAAAACCAATTGGATTTAATAAAATTGACCTACTACCATCAGAAAGTAAAAAAGTACCTTTTACTATAAACCCCGGAATAAACATCAATATTATGACGACGCTTGTTATTATCAGTGTTATGGCATGATGCCAAACATTTATTTTTGATCTCTTGGGAAACTGATGTACAAAATACCAAAGCCCCACAGCTATACAAAGTCCAGAGACATATATAGCACGCATCACAAAAGCAGAAAATTCTAGAGGTATATTTTTAAACAGAAGTAACAAAATCGTCCAGACAGTAAGAAAAAAAGCAAATATGGCAAATGAGGTGTTTACTTTATTTTTTGGTTCATTGATCAAAATAAATACCGAGAGTACTAGATTCAAAGTGCCAACAAAAAACAAAAGATAGTCTGAAAAAGTAAAAATTATATTCATAAACACGAAAGCCGACATGGGTTTTTTAGAAATACACGCACGAATGCGAGTAGTCCTATTATACCACATGCCGGCCTTCACAACTACCCATCGACTATACACAGACCTATCAGGTCTGGTAGACGAATACACCGTACTCTGTTCCGCCACGTCCCGCACCGATGACCATCCCGAGCAGTGTAGAGTCGGGCCCCACCCCATCGTTGAGCGCGCGATGGAGAATCGTCGCGGAACTGGCAACCGCAGGGTTACCAAAGCTCTGCATCATGGTGGGAACGACACGACGAATCTTCTCCGCTGCCTCGAGGATGAAGGACATTTGCTGCCGGCGCTCGCGCTTGTCGAGCGTGTAGTAGGTACTCAAACGAACAGAAAGATCTCTGTCAATCTTACATATCAATCCTGTCCTCCATACAGTCTCGATCACACCGGGCAGGCTTGCCTGATGAGAGACGAGACGTGCGATCTTCTCAGCGGGATCGTCGACCCCGAAACGATCTTTGAAGATCGTCCGTGCAGATTCGTAGTTCTTCATCATCGTGGGAACAAAAGTGTTTCCCACATTGTCAACGTGCATGTAGTACACGTTGTTCGGAACCTCAATGAGTGTGTACTCCGTGCCGAGATCGACGTTGTGGGTCCACTCGATGAATCCCTGATCTTTCTCGGTACGCCCGAGAACGAAAGCCGTGGCCCCGTCGGAGAACATGAGTGCGCAGGCTTTGTTGCCCATCTCCCCGCCATACCCCTGGCGATCCTTCAAAGTCGCGAAGTGCTGAGAAGGGCAGTTTGAGAACACCACAAGGACGTAGTCCTCCCCAGCGCTCAGTGCACGCCGGGCTGAGTTCAGTGCCGTAAGCATGCCACCACACCCCACCATCTTGGAATCAAAATCGGGGTTGTTGAGCCCCAGCTCCTTGATGTAGTGACCTTGGTGGTCTCCCACCCCGATGGGCAGAGTTGCGCTGGCTTCGATCACCACGCGGATCTTGTCGGTGAGCTCCACCTCGGTCATACCCTCTCGCTGCGCAGCCTGACAGATTGCCTGCTTGGCCGCTTCGGCTCCCATGTTGCAGTCGTACCACCCTCCCTTTCCCAGTGGCTTCTTGTAGAGGAGGCCTGCTGCGTCAGCAACCAAGTTGAGGCGACGTGCCTTGATCCCCCACAACCTCTCTGGCATGTCAGAACCGAGAAGTTCTCCCCCCTTCCCAGGCATACCCTCGGGATAACGGAGATCGAAGCTCCGAATGAGGGTTTTGTTGTCAAATACCTGCGGAGGAAAAAACTCCCCACTTCCAATGACGACTGGATTACACTTTTTCATCTTTAGCTCCCTGTGTGTATGCCCTATTTGGGCGTTGTGAAATTTTTGCCACAGACCATTTCGCTCTAATCACAAAATGACCAAAACGAAACGGTCTGAATATTTTAAAGAACAGTATAAAAAAAGAGGGATAAAGAAAGTGGAAAATTATTTTAATTTTCTCTCTTTCCACTTCCCTCTTTTTTTATGCTAATCTCTAAACCTACCCAAATTAATATCTAACGCCTTATAAATTTCTTGTAATTTGTCTGTTTTTAATTCACCTTTTTTTGAAATCATTACTCCTCTATCCACTGTTATTATTTTGTGCAACATACAAATTCCATCTTTACCAAGTCCAGTCTCTTCTTTTTTCAATAATACTTCATTGGGGAAAATTTTCTCATCTTTTTTGTATGGCTCAATACTAGCACCGACTATAGTTGGCAAACCCTCGTTTAAGACATCGTCTTGTAAAATAACAATTGCTTTTTCCTTATCCTCCACTTCATACAAAAAAATACCACCACGTCTAATTTTTCCACAATACATTTTATCTAGATCAAAATCCATACTATTGTAAAATATTTTCTATGTCTTTTTTGTTCACATCACCAGAAGCCAGAGCAATAATTAAATAGTTTATACAAGCTTGAATTCTCATTTCAGATTCAATTTCCATAAAATGCGCCTCATCTTGTCCAAATTTACTGGCCAGATAAATACAAACTTTTTGGGTGGACTCCTCACTGTCTTCCATCTTTTTTACCAAACCACCAACCAGGGCTCGGTCTTTTTGTGACAGAGACTTTAGTAAGTCTGGATTTATTGAAGATAAAGACATATTTTTTATTTTTGTCTTTTTTTACCTGCTTTGCGCAACTCCTCTTCCATTCCTTCAATCTCTCTTTTATTCTTATAATCAAGAACACATTGGGTCACAAAATCACTTCGCTTGCCATGTGGAAAAGTAACACGAAAATAATCAGCTACAGTCTTAGGAATTTTTATTACCATGCGCTCACTTGTTTCTTTATTTTTTTTTGGCATATTTGTTTATTAGCTACTCACTATTTATAGTACACCTTATCAGGTGCACTGTAAAGTGCACCTGTGGATAAACCCACAAATCTTGGCACAAATCGACACTAATAAAATCGCCCAAGGGCGATTTTATCTTTCAATATAATTCGTTATAATTTGTGTTAAAATTAGTGAGCTACATTTCTTCTACCGTCTCGATTGTCAGCAATCCCAACGAATCTGTTATAACCTGCCCAACAGCGCCACTTAGGGCCAGTCTAATACTAACCAAATCTTTGTCTTCTACATTTAGAATACTATGTTTATTATAAAAATCATTAAAGGCTTGGGCAAGCTCGAAACAGTACCTTGCAACTGTAGATGGATTGTAATTTTCTAGAGCTTTTTCTACTACTTCACCATATTCCCCTAGCAACATTAATAGCTTTTTTTCTTCAGCTTCTTTTAACAAGGCGGTATTAATCTTCTTCGCTTTTCCCCCTTTACGCAACAGGCTATTGATACGAGCAGTAGCGTACAAAATATATGGCGCACTATAACCATCGAAACTCATTGCCTCTTCCATATCAAAAGTGATAATTTTGTTTGACTCATGCTTTTGCATAGTGAATTTCAAAACTGCCATAGTTAGGGTGTGTACTGTTTTGTTTATTTTTTCTTCACTCCAGTCAGCATGTCTCTCGGCTGTTTCTTTTTTTAGACTAGCAAAAACTTCGTCACGCAAATCTTCGTATAAAATAACATTACCAGCTCTAGAGCTCATTTTGCCACTCGGTAGATTTACCAATCCGTAACCAATGTGGGTCATCTTATGTTTGAAGCCGTTTAGCTCCAAAATTTTGAAAAGCTGTTTGAAATAGTGATTTTGTTCAGTACCCGTAATATTAATACTCTCTTCTACTTTATATTTTTTGAATTTCTTTTCTGCCAAAGCCAAATCACTAGTGTGATATAGCCCACCACCAGTACTTTTACGAAGTACTGCAATACCCAAATTATATTTTTCCAAATCAATAATAATTGCACCCCTCTCCCCCACTTCGGCAATATTCTTCTCTAATAATTCATCGACTATTTCCTGGCCACGATCCTTCACTTCACTTTCATAAATAATTGAATCATGTTCTACATCGAGCTCATCCATTAGATTCTTAAAACCGCCCACACTCCAACTCTTTGTTTCTTCAAAAAGTTTCATTGTCTCTGGTTCGCGCGCTTCAAGTTTTGTTTGTAATTCGTCTAATTCTGGTGTGACTTCTTCTTTGTTTTCTTCAATATGCTTACTTGCTTCGGCATAAATCTCACCTAACCATTTTTGCTTGTTTCCCTTGGGCTTCTTATCAAATTTTTGTATATACCACAGCGCCTTTACCACATGACGCCCAAAATCATTTACATAATTTATTGGAATAACCTTGTAACCACTCTTTCGATAAAACTGAACCAAAGGATTACCAATACAAACATTTCTAAAGTGTCCAATATGAAATTCTTTGTGTGTATTTTGTGATGGGTATTCAATCAAAACTTTTTTGTCTTTGCCAGAATTATTTGATCCATATTCCTTCTTACTCGCCTCTTCTAAAGTGAGGCAGGCTAATTCGCCAGCATTGAAAAAGAAATTTACATAAGGTCCAAAAGCTTTTACTTCATCAATCAACTCAAGACTATCAATCTTCAATACTTTAGCCAATTTTTCTGCTTCTTCCTTTGGGTTCTTACCCAGCCCAAAGCAGACAAATGCAACGTCACCCATATCTGATTTTGGTGGTTTGGAAAACTCAACCTCGCCAGTAACTCCGGCTTTTTTGAGAAGATCCTTCAATTGTGATTCTATTGCTTCTAACATGTTATTTTATTTTTACAAAAAAACGTTTACCTTTTTGCACCACATCACCACTCTGAACTTCCAACTCAATTGATTCAACTTTTTCATCATTCACTTTTACACCACCTTGCTCTATCATCTGCCTAGCCTCTGATTTGCTTTTGCAAATTTTACTTTCAACCAAAACATCAACAATATTGTTTGTTGTTGGCTTTAATTCTGGAATTTCGTCTGGAATTTCCTTGTTCTTAAATGTATTTATAAAGTACTCTTCGGCTTTCTCAGCCTCTTCTTCGCTGTGATATGTCTTTACAATTTCTTTTGCCAAAGCAACTTTTAAGTCACGTGGATTTGTACCACTCTCAAGCTGTTTTTTCATCTCATCAATTTCTTCCATTGTTTTGTATGTGCAATCAATAAAGACTTGGACAATTGCTTCATCTGGCATGCGCATAGTCTTACCAAACATCTCGTTTGGAGATTCATCCAGACCTATTCCAGTACCCAGACTCTTGCTCATAAGCTTTTCGCCTGTAACTGGATTTTCCAAAAGTGTAGTAGTAACGACAATCTTTTCTTTATTTTTGTAATTTTTTAGAAGTGTGCGACCTGCAAGCATATTAAATGTCTGGTCAGTCCCACCTAGCTCTACATCCACATCCATAGCCACGCTGTCATAGCCCTGCATTAGTGGATAAAAAAATTCATGCACATAAAGAGGTTTTTGATCCTTGATACGTTTTTCAAAATTATCACGCTCAAGCATGCGTTGGACTGTAAAGTTTGATGCCAAATCCACTACATCCTCAAATGTTAACTTTGCAAGCCACTCTGAATTGAACCTAAACTCAATTGGATTTTTTTTATCTTCAAAATTTAAAACTTTTCCGATCTGGTCTTTGAAAGTTTTTACATTTGTCTTTACATCTTCATCGGTCAAGCGCTTGCGAGCTGCATCCTTATCACTCGGATCCCCTATCTTTGCAGTAAAGTCTCCTACCAAAACAATAATCTTATGACCAAGATCATGAAGACGCTTCAAAATAATATAATTAGTAGCGTGACCTAGATGGACATAAGTCGCAGTCGGATCAATACCAACATAGATAGTCAACTGCTCACCAGATTCTAATTTCTTCTTAAAATCAGCCTTGGTCGGATAAATAGTATCTATAGACCGAGTCAAAACTTCTTCAATTAATTTTGGATCTGTATTTATTTTCATAATCGAAATGAGTGAGTGAAATGGCTCTGTTTACAAAGACATTTTCGAATGAATGAGATTATATGTATATATAAGATTAAATTTATTTTTTCTTGGTAATTGGTAAACGAATTTCAAAAATAGTTGACTGATCTTCTACTAATTCTATATTGGGCAATTTTTCTTCATCTGTTTCAGTTGTAAAGTTTACTTGCTTACCATCTTTTTCTGAAAATTTTCTTTTACTCACTACTCGCAATATTCCATTTAGAGATGTTATCCTCTTGTCTAGATGCGCCAAACCCAAACCAGTACTACCAGACCCTGAGCTTTTTTCACCCTTATCAAATACATAACCATTTTCAGCATGATCTTTTTCTAGATGCTGACGATCCATGCCCTTACCATTGTCAAAAACCATAAAAACTATTTGATCACTATCCCTTTTTATATCTACTTCGGCTAAAGTAGCAATGGTTCTCTCCATACAAGAATTTCTCACCATATTCATTAAGCTATTAGCAATAGCACCGGGCACAGTAATAATTTCTTCGCCCTCTTCTAATAAATTGGAGATATCTTCTTTTTTAAATTTAAACTTTTCTTTTATTAGACCTCTCATACCCCTACTTTCTGATAAAACATCGAGACATGTTGATACACTTTCCAAATCCAATGGTCTTCTCTCCACAGTTTCTTGAATATCATCACTTTTGTCTCGTGATAACAAATCTTCCATTACCATAGTATATGGCAAACTATTTTCATAAAAAAAATTTAGTTGCTTTCTCCTTCTTTCTGGGTCAAACTTGCTTTTTGCAAGCAATAAACCTCTAAATCCATTAGTTGGCGATGCAAAATTAGTTAGATCATGCATAAATTGAGGATCACTTTCGTCTTTGCTCAATTTAATATAAGACTCAGAGTCTAAAAACTTTAAATCTGCTAATAATTCTTGAATTTTTTCAAAATCCTCCTCACTTTCAGTTGAGAAAAAAACTCTAATCATTGGGACCAAGCTCTCCTCAAATCTTTTTATCTGCTCTAAAAAAACTTTTTTTTCTTTTTTTTCTTCTTCTAATCTTATTTTGTACTCCTCCACGTGGGCCTCATGTAATCCTTCCATATTTTTAATTCAAATTACTTACCTGCCCCTCCAATTTTTCTAGCTTTGTTTTTGATTCTTCAAGTTTTTCTTTTTCTTTTACGATGACTTCTTCCGGAGCGTTATCTACAAAACTTTTATTAGACAATTTTCCTTCCAAGCCTTTGGTATATTTTTGTAGACTATTTATTTCGTCTTGCAATCGCTTTTTTTCTTTTTCAAAATCAACTATACCAGTCAGATCTACGAAAACTTCTGCGCCACCCTCTACAAAACCAACATGTCCTTCTGGTTTTTCAACTGTCTCTTCAATTTGTAAATTCTCCAATCTGGCCAATCCTTTTATTACTGCGACATTCTCTTCAAGCATTCCTTTCTTATTTCCAGCTGAAATTACAACTTTTAATTTTTTTACTGGATCGATTTTATAATCTGATTTTAGTGACCTAATACCAGTAATTATATTTTTAATATCTGATAAATTTACACTATCATTTGTATATACAGTAGAATCTTTTGTTTCAGGCCATTTTTCTACCATCAACAAATTCTCTTCATCATAAACTTCTTGCCAAATGGCTTCAGTAACAAATGGCATGAAAGGATGCCACAATTTCAAAATAGTATTTAAAACATAATTTAAAATTTCGCTTTTATCGCCCTCAATCTTAGAAATTTCTAAATACCAATCGGCTAATTCATTCCATGTAAAATCACGAAGTTGTTCACCAGCAAAAGAAAAATTATATATATCAAAACCATTTTTTACTTTATATTTAATATTTTCTAATTCTTCTAGAATCCATCTATCTGCCAAAGTCTTTGCTTCTGGTTTTTTTACACTGATCTTTGGCTCATCAATATTCATGAGCATAAATCTTGAGATGTTCCAGAGTTTATTCGCAAAATTTCTAAATCCGCCAATCTTTTCTTCGCTCAGTTTTGAATCATTTCCTGGAGACGCTCCTATAATAAGAGACAATCGGACCGCGTCTGTTCCAAACTTTTTTGAAACATCCAGCGGGTCTATAATATTATCTAGCGACTTGCTCATTTTTCTACCTTGATCATCACGAACAAGACCGTGCAAATAAACAGTCTCAAATGGAATCTCGCCACGCATATAAGTTGTCATCATGATCATTCGCACTACCCAAAAAGTGAGTATATCATATCCAGTCTCGAGAACACTGGTAGGATGATAAGCTTTTAGATCGTCAGTCTCTTCGTCTACTCCACCAAGTGGTGTAAAACTAAACATACCAGCACTAAACCAAGTATCAAGAGTGTCTGGATCTTGCGCCCAACCCCCACCCTCAGGAGTTTCAACACCTACATAAACCTCGTCACCCTTATACCAAGCGGGCACCTGATGCCCAAACCAAATTTGACGCGATAGACACCAATCAAGCAAGTTGTCTACCCAGTTGAAATACTGTTTTTTAAATCTCTCGGGTAATATTTCGATTTGCTCTGAACGAACAACGTGTTGTAACAATTCTTGCAAACTATACTCTTTTCCATTATCAATCCCTTCAATTTTTGAATTTTGCATCACAAACTTTTTCTTTACATCCACCCACCACTGTTTCATAATCTGTGGTTCGATCAATCCCCCACCACGACTATTTGTGGCCTTGGCATGCATATAATCTTCATCAATTTTTACAAGCAAACCTTTTTCTTTCAATTTCTCTACTATTTTTGGTCGTGCATCCAAAATATGCATCCCAGAAAATTCTCCGGCAGCACTCATCAAATTTCCATCGAGATCAATTACTTGTTCTTTGTCTAAGTCATGTCGTTCTGCCATAAAAAAGTCAGTCGCATCATGCCAAGGAGTAATAGTCATTACTCCAGTTCCAAATTCTGGATCAACCGCTTCGTCCTTTATGATAGTCGCGCTAATTTTTCCGTTAATCCACTCACACTCAAATGTATCGCCATGTTTGTATTTCTTATACCTCTTATCATCTGGATGCATGACTACATACTTATCACCAAACTTAGTCTCTGGTCGAGATGTTCCGATTACAAATGGGCCATACTGAAAATAGTAAAATTGCGCTTTTTCTTCTTTTCTAACAACCTCAATATCCGAAACATTGGATTGCATCTTTGGATCCCAATTTACAATACGATCACCTCTATAAATCAATCCTTCGTCATACATTTTTTTGAATGCTTTTCTGACTGCAAGATTACGTTTTTCATCAAGAGAGTAGTATTCACGAGACCAATCCATTGAAGTCCCCATTTTTTTTGCTTGATTCACAATACCATCATGACTATCACTAGCAAACTTATTAACCTTATCAAGAAATACCTCACGACCAAGATCGTGACGGGTCTTTTTTTCCTCATCCCACAAAATACGCTCTACCTTTTCTTGTGTGGCAATAGCAGCATGATCAGTTCCAGGCACCCATAGTGTTCGGTCACCCCTCATCCTATGATAGCGCACCATTAGATCTTCGACTGCAAACATCACTGCATGTCCAATATGGAGTGTGCCGGTTACATTGGGCGGTGGCAAAACTATACTAAAATGCTTTGCATCTTTTTTACAAACACCTTTTTCAATGCATTTATCGGGATTAAAAAAACCAGACTCTTCCCAAAGCTTATAAATATCATCTTCGTATTTTGTTGCCTCGTAGGCTTTATCCAGCGTAGCCTTGGCGAAGTTGGGTTTTGGTAATTCTTTCATATTTATTTATTTTTCTTTAACCACCACTTCTTTATAAAAGGTAGAGTTAGGGTGGACAAAACAAAGGCCATGGATGGAACAATTGCATTTAAAAATGGTTTTTCTATCTTACTAAAATACATAAAGACAACTACTACCAAGTAGGTCAAAACCAAAATTGACAACCTCCTTAGAAGGGATGTCTCCCAAGCTTTGTCTGATTCTACTCGCCTATTTCTCTCTTCTATATTCCCTATCCTTTGTTCTATGCTCATATAACAACTTAATGATTACTCTTATTTTACACCACACACCCCAAAATTGCAAGAAACCCCTAACCTTAGCCAAATTCTTATCCACAATATTATCTTTTTGGCTAAGTTGACAGAAAAGCGTATACTTGGTATAATGATCTATCCACTAAAAGTACAATAGGGGGTACAGGATGAGCGAAGTACGGTTTTTGCTTCATGCGTTTTTTTTGCTGATCATGGGCCGAGCTGACGAGTTCGTCTTCGTTTGCCCAGGAATGGAGGCTGTAAAATGTGCTCGAAAGAGCCAAGAAAAAAAGGAGGAGGAACAGAAATGAGACACATATTGGGGATAATCCCTTTTCCGCTATCGGGACTATTCTTTCTCGTGGCATATGACACTGCTATGAAAACCCCCATGGCCGAAGGTTTTGAGACCTACGGAGTAGCGGGAATCTTCGCTGGAGCAGTCACCATTGGATGCTGGTCACTGGCCATCATCTTCAGCCGCCCTCTTTTCAAGAGGTTGGAATGAAAACAAGACCCCAAACAAGGAGGAAAGGAGGGGTCAAATTCAGAACATTAAGTTTTAGTGTTCTGAAGATGACCAATTTTCAGAGAACACTTATACCCTATAGACATTAAACCATTGCTAAAGTATGTTTGATACTCAAGCACAACAACTAGACAAAATTTTGGAAGATAAGAAAAATATCTTGATCACTTTTCCAAAAACTGACAAAGGTGATGCAATGACTAGTGCCATCGCTCTTTTGGCATTCCTGCAAAAGCAAGGAAAACGCGTAGATGTGGTATGTGAGGATATTGAAATCCCAAATCAACTGAAATTTATCAAAAAAACCAAACTAATAAAATCTACTTTGGACCATTTACAAAAATTTGTTATCACTGTAGACACAAAAAAAACTGGGGTACACGAACTTAGTTATGATAATAAAGATGATAAACTAAGAATATTTATAACCCCAAAACAAAATCATTTGACTCGTGATAATATCCGTACTACTCAATCAGATTTTAAGTATGATATTATTTTTACTATTGGCACACAAGACCTAGAACAACTAGGTTTAACCTACCATGACAATACCGAGTTTTTTTATAAGTGCCCGATAGTAAATATTGATCAAAACCCAAGTAATGCTCAATTTGGCGACATAAATGTTGTAGACATTACTGCTACATCTAATGCAGAAATATTATTTAATCTGTTTAATAACTGGAAAAAAGAAGATCTTAGTGAAGAAGTATCCACTGCTCTACTTACTGGAATGATTGTAAATACTCGCAGTTTCAAAACTGGCAATGTAAGACCTCAGACTTTACATCTGGCAAGCAAGCTGATGCACCTGGGAGCTGACAGGGATTATATAGTACAAAACCTATATCGTACTCGCAGTCTATCTACCCTAAAACTTTGGGGCCAAGCCCTATCACACCTACAATATGACAAAAAAATCGGCCTAGTCTGGACCACTATTACACGTGATGATCTAATTCGCTCAGGAGCTAGCTCAAATGATCTACACGAAATTGTAGAAGAACTTATTGGCAATTCACCTGAGGCAAAACTGATTTTACTTCTTCATGAAGATATCGCCTCTGACAAAAAACAAGCAACAAAAGTAATACTAGATACTGATAAAGAGTACAATGCTGATGAACTTCTAAAGCCTTATCAGCCGACTGGTGACAAAAAACAAGCCGTTGCAACTATTTCCGACAAAAGCCTAAAACAGGTGGAAGAAGAAGTGGTGGAACATATTAGAAAAATCATTTCGGTATAAATAACCTTATTATTAAAACAAAAAACTGTATTTTTATTACAGTTTTTTTTAATTATCCAGTGGTAAATTTACAATTTGAAATTGTTTTTAAATTGTAAATTTCAAATTTCAAATTAAAGAACGCCCTGTCATTTCTTTTGGTTTCTTAATGCCTAGAATACTCAACATCGTCGGTGCCACATCTGCCAACATACCTACTGCATGCATTAGACTAAGATCGCCCTCGATCACGTCTCCAGTTGGCCCAGCTTCGCCTTTATACTTATTACCAATAATTACAAACGGTACTGGGTTGGTGCTATGTTCTTTGTATTTGGAATCTGTTTGTAAATTTATCATCTCTTCGGCATTACCATGATCGGCCGTGATAAGTAGCACCCCATCTTTTGCTAATACATAGTCTGCAATTTTGCCGATACCCTTATCAATTTCTTCAATACCTTTTACAGCCGGCTTTATGTTCGCAGTATGTGCCACCATATCAGCATTGGCATAGTTTAACAAAATTACATCATGCTTATCAGACTCAATTGCTTTTATCACCTCTTTGGTGATCTTTGGAGCAGACATCTCTGGAGCTTGATCATAAGAGGAAACTTTTGGAGATGGAATAATTTTGCGCTCTTCACCCGGAAAAGGATCCTCCACAGTACCGTTTAAGAAAAAAGTCATATGAGCATACTTTTCTGTCTCAGCAATATGAAAGTGCTTTAAATTATTATTACTCAAAACTTCGGCCAAACAATTATTGACAACTTGTGGTGGATAAGCAACCGTGACTGGTAACTCTTTTTCATATTCAGTCATGGTGACAAAATTCAAATCCTTTATATAATCACGATTAAACTTAGAGAAACCGGGCAAAACAAAAGCTTTTGTAAGTTCGCGTGCTCTGTCTGGGCGAAAGTTAAAAAATATTACTGAATCACCAGATTGAACTGTTGCGGTGGGTTTTCCTTCTTTGCCAATTACGACAGGTATAAATTCTTCATCAAAAACTTTTTTCTTATAAGACTCCTCCACAGCATCTTCCGCATCTTTGAAATATTCCTCGGCCTGACCCAAGGCCATAGCATTGTAAGCCTTTTCTACTCTATCCCAACGATTGTCTCTATCCATGGCATAAAATCTTCCTGAAACAGAAGCTATTTTTCCACGTCCATATTCTTTTATTTTTTTCTTCAAAGATTTTACAAAATCAATCCCCGAATCAAGTGTAGAGTCACGCCCATCCAAAATCACATGTATATAAACTTGTTTTACTTTTTCTTTTTTACAAAGTTTTAGCAAATTATAAAGATGGTCTTGACTAGCGTGAACATTACCAGGACTAACCAATCCTATCAAATGCAAAGAAGATTTATTTTTTTTGGCCTGACCCGTAGCCGAAAGGAGTGCCTTGTTTTCAAAAAAACTCTTATCCGTGATTTCACGATTTATGCGCGGAAGTGTCTGATAGTAAACACGCCCAGCACCAATATTCAAATGCCCTACTTCGGAATTTCCCATCTCGCCAAACATAAGACCAACCTCATTTCCAGAAGCATTTATGGTCATTACGGGATATTCACGAATAAACTTATCAAAATTCGGCGTCTTGGCTTTCAAAATCGCATTACCTTCGTGATCTGGTGCTACCCCCCAACCATCAAGGATAGCGAGTACTAGTGGTTTTGGGCGTTTGGACATAATTAAAAATTTTCAGGGAATATTGACGTCCCCGTGGTTATAAATTAAATTAAACTCCTGCCTGTCATTTTTTCTGGTTTATCTACTTTCATCATCTTAAAAATTGTTGGCGCAACATCTATCAAAGTACCGTTTTTCATTTTTATATTCTTGATATTATTTGCGACAAAAATACATGGTACAGGATTCACAGTGTGTCCTGTCATCATTTCTTTTGTCTTTAAATCTACCATCTTGTCTGCATTACCATGATCAGCTGTGATTAGCATCTGCCCATCTTTTGTCAGTAATGCCTCTGTTATTTTAGCAACACATTCATCTACAATTTTTACTGCTTTTTTGGCAGCTTTTACATCTCCGGTATGCCCCACCATATCAACATTTGCTAAATTAATACAAATAAAATCCACTTTATCCATATAACGAATAACCTCATCTGTTATTTCAACAGCCGACATCTCAGGTTTTTCTTTATAATTCAAAACAATTTTTGAATCTATTTTCATCCTAATTTCACCAGCCACATGATCAGCATAACCGCCATTTATAAAATAAGTTACATGAGCATACTTTTCTGATTCTGCAATATACAGTTGTCTTTTCCCCTTCAATCCCATTGGTAAAGTATCATCCAGATCAGGAGAAGGAAAAGCCGTCATAACAGTATCCAGGTCTGGACCAAAATCAGTCATAGCCACAAAACGAATATTTTTGGGAGTCTTGGTGCGTCGGAAAGCTCCTTTATTTTTTTTGTTAAAATCTTTTTGTACAAACACTTTGGTAATCTCCCTAGCTCTATCACTTCTAGCATTTATAAAAAAGATTGCGTCATTATCATTTATAGTTGCGACTGGCTTAGCTTGACCTGAACCAGTTGAAGGTTCATTTTCTACAATAACAGTAGGACAAATAAATTCATCAGTCTCATCACGGTTATACGATTGCGACAAAGCATCTTCGGCACTGGTAGCGACACACCCCTTGCCCAACACCATTGCATCGTATGCTTTTTGAATTCTTTTCCAAATTTTATTTCTATCCATTGCATAAAACCGACCCATAATTGTGGCAATTTTTTCATGTGCCAACATATGACCACGCAATTCTCGCAAGAATTCTGCTGCCCCATGCGGAGAAGAATCACGCCCATCAGTGAATAAATGTAAATATACTTTTTCTACTTCTTCTCTGCGAAAATATTCTAGCATGGCATAAAGGTGTTCAGGATAGGCATGTGCACTATTCCCGTCAGTCAACATCCCCATTACATGCACAGCTGTGCCATACTTTTTTACATGATGCACAGCTTGTTTGAAGGCTTCTTTTTTATAAAAAGTACCATCATGAATTGCATCTGATATCTGCACTAAATCCTGTTTTATAATCCGACCAGCACCTATATTCATATGCCCTGCCTCAGAATTTCCTTGTTGCCCCTTAAAAAGTCCCACATACTCACCATAGGTTTTCAGTTCTGAGCTGGGATATTTTTTTATATACTCAAAAATATGCGGAGCTGTCTCCGGTGTGATGGCATTACCTGGATTTTTTGGATCTGCCAGACCAAAACCATCCAAAATCAATAGGATAGTAGGCTTATTTTTAACATCTTTTTTTATCATAGATTGTGTATATTATAGCTCAAAACACCATTTTGTTCAATATGCCAAAAACCCCGAAAAAACGGGGTTCTTTTTTATCAAAAAAAACACTCAACCAACCTCTTCCTCAATCTTCATCAATCTATTATATTTTTCAACACGCTCACTTCTAGACATGGAACCTGTCTTTATAAACTCAGCATTCACTGCTACGGATAGATCGGCAATAAAAGTATCAGCAGTCTCGCCAGATCGGTGGGAAACTGAAACTTTATAATTATTTTTCTTTGCCAAATAAATTGCCTCAATAGTCTCTGTTAAAGTTCCAATCTGATTTAGTTTAATTAAGACTGCATTGGCCACTTTGTTATCAATCCCCTGTTTTATTCGCTTTGGATTGGTAACAAACAAATCATCACCGACTATGGAAACTTTTTTGCCAAGTTTTTTTGTCATTTTTTTCCAATTATCCCAGTCATCTTCGGCCAGAGGATCTTCGATTGAAACAATTGGATATTTCTTTACCCAACTTTCTAATACACGGCTGACTTTCTCAGCAGTGTAAGCAGTCTTTTGATTGGAAAAATAGTATTTTCCCTTGCGATAAAATTCAGATGCTGCAATATCCATGGCAAGATGAACATGCTTACCTGGAATAAAACCAGACGCTCTTATTGCTTGAACCAAAAGTTGCAAAGCTCTCTCATTATTGAGCAAGTCTGGAGCAAATCCACCCTCATCTCCCACTCCTGTGCTATAGCCTTTTTTATTTAATATTCCAGCGAGAGAATGAAAGATTTGTGAGCCCATTCTAACCCTCTCTTTGAATTTACGATTAACTGGCACAATCATGAATTCCTGAATACTCAAATTATTATCAGCATGGCGCCCACCATTTAAGACATTCATAGTTGCGACCGGCATACGATAACCTTTTTCTTTTAGTTTGTAAGTACTACGGATATACTTGTAAAGTGGTGTTTTGGTACTAATAGCAGCCGCACGAACATTTGCCATAGACACTGCCAAAATAGCATTAGCACCAAGTTTTGACTTATTCTCAGTACCATCAGCATCCAACATAGACTGGTCAATAGCTTTTTGGTCTCTAGAATCCCTACCCTTCAGATTCTTGGCGATGGTAGTATTAACATTTTTAACAGCCCTCAAGACCCCCTTACCACCATAACGCTTGGTAGAGCCGTCACGCAATTCTAATGCCTCGTGTACACCGGTAGAAGCGCCTGATGGCACTGCTGCCACACCAATTGAACCATCTTTTAGTTCAACTGTAGCCTCAACTGTAGGATTACCACGTGAATCAATAATCTCACGAGCTGTAATTTGTTTTATTGTTGTTTTTTTCATAAATATAAAATAAATTGATTATTGTCATTAGTATAGCAAAATATACATAAAATTAAAATACCCCGACTTAGAACGGGGTATTTTCAATTGATTTAACTATTACCTTTTTTACCTCTAACAAATTTCCTTTCGGCTTTTATTTTTTTTGTTCTTTCTTTGCTAGCCTTAACTCGCTCACGCTTTATTTTGGATTTTGGTGAACGAGAAGATTCTTGTGGCTGCTGATCCAACGAGACCACCTCTCCCGAACCATCCAATTCAACTTTACTCCGATAATACTTTTTCGGTCTCTCTTTTCCTTTACCATGACCAGTCCCGGTTGCAACTTTTTCTAATTCTTTTTTACCGAGACGACCTCGCCTCATTGATTGTATTTCACGTAAACCAGCCTTAGTAGTATCAGGCTCCACATCTATAACTCTAATGGGTGGTGGTGGATTACCATCTGGAGGTGGAGGTGGAAACAAGGGATCTGGCAATCTCGGTTCTGGTGGAATTTTTTCTAATTCGCCCTCTTCTATATCCTTAGTATTGATTTCCACTTTTTTCTTACCCAAAGGCAAATCTTCATAAATCTGTGGATCTTGAACCCCAACGTGTTGCTCAAATACACCCTTATCAACTTCTCTTAATACTGGTACTTCTGGTATTGGATCTGGCGTGGGTTTTGGGGTGGGATCTGGGATGGGGGCTGGTATGGGATCTGGTGATGGCTCTGGCCACTCCGGTGTAAGAGTAGGAATCTTAAATTCTACTTCCTCTACACTATCAGGGTCTTTTTCAAAATCAATATCCGGATTGATCTCAATTACTCCGCCTACAAACTGTATACTTACTCCTCTATTATTATCAAAAACTTCTTTCATCAATTTCGCCTGTTCTGAAGTCATGTCAGTCTCTGATAGATCTCCGCGATTATACTTCTTAATTAAATCTAAAAGATCTCTCTCATTGTCTACGGAAAAAGCCTGTTTTATTTTTTCAAAAGCATCATCCTTACTCTCCCACTCTCCATCCACAAATACGTCTCCTCCTTCTCTTGTATCATCGACTACATCAAAAAAATCTGATAATCCTTTTTCTTCTAATCTGTCTTCTGTCAACTTCTTGGCCAATTTTGCTCTACCCTCTTTTACTTCTTCATTTTTAGACTCATCCCCCTCTGGACTAGCCAAACCAGAAATAACTAATTCATTTTTTACTCCCTGGTCTTTTAATTTTTGCAAATCCTCTAGCGTAAGATTATTTTCAGATAAAAATTTATCAATTATTTTATCAATCTTGCCGGTCAAATCTTCAACTTCGCCTTCTTCCATCTTATCAACATCATAACTACGCGCCCATTTCATTGACACCTTTTCTGGTTCAGACACAACCATCTTACTAGTTTCAGACTCTGTAATGACAGGGCGTGTCTCACCTTCTTTTACTTTACTAAAACTAATTTTTTTCTCTCCAAATATAATCTTTGGTATGCTATCACTCAAATCTTTGATAACCTCTTTCAATTCACCGGCCGTTTTTTTATTTTTTTCATTCTGTTCACCAACTCGTAGTGCCCCCTCCTCAAGTGTTTGCTTTGTCTCGGCCCGTGCATCACTTTGATCCATACTATGTGAATATCCCCATATCAAAAAAGCAGGAATTACGACTTTAAAAAATCTATTATTAACCGCCTTTTCCAAAAACTTACCCAACAAGGTCGGATCTTTGTCTTTTTCCCATTGTTTTCTTTTTTCTTCGACCTCTCTGACATATTTATCCAGCTCTTGCCTCTCTTCTCTACTTAGTGGCTGCCCTTCACCAGCACCATATAATTTATCAACATCCGGCTTCTCTTCAGCTATTTCCTCCAAACCATCCTCACCTTGCTCATACTTTAATACATGCAATTTCTCCTCCCCCTCAGGATTAGCTTGGTTATCATCTATATCAGGATTTGGCGATCTCATTATTTCTGACATAATATTTCAATTACATTTTTTTAATTTTTTCAAGTAACTTTCCAATCATGCTCTTATCTTGTTTTTGAATTTTTTGTTTATTTTTTTCTTGCTTTTGCCAAACAAAAAATTCTTCCATCAATCGATTGAATTCTTTTAGAATTTCTAGACGTTTTCTAGGATCCACCATCAGCTTGTTTAATTCTTCTAATTCTTTCTTACTTGGTTTTTTCAAAATATTATCTGACATAATTTATTTTAATCTCATTAAAATAGAAAAATCTTCAATATAGTTCCGCATTTTCACATAAACCATATATCCTGCTCCACCATGAGCAGACTCCACTTCTTCATCTTTTTCATTATACATTTTTTTTATTACTAAAAGCAAATCATTTTCATTTGGTTGTATAATTCTAATCTTATCTCCCACTCGTAGTGCATTGTGAGGCTTGATAAATATTTTCCCATTTTCACTTTTTATTACTTCTCCAACAAATTCTTCTTTTGATTCAAGATGACTAACTTTTGTCTCTTGTTCCACAGTATCACGGCCAAATAAAAATCCAGTAGTATATCCTCGATGCATCAGACTATCTAAATATTTTTTCTTGAGTGTTTTTAATTTTCGTTTTATTTTAGTTTTACTTGCCCGCCGTAGTTTTAACGAAGGAGGGTCTTTTTCAGTATTTATGAAATCAATCCCCTCTCGATAGGCTTTTATCACACTGGACAAATAAGCCACACTTTTAGCTCGGCCTTCTATTTTCAAACTTACTATCCCGGAATCAATAAGCTCATCCAGATACTCAATAAAACACATGTCTTTGGAATTGAAAATATAAGTGCCATGATCATCCTCTTCAACCGGTATTTTCATATCGGGACGATTTGGATCTTCTACTTCTGCAACTTTATAATTCCAACGACAAGGCTGAACACAGTCTCCCAGATTTGCACTTCGCCCAGTAAGCCAAGCTGACAACATGCAACGCCCAGAATAACTCATACACATTGCACCATGAACAAAATATTCTAATTCAACTTTTGGAACGCGCTTGTGAATTTCTTTTATTTCTTCTAGGGTCACTTCACGACCTAAAATTACTCTCTCCACACCTTGGTCTGCCCAAAATTTCACAGCCTGCCAATTGGTAACATTGGCTTGAGTAGAAACATGTATAGGAATGTCTGGAGCATATTGTTTTGCCATCTGCATCACACCAGGATCAGAGATGATCAAGGCATCTGGTTTCCAAGTATTTAGTTTTTTCAAATAACTCGGCAACTTTTTCAAGTGTTCATTGTGAGCATAAATATTGGCAGTAACATACACTTTCTTTCCCCACTTGTGGGCATGGGCAATTGCTTTTTTTACATCACCCAATGCAAATTTATTTATTCTGACACGCAAAGAAAAATCAGGTATGCCCATGTATACTGCGTCCGCTCCATATGTAAAAGCATAGTCCATTTTTTCGGGACTACCAGCTGGAGCCAATAATTCAATTTTATTTTTTTTCTTCATAAAAAATAAGTACTCAAGTTGGCAAGTCTGCAAGTAAACATGACTTGTTAGCTTGAGTACTTGCTAACTTGTAAACTAAAATTATTTTTTGACCCTACTAACTCTCATAAGCCCACTACAAGGAACAATCTCAATCCCTTTCTTTTCTAATTCATCCAAAAATAAATTCATTCCCAACGAATCTGATGCCATATGACCAGCAATTACCACATTCATGTGATGATCACCAGCTTTTTCTCTACCAGTATCACGCATATGCATACCAACAATAGTGCTCACACCAAATCGAGACAGCTCTTCGTAGATTTTATCAGATGGACTAGTGCCACCAGTCATTTCTACCAAATATTTACCAACTTTATGATTTGGACTACCAGTAAATAAGTTGGGTCCCGCCCCTCTTTTCTTGGCTTCTTGATACTCTGGAATTTCCAAAAGTGCATCAACCAAATCGCTGACTGTTTTTGGATTTCTTTTTGCCAAGTGCTTGTTCAAAAACTCAGTTACCAAATTATCTGTCATGGTATGAGTATTGATCAAATTTATTTTTAAAAGCTTTGCAATATCAGTCACGCGATCATGATTGGCCGGATGCACACCGCGACCAACTTCCTTTATTCTTTCTTCCATTATTTTTTCAGCAATATGAACAGGTACACCAGCATTTACAAAAATTTCAATTTGCATATCCATTACCACATGCAGATTCGCTAATCCCAAACCAACTGGGTGATGTGCAATAACCAAATCAACTGTCTTTCCTCTTTCTTCTAACTGGGAAGCTACCAAAAGCTCTGCTGGGCCAATATCAATACCAGCCATCACACGTTTTACAGTTTCTTTGCCACCACTAGCATGAATATGACTATCTGGATAAGGATTGGACAGCAAATTTTTGTTAAAATATTTTTTGTCAGCCGGCTTCATGTTTTCATATTCCTTTTTCACACGCTCCAAATACTCCTTCACGCCTTTTGACCCTCTAGGATCTGATTTCATTCCCACCTTTAGGGCTAAATCAAATATTTCTTGTACTTTCATATTTTTATTAGTTTATTAGTTTATATAATACTATTGTAGCATGAATTAAACCTCTGGTCAACTACTTCTTTACTGCTAGTAAGACATCCTTGCCATCAATCTTCTTCGCCACATCATCAGATTCATCAAGTAATATCTTTTCTCGAATTAGATCACGAGCCAAAGTTTGTTTTTTAATTTCTTCAGCATAATCTTCGAATACAGCTTGCAACAATTCATCTTCCACATGATATTCAACTGTCACAACATCCTCAATGGTCAATTTCTGCTCTTTACGCATTTGATTTATAGCACGAACAATCTCACGAACTAAACCTTCTTTTTTTAGCTCTTCGGTTATCTCTGTGTTTAAACCAACTTTCAAATCAGCATCTTCTTTGGTTACCCACTCACCATCAGACGCAAAATCTTGCGTCTCTACATTTTTAACATTTAATTCTTCGGCAACAATTTTTCCTAAATCTTTACCTAATTCATAATTAACAACTCGTAATTCACCGAGTGGCTGTCTAACAGGAATACTTACTTCTTTTCTAAGCGAGTGCCCCATCTCAACAATCTTTCTTGCTTTGCTCATCTCCTCTACAACAGCTTGTTCACCGGGCGTAGCTGTGCGAAGCCCGGGCCACTTTTCCAAATGAACACTTTCTACTTCTCCGCTAACTTCCTTATAAATACTCTCAGAAATAAACGGTGTAAACGGTGCCATTACTTTACTCAAAGTAAGCAAGACTTCTCGCAAAGTTGCAATTGCAAATTGCTTGTCTTCTTCGTTCTCACCCTTGAAACGATCACGGCTACGACGAACATACCATTGCGAAAGCTCAGTAACAAAATCTAAGATTGGCCTACTAGCTTCAGCAAGCTTATATTCATTCATATTCTCTGTCACATCACGAACCAATATTTGCAACTTCGCCAAAATCCACTTATCCAAGACGTTTGTGGACTGGATTGTTGGCTTGTTGGCTTGTTGGCTTGCAAACGTCTGGTAAAAAACAAAAACATTATGAAGTGTATTTATCACCTTATTGTACATCTCCCTCACACTTGCCTCCGAAAAATTAAGACTTTCGGAATGCATGGCTGGTGAAGACACAAAATAATAACGCATTGCGTCAGCTCCGTACTTTTCCAAGACCTCCAAAGGATCTGGATAATTTTTTAATCTCTTACTCATCTTCTTTCCATCTTCTGCCAAGACAATTCCATTTACAATTACATTCTTAAATGCTGGGCAAGTCTCAGTCTTGGGAATAGAAGGATTCTTACCACTTGTAAGAGCTGTGGCCAACACATGCAAGGTATAAAACCAACCACGAGTCTGATCTTGACCCTCGGCAATAAATTCAGCTGGATAACCTGCTTCAAATTTTTCTTTATTTTCAAATGGATAGTGCATCTGACCATAAGGCATGGAACCAGACTCAAACCAACAATCTAATACTTCTGGAATACGTCTATATTCTTTTCCATCTTTTGTAATTACTATTTCATCTACCACATGCTTATGTAGATCTTCTACTTTTTTTCCTGATAATTTTTCTAACTCTTCTACACTTCCAATACAAAGCACATCACCATCTTCACTTTTCCAAACTGGTAAAGGGCTTCCCCAAAAACGATTGCGCGATATTGCCCAGTCCCTAGCACCTTCTAGCCATTTTCCAAATCTACCATCCTTTACATGGTCTGGCACCCAATTGGTCTTCTCATTATTTTTTAGTAGATCATCTTTTAGATCAGTTACACGCACAAACCAAGATGAGGTAGAATAATTGAGAAGTGGAGTATCACAACGCCAACAATGCGGATAGGAATGTTCAATTTTTTTCTTTGCAAATAACAATCCTTTTCCTGCTAAATATTTTATAATTTCTACATCAGTCTTGGTTGGATCTTCTTTTGGCTTTACTTCCTGTCCCACAAAATCAGTCGCTTCTTCGGTAAACTTTCCTTCCATCGTAACGTGCTGTACCCAACCAGTATTTTCTCGCAGACCAACTTGATAATCATCCTCACCAAAAGCTGGTGCAATATGTACCACACCAGTGCCATCTTCTGTAGTCACAAAATCAGCTGTCACCACACGAAAAGCATTTTCCGTATCAGAAAAATATGGGAACAATGGTTCATATTCTAGATCAACCAAATCTGATCCTTTTAATTTTTTTACCACTTCATATTCTTTATCTTTCATCACTTCTTCGGTCCTATCTTTTGCAATAATAAAATATTCATTTTCATTTTTTACAACTGAATACTCAACATCTCCACCAACAGCCAATAAGACATTCCCCGGCAACGTCCACGGCGTAGTGGTCCAGGCAAGAACATACACATCGCCATCTAAATCTAATTTTTCTTTTGCATTTTTTAATTTGAATTTAGCAGTAACAGATAAATCCTTAACATCTTTATATCCTTGTGTTACTTCAAAATTTGAAAGTGGCGTTACACAACGCGGACAAACATGCATTGATTTTTTACCTTCATAAATCAACCCTTTATCCCAAAGCTCTTTGAAAACCCACCAGACAGATTCCATATACTGTATATCCATAGTTTTATAACTATGTTCTCCATAATTTTCTCCACCAGAGGCGGATCCGTCTTGGTCGGACATATCCACCCAACGCCCCATGCGCTTTATAGTCGTCTTCCATTCTTCTGCATATTTGAGAACCGTATTACAACAAGCCTCATTGAATTTACCAATACCCATGTCTTCGATAGCTTGCCTATCTTTTAATTTCAAATCCTTTTCAATAATATTTTCAACTGGCAAACCATGGCAATCCCAACCCCAACGACGTTCCACTCGCTTGCCTTGCATAGTCCAGTATCTTGGCACTACATCTTTCATAAGAGATGCGATAATATGCCCATAGTGAGGAAGACCTGTGGCAAAAGGAGGTCCATCATAAAATACATAAGGATTATCTTTTGGACGAGATTCCACAGACTTCTCAAAAGTCTTATCCTCATCCCAAAATTTTAATACTTTATTTTCTTGTTCACTAGCATTGTATACCATATTATTAAATTTAAAATTTTTAATTAAAAAAACACCAATATAAGTGTAGGGGTCCATTACGGACGGTACCACCCTACTTTGGTGCTTCATTTACAGCTATTACGGGCTTATCCGAAGGATTCTACTTTCCCAAAAGGAATTTCTTTCCTTAGCTTCTCGCTGATAACGAGTACTAACGCCTTTGTAATTGTAGATAAATTATAACTAAATAACGATATTTTGTCAATAGAAAGACCCTCCGTTAGAAGGGTCTTCAATAAAATCTTTTTTAGATCCGTGAAATCAATGCTATCTGATCTCAAAAGTCACAGCCACATTCATCATTACTTCTGTACTGCCAGCCTGGACATCTGGTGAAGGGATACCACCGCCAATTCCATACGCTGATTCGGCGTAAGCTTTATAAACTGGCATACCATTTCCACCAGACTCATATTCATCATAAGAAACTACTTTTATCACCTCTAGACCAAGTGATCGTGCCAATACCCTAGTCTTTTCTCCTACTTTTTTCAATGCTTCTTCTCTGGCCCTTGCTTTATAAACTTCATCATCATCCAAAGTAAAGTCCAATCCGCTTACACTGTTGGTCCCCACTTCTCCAGCTAGAGCCAATACATTATTAGCCAAATCTAGATCTCTAATTTTTACTTTCAAACTTTGGTGGACTTCATAACCCTCTAATACTCTACCTTCATCTTCTGTATAATTATAACGAGGATAGACATTGTAGTTCATTGTTTGCAAATCATCTTCAGAAATTCCAAGGTTCATTAATTTATTTGTTAGCTCATTCATTACCAAAGTATTTTTTTCTTGTGCTTCGGCGACTGTCTCGCCTTCTGATACCATTCCCATGGTAGTCATGGCAATATCAGGAGTTGCAGTTACTTTTCCTTCGGCTTCTACTGTGATAGTTCTTTCCATTCTATCGGCTTGGCCAATATAGATATACTCTTGTAAGTTATTGCGGATCATTGATCCAACTAATACAATCACATATACCAATAAAATTCCAAACAATGTAACAAAGAGTTTTTTCATCATATCACAGCAACCACCCCCCATTGATGAACAGCAAGATTTTTTTTCCAGCATTACCTCAGCCGGCTTTAGAGGTTTCTTTTTGACAGGCATAGAAAATTAGTTAAAAGTATAAAGTAGAAAGTATAAAGTAATAGTAAAAAATCTTTCTACTTTCTACCTTTACCTTTCTACTTCAATATTATACCACATTTTTTACTTTTTTGTAACAGCTTTTATTCCTGGTAATTCTTTTCCGCTCAAAAACTCCAACATCGCTCCACCACCGGTTGAAATTAAATCTACATGTTCACTCATACCAACCAAATCCATAGACTGCAGTGTCTCTCCACCGCCTATCACGCCAAAGGCCTTTCCTTTTGAACGAGAGGCTACCAAACGAGCAATTGATAGGGTGCCGATATCATATGGTTTTTGTTCAAAATATCCCATTGCTCCATTCCAAACTAGTGTTTGAGCTTTTTTGATATATTTTGCAAATAAATGAATCGTTTCTGGACCCATATCTAGTATTGCTTCATTCTTTTTACAAACTTGATGTGGTTTTTTAAGAAGTTTAACTGGACGAAAATGCTTTCCATCCATAGTACCTACTATTACGTCAGTTGGTAAGATGACTTTTCTAGACTTGCAGTATTTCAACACTTCTTTTTCATAATTCTTATCAACAAGTGATGCGCCAACCTTGTAGCCTTTTGCTTTCAAATACGTATTGAAAATTCCACCGCTAACCAAAACATTATCTGTCTTTGGTAGTAAATTTTTTATAACCGGAATCTTAGTTTCAGTCTTAATTCCACCAATCACGACTACAAATGGTTTTTTTGGCTTAGTGGTGACTTTGCTCAAGCCTTTTATTTCACTTTCCAAAAGCAGACCAGCATAGGCAGGAACATATTCAGCCACACCAGTAACTGAAGCTGAATCTCGATGTGCCACAGCAAAACCATCCAATACAAAATAATCTACCAAATTTGCCAATTCCTGGCTCAGTGTGCCAGTATTATTTTTTTCATCAGAACTAAAACGAATATTCTCCATCATTGCCACCTGACCTGGTTTTAATCCTTCAACATCTTTAAGTAGTTTAAGACGCATTTTATCCGCCGTAGCTTTAGCGGAGGAGGGCCATGACCCTGTCTCGAGTTTCTTGATCTTCTTTTTCAACAAACCACTCAGTTCTTCAACAATCGGATTCACTTTCAAACTCGCAACAACCTTACCAGCAGGACGACCAACATGTGTAATCAAAATAACTTTAGCTTTTTTTTCAGTTAAATATTTAATCGTTGGTAAACTTGCTAATAAACGCGTATTGTCTAATACTTTTTTACGCTTTATTGGCACGTTGAAGTCTACTCGGACTAAGACCGTCTTGCCAGATAGATTACGAAGTTGTTTGATTGTCTTCAGGTGCATAATAATTACAAATTTAAAAAATCAATGTAGAAACGACATCCTCTAGTAGGTCTTGATTATTTGTTTCAATATATAAAATATTTTCTTCTACACCAACCACAAATAAAATCTCATTTTCTAAAAACCCATCTTTTGTGGAAAATTTATAAAGTTGGCCATCAAAATTACCTATGGTGCTTTTTCCTAGACTTTCCAGTATTTTTTCTTCACTACTATAGTTCTCTATAAATGATTCATCAGCAATAATAATTGTTAAGGGAGCTTTTACATCACTATTTCCTTTGGGGGCAAGCCCCTCTCCAAATAGATACACTGCTTCATTATTATTGTACCCACCCGATACCTTTTCATAACCAACAGGAACCTCAAACTCAAGGATTGTTTTGTTATCTATAGTATTTGACTGGTCTGGTGACATCTCTTTTTGATAATAAGCATTACCAAAATAGAATACAGAAACTATTATAACTATTACTACTGACAAAATTATTATTTTTTTCATATGTTTTTGAATATTAAATATTAATACTTACCACTTATGACTTCCCAACTATCCCAACCATTTCCACCAATCTATTAGCATAACCCCATTCATTATCATACCAAGAAATTATTTTGACTAGATTACCACCAACAACTTTTGTCATGCCAAGGTCAGCAATAGAAGAATATGGATTACCGATAAAATCAGAAGAAACTAATGGCTCGTCTGTTGTTGTCAAAATTCCTTTCAAATATCCTTCAGATGCGTTTGTCAGCGCTTCATTTACTTCCTCTACTGTTACATCTTTTTTTAGCACTAGAGTAAAATCAACAAGAGAGACTGTAATAGTAGGAACACGAACAGATATACCGTCAAACTTTCCTTCTAGCTCTGGAATCACTTTGGTAGTGGCCACTGCAGCACCGGTTGAAGTCGGTACCATATTTTGTGCAGCTGCCCTAGCGCGACGGAGATCCCTATGCGGACCATCTTGAAGATTTTGGTCAGCTGTATAAGAATGAATAGTAGTAAGCATTGCCTTCTCAACTCCAAAAATATCATTCATCACACGAATAACTGGTGCGGTACAGTTAGTTGTGCAAGATGCGTTGTCTATTACCTGCTCATCTGCTCCACAATCATCACAATTAACTCCACGAACATAAGTATTTATTCCTTCGCCCTTACCTGGGGCTGACAAAACTACTTTTTTGGCTCCAGCCTTTATGTGCAATTCGGCTTTTTCTTTGGTACGGAATACTCCGGTGGACTCTACCACCACATCTACTTCCAAATCTTTCCATGGAAGTTTACTTGGGTCTTTTTCTGAAAATGCTTTTATCTTTTTTCCATTCACTATCAAATTATCATCATCATAAGAAATCTCCAATCCCATATCTGGATAGGCTGTATCGTATTTCAAAAGATGTGCCAAGGTCTTGTTGTCTGTGAGGTCATTTATCGCAACGATTTCAATATCCTCCTTACCCAAAGCAACTTTAAAAGTATGTCTCCCAATCCTCCCAAAACCATTTATTGCCAATTTAATCATAGTATTATATCTTAATTAAATAAATTCCTGTCATTGCGAGGAGGTACGACGCAGCAATCTCATTGAATCAGCAACGTAAATAATTCACTGGGATTGCTTCGTCATTGTTTCACACTCCTCGCAATGACAGAATAGTATACATATTATAACGTGGACAGAGTTAAAAAACAAGTGTTACCTTACACTTGTTTTTGATCTCATTTTCATGCTCGCCCCACAAGTAATGGCCACTGCCAAGGCATCGGCAGCATCATCTGGCCTAATTTTCTTTTTTATCTGCAAAATCATCTCCACCATCTTTTGCACCTGCCCCTTTTCAGCTCGTCCATAGCCAGTTAGGGCTTGTTTTATCTGCAGTGGTGTAAACTCATCTATCGGAATCTCAGCTTGGTGCAAGGTAAGTAATATCACACCTCTGGCCTGCCCCACTTTCATGGCGGTTGTTACATTTTTTGCAAAAAACAAATCCTCTACTCCCGATCGGGTCGGTTTATATTTTTTTATAACTTTTACCAACTCAAAATGTAGCTCATCTACCCGACTAATAAAATCTTTTTTTGCACTAGTCTCTATACAGCCATAAGCCACCAGCTGCCACTCCTGTCCGCCTCGGGAGGAATCAGCGCCGACTTTTTCTATCACTCCCCAGCCCGTACGTCCGAAGCCGGGATCTATACCCAAAATTCGTTGTGATTCTATTTTTTTCATAAAAATAAAGTACCTATCATTGCGAGGAGTGAGAATACAAGACGTGGCAATCCCAGTGGACCAGCAACGTAGCAAATTCACTGGGATTGCTTCGTCATTGTTTCACATTCCTCGCAATGACACAATTATTAACTCTCATTAGTATAAACTTCCTTCACATCATCCAATTCATCCAAAGTATCATAAAGCTTTTCAACTTTTTCACTAGTCTCGTCATCCAGATCAATTTCTTCTTTTGCTATCCACTGCAATCCAGAATCATCTGGCTCAATTCCAAATTTATTGACCACATCCATCATTTTTTGAAAATTCTCTCTAGCGCTAAATAGCTCTACCCCATCTTCTGCATCTTTTATATCTTCCACCCCAGCATCCATCAATTCTAACTGGGTACTATCCCAATCTGAAAGCTGTGCTTTTTTATCAGCAGTAAATCGGACCACACCCTTTTGTTCAAATTGCCACTGCACTGTCCCAGGCCCACCGAGAGAACCACCTGCTTTACTAAAAGCATTCTTTATCTCAGAACCAGTCCTATTGGTATTATCAGTCACTGCCTCTACCAAAAAGGCCACTCCAGCCGGGCCAAAGCCTTCATAGATAAGCTCCTGCAACTGAACTCCTTCTGCTCCCTCACCTGTACCACGCTTAATCGCTTTTTCAATATTATCCTTTGGCATATTCGCCCCTTTGGCTCGATCAATTGCCAGACGTAATGAAAAGTTCATTTCTGGATCTCCACCACCCTGCTGAGCTGCAATAGTAACGGCTTTACCCAATTTGGTAAAAATATTACTACGTTTGGCATCTGTCGCGCCTTTTTTGTGTTGAATTTTAGACCATTTACTATGACCACTCATATTTTTCTTCGTTGTCATCCCGACCGAAGTGGAGGGATCCCTTTCTTTACCACTTTTCTTCTCCCCACATCTCAAGAATGTAAATTAGATTATTTATTTAATAGACTACTTTTAGATTACCGTATCCGAGATAAAAAATCAAGTATCAAGAGGACTAACGATTCCAACCAAATTATTACTCGCCACATGCGTATAAATTTGCGTTGTCTCTAGCCGAGCATGACCCAACAGCTCTTGGATATAGCGAATATCTGTCCCATCTTCCAATAAATGCGTGGCAAAACTATGACGAAGCACATGTGGAGACACATTTTTATTAATTCCTGCCAAATTGGCCGACTTTTTTACTATTTTATCAATTGAGCGTGTTGTAAGTTTGCCATTTCTACCATTTGTAAATAAGTAATCATTTTTATTTTTCATTTTATCCTGAGCAGATAATATTGAAAATAGTTTTTTCGGCAACATCACATATCTATCTTTATCTCCCTTACCTCGATAAATCCGCAAGACCTTTCTATCAAAATCAATATCAAGCATCTTCACACTATTCACCTCACTCACCCGCAAACCACAACCATAAAGCATACTGATTATACAATTATGCTTGGGATTAATAGTCTTTTCTAGCATTCTGCCTATCTCCTCCTTTGATAGCACTGTCGGCAATCTCTTTTTGTTCTTTGATCGTGGAATATTCACAAAAAAGCTTCTTTTCATGATTTTTTCAAAATAAAACTTGAGAGCACTATAGACTGTATTCAAAGTCGAAGCTGATTTGCCAGCTGTCGCCAAAAAATCCAAATAATCCCGCACAGTCGCGGTCGTCACTTCCTTTGGTGAAACACTTGCAAACCTAAGGCATTCGCTGATATAATGGGTATATGACTCGATCGTCCTCAGACTAAACCCCCGAAGCTTCATTTCCTGTCCCAAAAGCTCCATTGGGTCTCGGCTAGGGCGATAATTAGGTGTATTCATAACATACTTGTGATTACACATTAATAACAGAATTATATCATATCTTAGGTAAATTTTTAAGGAGTTCTGATATAGCCTGTTATACGCAATTCAAAAAATATTTTTCTAAGATAGATAATAACGATAGGCTTTCTAAAAAGGGGAATAAATTTGATTTTTTCTAAAAAAAGGAGGGGGATAATATTGTGTTTTCCTCACTCCGTTCTGAAAACGATGATTTATAAATTGAAAAGAAGAACAAAACTTATATAATACTAATAACTTTTAACTACTAATGGTGAAAAATATGGATGATAACAAACTAAAACAACTTGTTGAAAAAGTCTTAAAAAAAGATGAAAGGCTTTGGGATGAAAATAAAACTGATTTAAACGAAACCTTACTTATTGATTTAGTAGAACATATTGATGAAAAAGTGATTGAATTGCTTTTACAAGAAAAATCTATAAGAGAAAAGTTTTTTGTAAAAATCAAAGATGTTTATGTATTTAAAACAAATAATTTTAGATTTTTTATAGAAGAAAACAAGGTTGATAACTCTTTTACTGATTACAAAAATAGAATTGGTTTAACTGATGGTAAAAAGTTTTTGAAAGATACGAATGATGTAGTTTTAGATTTTCCATATAAGGATTGCGTGTTAGAAGGTGGACAAAGCACAGAAGAAGGAACTGATACTTATTTTGAATACGAGGAAGAAAAAACTAAAACTGTAAAAGGTGAAAAAGTAAAAGAAGAAGCAGGATACAAAGAGAAACAAGGGAAAAGAAAAGAGATATTTTTCAATCAAGTTTTAGCTCACGATGAGATAGATAGACTTTTTGACCATAAAGCACTAACTAATTGGAAAAGATTTGATAAAGATGGAGAACAAGAAGTAAAAGAGATAAAAAGAGATGAAGATGGAACAATAAAAGAAAACTTAATTATAAAAGGAAATAATCTTTTAGCACTACATAGCTTAAAAAAGGAATTTGCAGGAAAAGTAAAACTGATTTATATTGATCCTCCGTATAATACTGGCTCGGATAGTTTTGGATATAATGATAATTTTAATCACTCTACATGGTTAACTTTTATAAAAAATAGACTGGAGGTGGCAAGAGAATTACTGAGTGATGATGGAGTTATTTTTATTCAAATAAATGATATAGAACAGGGGCACCTAAAAATATTATGTGATGACATTTTTAACAGAGAAAATTTCCATACCACTATATGTGTTCAAATGTCCCATTTAAGTGGGGTAAAAATGGCTCATAAAGAAGTAAAATTACCCAAAATAAAAGAATTTATTTTGTTCTACACCAAGTCCGGCAAAATTAAATTAACCCCACAATATTCACCAGCTACATGGGATGAAGCTTTGGAAAGATATAAGTCGTTTATAAATAAAAAAGGATTTAGTGATGAAGAATGTAATAAGTGGGAAGTCATTACGCTAACTCAAGCGATGAAAAACGAAGGAATAGACATGAAAGACAAAAAAGCTATTTCTGATTTTAAGATAAGAAATGCTGATTTGATATTTAGGACTGCGGTAAATAGAGGTGCAGATTATTCTAAGTACCAAAAAGATAAAATTTCAAAAATTGTGAACCCAGACGAATCATATTATTTTATTTATAAAAATGAAGATGTTAATTTTGCAGCTGATAAAGTAATGGAAATAAGAGGTAAAAAAACACCAGTTGTAGCTTTAGGGGATATATGGACTGATATTGGGATAAACAACCTTTCTAATGAGGGTGGTGTTGATTTAAGATTCGGCAAAAAACCCGAAAAATTATTAGAAAGAATAATTAAATTATGTACCAATGAAAAAGATATTGTTATGGATTTTTTTGGTGGAAGTGGTACTACAGCAGCAACAGCACAAAAAATTAATAGACAATATATTACAATAGAACAATTATCTGATCATACAGAGAAACTTACAAAAAGGATAAGAAATGTATTAAATGGTGAAGATAGTGGAGTAAGCAAAGATAATGATTGGAAAGGTGGTGGAGATTTCATCTACTTTGAACTTGCAAAATGGAATGAAAAAGCTAAAGAGAAAATCATTGCTTGTAAAGATTTGAAAGAATTGATTAAGTTTTTTGATGAAATGTATAAGGAATATTTCTTAAATTATAATCTCAAAATAAAAGAATTTAAGAAAAAGGTTGTCAAAGAAGAAAATTTCAAAAATCTTAGTTTAGATGAACAAAAGAAAATGTTTATTGCTATGCTTGATAATAATCAAATGTATGTAAATAAAACAGAAATGGCAGATAAGAAGTTTGGTATTGATAAAAAAGACCAAAAATTAACTGAAAATTTTTATAATAGTGAGAAATAATTATGGCAGATATAAAATATTTATATGACACTATAGGAGAAAAGGCATACAGATTAAGATTACCTTTTCCAGAAATATCTGAATATATTTCAAATAATTTGAAATATAAGTTTTTTGATTGGCAAAAAAAGGCTTTTGAAAACTTTTTAACTTTTCAAGCTATCAAAGAAAAAGAAAATCCAAATAGCCCTACTCATCTAATGTTTAATATGGCTACTGGAACGGGTAAAACTCTTGTAATGGCTTCTAACATTTTATATTATTATCAACAAGGATATAGACATTTTATATTTTTTGTAAATCAAAATAATATTGTAGATAAAACAGAAAATAATTTTATAGATAATACTCATAATAAATACTTATTCAAAGAAAAAATTGTAATTAATGACAAAACAGTAAATATCAAAAAAGTAGAATCTTTTAGTGATAATCCCAAAGAGATAGAGATAAAATTTACTACGATTCATAAACTCTATAATGATATTCACTTGCAAAAAGAAAATCAGACAACACTAGAAGACTTACATAAAAAAAATATTGTAATGCTTGCTGACGAAGCTCATCATTTTAATGCAGATACAAAAAAGAAAGATATACAACAGGAATTAATAGCAACAGAATTAAAAGCGTCATCAAATAAAGATGATATTGAAAGAAAAGGTTGGGAACACACTGTAATTGAATTGATTTTAAATAAAAACGGAACAAAAAAAAGGAATAAAAATGTGCTGTTAGAATATACTGCAACAATTCCAGCAAATGAACAAGTAGCAAAAAAGTATGAAGATAAAATTATTTATAAGTTTACGTTAAAAGAGTTTCTAAGTGCTGGATATACAAAAGAGATAAACCTTATTTCTTCTACTCTTGATAAAAAACAAAGAATTTTACAAGCATTATTATTTCAATGGTATAGACACAAAATTGCTCTCAAAAATGGTATTGCGAATTTCAAACCAGTAATACTTTTTAGAAGTAAAACAATAGATGAATCAAAAACAGATTATGAAGAATTTTTAACTTGGACTGAAAATTTAGAAACAAAGGATTTTGATTTTTTCAAAGTTATAACAAATAAAATTCAAGATAGTAAAAATCTTTATGAACAAGGAAAATCCAGAACAGAACAAGTTTTAAAATTTATTAAAGATGAAAATATCAAATATGGAGAAATTGCTGATTGGATAAAAAGAAGTTTTACAGAAAAAAATACAATTATTACAAATTCTAAAACAAATAAAACAAAAAGCGAAAAAACAACCGAAGGGCAAGAAAAACTACTTAATAGTTTAGAAGATAAAAATAATCATATTAGAGCAATTTTTACTGTAGATAGATTGACGGAAGGTTGGGATGTATTAAACCTTTTTGATATTGTAAGACTTTATCAAGGACAAAATACAGGAGGAAGCACTAAAAAAACTCCCGAAGCGACAACTAAGGAAAAACAACTTATCGGAAGAGGTGTGAGATATTGCCCTTTTACATATAATGATAAAATCAAAAATAAAAGAAAATTTGATGATGATTTAAATAATGAATTAAGAATTTTAGAAGAACTTTTTTATTATACTTACGATGAAGATTCAAGATATATTTCTCATTTAAAACAAGAATTAAGAAAAGATGGCTATATTAGAGATGATAAAGTAATCAAAACTTTTGCATTAAAAAAAGATTTTCAAGATAGTGATTTTTATAAAAATGTAAAAATTTGGCATAATAAACAAATAGATAATCCAAACAGAAAAAAGAAAACTTTAGATGATATTAAAAAAGATTTTTTTGTTCCATATAAGATTAAAGGTTTAGAATTTAACGAGCAAGAAATAGATTTTAACAATCAAGAAGATTTACAAAGATTAAGTTTGTCAGAAAAAGGACTGCAAACCATCAGTCTAAAATTTAAAAACATAGAAAAACATATTTTTCAAAAAGCAATTAACATAAAAGCGAAACAAGAAAACTCTCTATTTCAATTTGAAAAATTAAAAAAAGAATTAGATATAGAAAGTATTGACGAATTGCAAAATGATAAACTTGCTGATTTTGATGTAAAAATAATCGTAAGCAAAAATAAAACTTATGACGATATTTCTGGAGAAGATAAACTAGGAATTACTATAAAATTTTTAGATAATATTTTTGCAGAATTAAAAGATAATATTGCACCAAAAATTGGTAGCGAGTTTATTACAGGAAATTTCAAAAAGTTTTTTACAGAACCAAAAACGAAAACAATTAATGAAAATAATTTAGATGATGATATTGCAAAAGATAATGAATGGTATGTTTTAGATGGATTTGTAGGGACAAGTGAAGAACAAGCACTTATAAAATTCATCAAAGAAACTATTGGAAATTTAGAAAACAAGTATGACAAAATTCATCTTTTGAGAAATGAAGAAGTCTATAAAATTTATGATTTTAAAAAAGGAAGAGGTTTTATGCCAGATTTTATCTTGTTTCTAAAAAGTAAAAATAAAGATAAATTATATTATCAAGTATTTATAGAGCCAAAAGGAAATGAATTTATAGGAGAAGATACTACTTTTAAAACAGGAAAAGAAGGTTGGAAAGAGACTTTTTTAGAAGAAATATCAGAAAAATATGGGTTTGAAAATGTAATAAAAGCAGAAAATCCCAATTACAGATTGATAGGATTACCATTTTTTAATGAAAATCATAATACAAACTTTAAGGAAGAATATGAAACAATAATAAAAGAATAAAGAGTTTTCCTTTTTCCAATTCACCCCTAGCCCCTCTTGGAAAAAGAAAAACGAAAAAATCAAATTTATAAGAAATAAAAGAAAGCCTATCTAAATGAATAAGAACGAAAAATATTTTTTGAACTGAGCCTTCGGCTTTTTTTCTTGCAGAAAAAACGTATAACAAGGATTATGAGGTTACGCCTTGCAGGCTTCACCCAAATTCAAAATCAAAGATTTTGAACTTCTCATAATCCTGATGTTATATGTAATCATTTTTTTAACAAATTAATGATTTGCAGAGAGATTTTTAAAATAAGGAATGAAAATTTAATTTTTTTCAAAAGTTAATAAAGGGGGGGTAAAAGGCACTTTCTCCATTTCGTTCCGAAAATGAATTTT
>JABIBU010000025.1 GCA_018652595.1 Candidatus Magasanikiibacteriota bacterium | reverse complement strand
TGTGATCAGCATAGTGATTGTCTTAATAAAAATACTTACGCAAATAGATTGGAAGAAGGTAATAGTGGTTTGGTTGCCACTTCAATAGGTGGAGGAGAATTTGAAGTGGGTGATGCTAGTTTTGATGAATATTTCTTGATGTCACCAGCGGAAATTGGGTGTCAAGTTCCATCTAATGAGCTCAAAGAAGGTGTTGTATGCTTGGGTCCAGAAATTCAGTATCAAACAGGTGCCTGTCCTCAGGGTCAAATTGCTTTCAAATCTTGTTCTAATAGTTGTGAGTGGGAATATTCTTCATGTAAGACAACATATGAATGTGGTAATGCCGTGGTTGAACAAGGGGAGAATTGTGATGACGGGGCCTTAAATGGTACTTATGGACATTGTGCTGATGAAAATAGTTTTCTAGGTCAGCCAGAAAAAGCCTGTAAAAAGTTGCATCCAGAATATTGTGGTGATGGTGTAAAGAACTATGATGAAAATGGTAGTCCATTGGAGTTTTGTGAACCGGCTGACCCAACTGGCAAAAAAGCTTTTATTAGGGTTCCTCACGATAGTACATATTACAAGATCGCTGATTTGATGGTATCTTGTCCAGATGTTTGGGAAGACGGGTATATTTATGATAATTATGTACAGTTTTCTAGCTTAATATCTTTGGCACCAAAACAAACTGATTTATTTTATGGGTTTGATTATTTGGATAAAGTATTTTTAGCTAGTCAAAATGTGTTTAATAATTTATTTAGTATCATTCCAGAAACAGTAATAGCAATTGATTGTGAGCAAGATTCTGATTGTAATGATGGTAATTCTTGTAATTTAGATAAATGTCTGGCTAATGAATGCAGGTATGCTCCTTTATTTGACCCTGCTAGTATTCCAGGCTGTTGTGCAGATAGTGCAGATTGTGATGATGGTGATATTAATACCAAAGATATGTGTTTGGTAGGCTCTATTTGTTCTTACCAAGATAAGGTTGGAAATGAGTGTGGACATAATGGTGATTGTGGTGGTAGCGAAGCTTGTGTTGAGGGAGAGTGCACCGAGGTCACTTTTTGTGTTTTGCATTCCGATTGTGATGATAATAATCCTGCGACAGTAGATTATTGTCAAAATAGTATTTGTCAGAGTGTTGGTGTTGAGTGTTCTGTAAATAGTGATTGTGATGATGGCATTAGTTGTACTAATGATGTTTGCAATAACGCTGTATGTTCTAATATTAATACACCGGGGTGTTGTAATCAAAATTCCGATTGTAGTGATGGTAATGTGTGTACAACGGACACATGTAATTTGGATACAAACGAATGTATTTATGATGTTTCGGCGGACTGTTGTAATGTTGATGCAGAGTGCGATGACGGAATACTATGTACAGAGGATGTTTGCGTAAATCATAGTTGCCATAGCGGTTATTGGGATGGCGCTGAAATAGATGCCGATCCTAGTTTATCAGAATGTTGTAATGCATCAGACAAGACTTGCGCTTCTGGAGATTACTGCACAGAAGAAAATATATGTGCTGTAATTGAAGGTGAGTGTATGCAACAGGGCACAAAAGAAGGTTGTGGTAGTGAGTACTGTAATATACCTCCTGGTGAGATATTTGGTGAGTGTGTAAGTTGTATTGTTGATAGCAATTGTAATGATGGTAAAATGTGCACACAAGATAGTTGTGTAAACAATACATGTGTCAATCAAGAAAAGTTGGGTTGTCTTACCTGTAATCTGGATTCAGAATGTGGAGATATCTTGACGGGTAATACTTATTATTCAGGTCCTAGTGATAATGGAGAGTGTCGAGAGGCCAGTTGTATAGCCGGTCAATGTCGCTGGACTGTGCTTCCAAATGAAATTGTCCAAGAAAATGGTTGTATGCTTGGCTCTCTAGGGTGTAATATACCTGGCTATTGTGCCAATGACCAAGAGGCTGGAGACGATAATAAATGCACTCAAGATTCTTGTAACGATAACTGTCAAATAGAAAATCTTCCTTATGATCAGGTAGGTTGGGAATCTGAGTTAAATTCCGATCCAGAATGTTGTTACAAAGATGAATTTTGGAAGGGAGATCATTGTGAATCTGGTTTTTGTAATTTTTCTTCTGCTATGTGCATAGATGAAAAAGAAGCATTGCAGGCTTTTTATAGTAAATTGGAAGATGAAGTAAAAAGTTCCTGCCTTAGTTTTAATGGCGTTTGCTCTGGAGATGAAAATATTGTATGTAATTCTAGTGTGGACTGTCTTTTGACTTCATTTGAATATAGTGACCCTGGAAGCCTATCTGAGTTCAAGGCAATTTATGATACTGCGTATTCACCAAAAGGTACTATTGAACTTGGTGAATGTGTTCCTGTGTCTAGTGCTTATAACAAAGACAAAGAATCCAGTTGTTCTTGGGACTGTCAGAGTTATGGGATTTATTGTGGTGATGGATATTTGCAATCAGATTATGAAGATTGTGATGATGGGGGTAACGAGAATCAAGATGGTTGTAATAGTGAGTGTCTCAAAGAGAATATTGCTTGTTTGCAAGCCGGGCCATTTTATAATATTGTTACAACTACAGAGCCAATTCCGATAAAATCTTCTATACAAATAACTAATGTGGGAGAGTGCTTTACTTCTACTGGTGAAGAGATTTGTCGAGCTGCAAAATTAGACTGTATAGAAGTCAAAATACTCGGTAATCAAAAGATTGATTGTGATGTAGAACTGGGAGATTATGATCAAACTTACAACTCTTTGGTAACATGTGCTGGTGTATTTATTCCAGTTGCTCAGTCCGAGAAAGAAGAGGTTTTGGGTGATAAATATTGTGGTAACGGTGTGCCAGATGGTACTTATGATGATGAAGAGTCTGGAGAAGAAATCACTGAGGTCTGTGACCTAGGTGATAATAACGGAATACCTTGTTTGCCAGAATATAGTGATTCCTGTACATACTGTTCATCTGATTGTGAAGAGGTTTTGACAGTTGATTCAGAGGCTTATTGTGGTAATGGGGAGATTGATCTTATTAGTGATGAAGATGGCTTTGAGGCTTGTGAGGATTTGAGTGCCAATGGTTATATTTTATCAAATGATGATTCCTTTCCTTTTAAGATCTGCGATGATAAAGGGGTATATCTGTGTCAAAATCAGTGTTTAAATTTAGTTAACAATTGTATTACTTGTGGTTTTTCTAATGATGGTAACGAAGCATATGTTAATTTGTTGAATGTAGTAACTGGTGGTAGTGATGATAAAGTGGGTTGGCCAGTAGGGAATGAAATATCTTCTCTTACCTTTGCTTATTCTAGTAGTGAGGGTATCGTAAGCCCAACCCAAGAAGATGTTGGAACCCAAGGTGTTATAAAATCTAGTAGTGATTCTTTGTTGAACTTAACCACTACAGGAGAGCTTATAAATACAGACTTGGCTTGTAACAAAGAATCTGGAAAAAGTTATGTAATACAGTTTTCTAGTCAAGAGAGTATTGAACCTGATAAAATGTTCGATTTTCAAGTAAAAAACGAAAGCGAAGAGGTAATAAATGAGTACGCTATATCTCCACCTGTGCCAGAAAAAACTTTCCGTGTAGTTGTAAAGTGGACAGATGAAAATAGCGATGTTGATTTTTCTGGGATAGTTTATAATGAGGGTATTGGTTTGGAGAAGAGTATATCCCCAGTGTTTTTGTATGATGACATATTAAATGATTGGGGACTTTGTAATGATACTAATTATCCTGTAGGGTGTGGTGATGGTTATAGTGATGTCGGTGTCTATATGCACCCTGTGGGAAATTTGGAAAAAACCTATGCCCAAGCGATCACTATAGATACTAATTTGAGAGGTAATAATTCTCATAATTATGGTTTTGTTGTTGGTCAGAGCAATGTTCCTTTCTCTCCTTCAGTTCCAAAGCCTGCTATGCAACCCTACCATGATTCAAATATTATAGTAGAGGTTTATGAATACAGGGGTGGTGACCAGGATGAATTATCTATATACAAACCAAATAAGGTCTTTGAAATAAAAAATTCAAAAGGAAGTGGTAATAGTTCTGCAAGTTTTTGGCATGTGTTTAATTTGATTTTTGACGAAGATACTGAAGAGTATGAAGTAGTTGCTGTTCAGGAGATAAAAACTGGGGAAGAGAATGTTTGGGAGGGTATTCCAGATTCAGCTGTAGATTATTTTGGTAGTCTGTTGAGTAATTTTGGACAGGTTGACGCTAGTAATTTATTCTATCAGGGTGGGGCAATAGAGAGTCTTGTTGCTCTAGATGGTGTGACGAGCGCAGATTTCATGACGATATTAGACTATCCTAGAGATGTTATAGGTAGTCAGGGCTCTAGTGATAATATTATATTTAGAATTATAAAACAAAATGATTATTGGTCTTTGGCTAATTGTGGAATTGATGTCAGTGCTACTGAGTGCTATAACCAGAGTCCTTTTGGAGATGTATACACTTTATTGGAGTCAGATGTTTATTATCAAGATTGCCCTGAAGAAGAGTTTGGCTGTAAAAATGTGCAGAATGTTTCATTTATTACTATGCAAGAGGGTATACCTTATAAATTTATTGTATCGTATTTTTACGAAGAGAGTGGTCTTAATCAGCCAATGAAGGATAGTTTAATAAGTTCTTCGCCAACTGATTCTTTTGAAGATGGAATAGGACCACACAGTATAAAATTTTATTTTGGATACCAGACAGAACTTGGTCTAGCAATATATGGTGGTGATCCTAATTTGGAATTAGATTATAATGACTATGGTCTACTAAGTGATACTGATGATGAGTGGCATATACTCAATGTTACAAAAACTGATAATGATTTGTTTATTGACTTCAAGGGAGTCTTGATTGATCATCCAGAAAATAATTCTGAATATAATTAGTATGGTAAATTCTAAAAAGATATCTATTGTTATTGTTTTATCGGTCTTGGTTTTGGTAGTTATCTTTTTTGTTTCTTATTTTATAAAGCAAAAAAAATCTGTTATTGATCTCGAAGAACAAAAAGGATCACAAGTGCAAGTGGGAGAAGACGTTGGCGCCGTTGGTATAGACAAGGTCTATATAAGCTTTCCAAAAGATGAAAATGATTTAGATATGGACGGTATAGACGATGAAAAAGAAAAAGAATTGGGTACTAGTAATTCAGCGGTCGATACAGATGGCGATGGCCTAAGCGATAAGATTGAAATAGAAAAATTAGGTACAGACCCGACCAAAGGTGACACGGATGGAGATGGTTTTTCAGATGCTAGTGAGCTTCGAAATGGCTATGATCCCCTAGGTCCTGGTAAATTAGAAAATTAAATTTTTAAAATTAATATAAAAACCTATGTTTGATGATCAAATGCCCAACAATCAAGGTCAGACTCCTAGTAATTTACCAGTAGGTGAGCCAGAGGATGTGTTTTCTGATGTGGATAAAGTTGAGCCTGTTGAAGCGGGGGCTGCCACTGTGGTACCCGCTACAGCAACTCCACAGGTATCAGATAGTGCTTTGGGTGCTGGTGCATTGCGCCCAGTAGAAAAAGAAGTTAGACCAGCTACTGAGATGGCTGCACCAGAGGCTATGCCAGAGGCAACTCCTGAAGCAGGAGCTCAGCAACCAGATTTGAACAAGGTGGAAGAAAGTTTGGGTATTGGTGGTGGTACTCCTGTACAACCAGCTGCACCACCAGCCTCGGCTGATATGTATGCCATAAAAGAACCAACGCTTACTCGTGGTGTTGTTGGTATAATAATTGTTGTGGTAGCAATTATGATACTTAGTTTTGGCGGTTGGTGGATTTATAATTCCTTTATTAGGACTACTCCAGAAGATACTATCTTTATCACTCCTCCAGCTGATGAGCTGATTTTTCCCGAAGAAGATGAGTTGCCTATTTTAGAAGAAGTCGAGGACGCGATAGTAGTTGTACCAGAGGACTTGGAAGAAGACCTAGAAGAAGATTTGGGTCAAGACATACTTGATGAGCAAATTCTTTTTGGTGAACCTATAGATACAGATGGAGATGGTCTAGATGATGAGAGAGAGATTGAGATAGGCATAGATCCCAATAATTGGGATACTGATGGTGATGAGCTTAGTGATGGTGATGAGGTTATTATATGGAAAACAGAACCTCTAAATCCTGATACTGATGGCGATTCATTTTTTGATGGAGCTGAAATAAAAAATGGCTATAATCCAGCTGGCCCAGGAAAGTTATTTGAGCCACCAGTTGATGAGGTTGTTGGAGAAATGCTAGAAGATAGTGTAGATACGATTTAGTCTAGGTAATCTAAAAAACATGTTTGGTTTTGGAAAAAAACAAAAACAAAAACCTATAAAAAATTCTGAAAGTATACATACTATTCCAGAAGAGTTTTATGGTGCAAAAGATCCAGAAATACACTATGGACAGGCTGAGAAAATTAAGTCTGCCAAAAAGGTTTCTAAGATAAGGGAGCAAAAATTTTCAGGCAAAACATCCAAAATTAATGTTTTGGTACAAAATAAGAAGCTTAGATATATCGGAATTGGAGTTTTGTCTATTATTGGAGTAGCTGTCATATCTTGGTATTACATAGACCAGGCTAAAAGAGATAGGGTTGTTATTTTACCAGATGTTCAAGAGATAACAGAAGAGATAGTCGAAGATGTGGTAGAAGAGATATCCGAAGAGGTTGTGGTAGTGGTAGAACCAGAAGAGGAGATAGTTGAGGAGATGCAGGAAGAAGAGGTTGCCGTTACTGCCCCTACTTTAGATGAGAAAATATTAGAATTTCCAAAGCTAATTTTAGTAGATACTGCGGATATAGACAATGATGCTCTAACAGATTTGGAGGAAGAATTATTTAATACTGATAGCGGTGCATTTGATACTGATGGTGATGGTTATTATGATGGTGAGGAAGTAAATAATTTGTATAACCCAACTGGTTTAGCTCCGATGAGGTTGGTTGACGCCGGCCTAGTTCAGGAATACGTGAATCCTACTTGGCAGTACAGAGTTTATTATCCAGTGCCATGGTTGATGGGGGAAGTAGATACAATGGCAAATCAGGTACTGTTTAGTTCTGTCCTTGGTGATTTTGTAGAGATAGTCGTTTTCGAAAAAGAAAGCACAACTACGTTTGGGGATTGGTTTGGTAGCGAAGCTATTGGGCAAAGTTTTTCCAATTTGCAAAAATTTACTAATAGATTTGAAGAAGAGGGTTGGAAAAGAAAAGATAATTTAGTTGCTTATTTTGTAAACACCAACAAAGTATATGTACTCATATACAATCCTGATTCTGCAGGTCTTGTTCCTTATCGTCATGTGATGCAGATGATGGTGCAGAGTTTTCGTCCTAGTAAAACAATAATAAACATTCCAGAACAAGATGTCTTGCCCACACCTACTGATTTTGTAGAAGAAGGTGAGACTATAAATAATGAAGATATTTTAGAGTTTGGCGAGGTTATTAATGAGGAGGAGAGTATATAATTTTATGGAATGTTTGATCAATAGCTCCATAAAAAAAAGAGTGGTAAGTGATAAATATATCAAGTCCGTTGTCACTATAACTTTAGAAAATTTTCTTAAATATAAGAATTCTGGTTTTAGTATTAATTTGGTGGGGGAAAAAAGAATGAAAAATTTAAACAATTTGTATCGTGGTAAAGATAGTGTGACAGATGTATTGGCTTTTGCTCTGCAGGATATAAAGATTCCAGTAGATGATCTACAAGACTTGGGTGATATATTTATTTGTGTCCCACAAATAAAAAGACAAGCAAGAGAATTCAAGGTTTCTATCAAGGAGGAGTTTACTAGAATTTTAGTTCATGGAATTTTACATCTTTTGGGGTTTGATCACGTAAAAGAAAGTGGCGCAAAAAAAATGTTTTCACTTCAAGAAAAAATAGTACATAAAATTGTATGAGCCCAAAGCGTTTATTAAAAAGTTTTCAAGATGCAGGTAGGGGAATAGCCTATGTTTTTAAGAATGAACAGAATTTTCGTATTCAGATGGTGGTGGGAATTTTGGTTATTTTGACGGCTATATTATTTGAAGTTAGTCGTTCAGAATTATTATTGCTTTTGTTGTTGGTTATTTCTGTGTTAGTACTAGAGCTTTTGAATAGTGCGGTTGAGAAATTTGCAGATGTTTTGAAACCAAGACTATCCTTTCAAATAGAAGTAATAAAAGACATTATGGCGGCGGTAGTGCTGGTAGCCTCTCTTGGGGCTACATTTATTGGTTTTATCATCTTTTGGCCGTATTTATTTGCTTTAGTTTCGTAATCTTGTTAAAATATCACTGCTCGACTATATTATATGGTAAGAAAAAAAACAAAAGTAGAATTAATCACAGGACTTGATATAGGCTCCACCAGTATTAGGGTGGCTGTTGCTAAGTTGGTGGTTGGAGATGTCAATGATTCAAATTTACAAATTGTGGGTCTAATTGAAGTACCTTCAGAAGGCATTGCCAAAGGTGTGGTTAGTAGCATAGAAGAAGCCGTTTCTTCTATATCAAATTCTCTAGAACAGGTAGAAAGGTTGGTTGGGGTGCCGATAGAGCATGCATGGGTGGGTATTTCTGGTCCTCATGTTACTTCTATCAAAAACAAAGGTGTAGTTGCGGTAGCAAAATCAGATGGTGAGATAGAAGAAGAAGATATTGGTAGGGCCATAGAGGCTGCTAGGGCAGTATCGACTCCATTAAATTATGAAATTTTGCATGTTATCCCGCGTAGTTTTTCTGTAGATGGTCAGACTGGCATAAAAGATCCTGTTGGTATGACCGGAGTCAGACTAGAAGTTGATACCCAAATTATTCAAGGTTCTAGTGCGCATATAAAAAATCTTACCAAGGCAGTTTATCGTACAGGAATAGACATAGATGATCTAGTTATGTCGGTGTTGGCAGTGGGTGAGACCGTAACTACTCCGAGACAGAGGGATTTGGGTGTGTGTGTGGCAAACATTGGTGGTGCGACTACTAGTTTGGTGGTTTATGAAGAAGGCGAAATTCTCCATAGTGTGGTTTTGCCAATAGGTTCAGAGCATGTAACAAATGATCTTGCAATTGGCCTAAAAAGCTCTATAGAGGTGGCAGAAAGAGTAAAAAAAGAGTTTGGTCAGTGTGTGAATAATGGTTTGACAAAGAAAGACAAAGTAGATTTGGCCGACTTGGGTTCTGGCTCGAATGAGGAGGTATCTATAAAATTTATTGCAGAAATAATTGGAGCAAGGATGGAAGAGATATTGGAAAAAATAGATAGTGAGTTGGAAGAAGTAGACCGAAGTCATTTGTTGCCGGCTGGTATGATTTTTACTGGTGCTGGTGCCAAGATCCCGGGGTTGATTGAGTTGTCAAAGGATGTTTTGGGTTTACCAGCCTCTCTGGGGTATCCAATGGATATAAGAAGTGTTAGTGAAAAAATTAATGACCTTTCTTTTAGTACAGCAGTTGGTTTGGTAAAATGGGGTTCTAATTTGAGACAGGGAGGAAGCAAGAGATCTGGGCTGAAATTAAAAAATATGGACAAAGTCTCTCAACAAGTTAGAGATTGGTTTAAGTCGTTAGTGCCCTAAAATATGCAGGATTGTATATTCTATAAAATACCTATTTAACTGGGTATTTTTTGTTTATACACAATTTATTGGGCTTTGCTTGACATAGGAGCAGATACATTATAGAATATAGTTATAGATTAAAGAAATATTCCTATTGAGTACAAAATATGTTCAAGTGATTTAAATATATTTTTTTGAAATAATTATCAAACTATTTAATTATCTAAAGTATGCCACAAGTAAAACCAGAAGTAGAAACTTTTGCAAAAATTAAAGTAATAGGTGTTGGTGGATCTGGTGGGTCTGCTGTGGACAGGATGGTAAAGATGGGCATAAGAGGGGTTGATTTTGTGGCCATGAATACGGATGTTCAGGCTTTGCATCACAACAGCGCGGCTCACAAATTGCACATTGGGAAAACCGTCACTCGGGGTTTGGGTGCTGGTATGGATCCGGAGTTGGGTAAGCGCAGTGCTGAAGAATCTCAAAATGAGATCAGAGAGTCTTTGAAAGATGTTGATATGGTTTTTTTAACATGTGGTCTAGGTGGTGGTACTGGTTCTGGAGCAAGTCCAATTATTGCAGAAATTGCTCGCGAAGCTGGGGCTTTGACTGTGGCTGTGGTTACCAAACCTTTTTCTTTTGAAGGTCCACAAAGAAAATCTATTGCCGACAAGGCTTATGCTGAGCTGGCTCGTAATGTGGATACTATAATTACCATCCCTAATGATAGGGTTTTACAAATTATTGATAAAAAAACATCTTTGCTAGATGCCTTTAAGATAGTTGATGATGTCTTGAGACAGGGTGTGCAAGGTATTTCAGAGCTCATAACTGTGCCAGGTCTTATCAATGTTGACTTTGCAGATGTTAGAGCAATAATGCACGACACAGGTTCAGCTCTCATGGGTATTGGTACTGGTACCGGAGAAAATAGAGCAACCGAAGCAGCAAAAGCAGCTATTTCTAGCCCTCTTCTAGAATTGTCTATCGATGGAGCTAGGGGAATA
>JABIBU010000013.1 GCA_018652595.1 Candidatus Magasanikiibacteriota bacterium | reverse complement strand
GCACCCGCCGAAGCACCCGCCGACACCGCGACTGAGGCACCCGCCGAAGCACCCGCCGAAGCATCCGCCGAAGTCATCGAGGGCGAGATGGTCGCCGAGATTCGGGCGGAGCTCGCGGTCAACCACGCTGTGGACGACGGACAGGATCGCACGATCCAACGCCTCGAGGGCAAGATCACAGGTGTGGTGAGCTCGTTCAGTCTCTCCTCGCCGGAGGACGTCGAGACTCCCGCCCTGGCCCCGCCGACGAAGGTCCAGGATTGCCTGGACGCGGGTGACGTGGTCACCGCGTTCGAGTGTTGCCTTGAGCTGGAGGTCTGTCTCCAGACCAAGTGCCGCATGGCCGTCCGCGCCGCATCTCTCTAGCCCCATACAGTCGCACTCCCCCGTGCTGCGCGACTGGATCATGATAAAGTTACCTTCTCGGTGACAAAATCTGATTAGGCATAGTCGCGCGTTTTCTTCCGAAAATCGCGACTCCCTCAGTGTTAATCTTGATTTCAAGGTTGACAGTGATAGGACACTTGATTATATCGAGTGGAAAAAGTTCTTTACATATTAGTGGTTTAGAAAAAAAGAAAATGATTTTCTCCCGGTTTTTGATGGGAAAATAAAATGGCAATATTTTGCTGTTGTGTTTTCCCATCGGAAACCATCCCCTTCGGGGTTGGAAACGACCCTGATGGGGCTCAAGAAATTCGCCCCTCTGTGAGAGTGGGCAAACCCCTTTTTAAGGAGGAAGTTATGCGTTACATCATTGCAATTCTCGCTCTGGCAATTCTGTTCACCCTCAACCCCTCGGCTGTGGATGCCAAGGGCAAGAAGACCTCTCCGGCCAAGGCGTCCGCCAAGGCCAAGAAGATCACCGGGTGTAAGCCCGGCCCCGGGTATCAGACCTGTCTCAACCGCGTCAACGGCTCGGTCGACGACGGCCAGGATCGCAACATCCGACGTCTCGAGAGTCAGGTTCGGCGTCTCAAGCGGGCGCAGGGCAAGGCTGTCAAGGCGTCCCAGATGAAGGGTGCATTGGATCGGATCTGTGAGCTCGAACGAGTACGACAGTCTCTCCCTGAGGATCTTGTGGGAAAGAGCGAGATCATGGTTCTCATCCGAGATGCTGCTGCGGCCAACGAGGCCAAGGTCGGCAAAAAAATGCAGGAGCTACACAGCCTTCTCTCTGGGCGCATCGACAACCTCGAAAAGAGGATCGACAAGCTCACTGAGCGAGTCGAGGACGTTGAAGACACAGTTGTGGATATGGAAGAGCGGATCGACACGGTGGAGGGAAATCTCTACAACCGGGCTATCAGCATGGAACTCTTCGGTGCAGGACTGGCATCGAACGGCGTTCTCGGCGGTGGGGTTGGTGGAGCTCTGGTCCTGCCTCTCGGGCAGACCGGCAAGAGCTTCTTCCGTGGAGCCGTTTGGCTCGGTGCTGCGGAGAATGGGTTTGGCTGGGGTACCCAGCTGTCCGTCGACTGGTGGGTCACCCCATGGTTGGCCATTGGCCCGTCTCTCGTTTACTCGGCAGACGCCGGGAAGGGAGCTGGCGTTCAGTCAATGGTGGCCGGTATTGGCCCCGACTTCCGGTTCAAGACCGGTAAATTCCTCTTCTCCCTGGCCCCATTTATCGGGGTCGCGGGCTCCAAGCCCTATGGGAAGGAAGAAGTCGGAGGCGGTGCCACTGCCTTTATCGGCGTTTCTCTCTAGACCACTTGCCCTGCTAGCTGGGCGTTCGCGAATCGCGACAAAAAACTAGTATTGGGGTGGGTAATGAGATATTGAAAGTGACTGCAAAGCTCACTCCTCCCCAATTGAGTTCATAAAATTTTTGTGAACTGAACAAAGGATTTGTTCATTAAAATTTAGAACAATTAGAAATTTCTAGTGCGGAAATAGCACAGCAGAGTAAGTTATAAGCAGAATAAGTAAATCAATTTAGCAAATACACGCTAAACAAGATACTTAATCTGCCTAGTCTACTTACCAGCTTATTGCTGTAATGTTTCCGCACTAGGAAACCCCGCTCCAGGGGATTTTCCTTACTCATTTATGGGTGCAGGAGTCTCTCCTGGCGCGGAACAGAATAGTTCTTCTGTGGAATTTGTTTGTTTTTTCTTTTATTCTGGCTGCAATCAGCCGTTCCAACACTGGTTGGATAAAGGTAGACCGCCCTCCGCACACTAGCGTTAAGGGAAGGAGCCAATGTGGAGAATAAGAGAATTAAATGGATAGACGAAATGGAGAACACAATTTTTTGAAAGTCGCTTGATTGGTTTCGAGCGCAATTGAAGGAGAATTGAAATGAAGAAGAACTTGATGAACCTGATCGTCCTTGCGACGACGCTGGTCATGGCGTGCATGATCATCTCCTGTGGCGGCGCTTACGAGCAGGAAAGTGTCGAGAACACCAATATCATCGAGAACAACGTCTTGAAGTTCGTCGAGAAGTCCGACTGGGACGGCGACGGCTTCATCACGGGTGACGTCGATACAACCGTCTCCCAGCAATGCTCCTATCCTGAGTCTGAGAACATGGAGGCCATGTGCCTCGAGCAGACCCTGGCCGCGCTCAAGGGTGGTGGGGATTGCGACAACAACCCCTTCGATGACCCTGAGCCCTGCCCCGAGACCCAGGCCGAGATCGATTGCTCCGATTCTCAGTACAGCGTCTGTGCCAAGTGCGTCAACACCTCTGCGGTGGAGATGCTGGACGGCGTGGACAACGACTGCGACGGCTCTTTGATGGATGGTGAGTGCGCCACGGATGCTGACTGTGCCGACGGCCAGACATGCAACCCGGACACCCATCAGTGCGTAGGCTGCCTCACGGACGAGGCCTGCAACGACGACAACGCCTGCACCACCGACACCTGCGTGGACAACGTCTGCCTCAATGACCCGATCTCGGGCTGCGCCGCTTCCTGCGATCCGCAGAACGATCTTGGTGAGCTTGGCGAGGACGCGGGGGACTGCTTCCCCTACAAGCCCGAAGGAATGGATGATACCATCTACGGCTGGGGGTGCTTGGACAGCACTTGCGTCCAATATGAGGACGACGGTGATGAGTTCTACGGCGACGTGGAGTACTACTGCGACGACGGGATCGACGGTGATCTCGACGGCGACGTGGACTGCGACGACGTGGACTGCGTCGACGACGCGGCGTGCCTGCCGGATCCAGAGTGCGTCGACGATGCAGATTGCGAGGCAGGTTTCGTCTGCACCGATGGCGCTTGCGTCGAAGAGCCGGTTGACCCTGGCACCTTCGATGACAAGGACGGCGACTGTTACTGCGGTATCGGCGCCGGCCAGTGTGTCACGTCGGTCAACGACACCTGCGCTGAGCTTCTCGAAGGGGATTGTGATGATGATCCCACGAACACGACCGAGTGGAGCGTCTGTCAGGCGCCCAACGGGGATGTATTCATCCTCAACACGGCCGACGAGTGCATGGGCGGTTCGTACCTGTTCTACACGGACGGGTCCATCCTCAACAATCCGTCGATGAATGACTATTCGGAGGACGGCTTCGACAACAACTGCAACGGTCAGGTCGACGAAGGGGGTCTCGATCCCTGCACGTGGACTCCGGTCGGCGGTGGCGTCTTCCAGATCACCTGCGACTGGCTCTAGACGTCCTACCATCAGGAAATGTTCTCTCCTGAGTCGAGAAAGAGAACCGACGGGTTAGTGATACTCGTGATAGAGACCTGGTCTCAATTCCAAACCAGGTTCGAAACTATTGAATAAAATCGCCAGTGACTCTCGCCACATCCGTGTGGTATGGGGGTACAGATTTGAGGGAGATGGGATGCGCAAGCGTTCCATCTCCCTCTAGACTTTATTCTATAATCTAAGTATTGTGAAATGAAGTTAGTAAAAAATCCCAGAGACTATTAAGTCAATGGGATTTTTTATTTGAAAAAAAATCAATATTTTGCTATAATATAAGCAAAATATGAATTCAGACAATCATAAAAAATTACTCAATTTAGTTTTCAAATTGCTTATTTTTGTATTATTGGCAATCTTTGTCGTCTGGCAAGGAGTATTTTTTTTGCTACTTTTGCTACTTTTGTTTTTGGTTATATTCACTTCTTATCATTTGGATTGGGGTTGGTATGTGTTGGTCTTCCTGTCCCCAATGATTAATTGGGTAATTAGCTTTGAAGATTATTGGTATTTTTTTCAAGACTATCCAACACTTTTGAATATAAATGCTCCTGCAGTAGATTTTTGGTTAGTGTTGTTATTGTCTAGTTTTATATTTTGTTTAGTCAGAAAATGGTTTCAGGGTAAAAAAGTAGATATAAAGTTCCCAGTTTTTGGTTTATATTTATTATTTTTGCTCAGTGCCATATTATCCATATTTAGTATTCCTAGTGGTGCAGAATCAATTGGATTGAAATATATTCTGCGTTTTATACTACTTATTTATTTTGGTTTTATTTTCCTGGGTTCAAATATTGTAAAAGACAAAAAAATACTGGACAGAAGTTTGATTACACTGGCTTCTGTGGGAGTTCTTGCATCGGTCATGGGATTAGTTTCGTTTTTTCTTGGCGTGGGTGTAGAAGTTTACGGTATTCCTAGGAGCACCCCTTTTGCTATTGGAGGTTGGATACCTTTTGGTTTTCAGCATATATTTTTGGCTGAGACGATTACAACCGCTCTTCCTATAATGTTATTATTTTGGTATAGAGCACATGACAAAAAAATAAAAAATATTTGGGCAGGGCTTGCTCTATTCTCTCTTTTTATTGGGCTTATGACTTTGTCACGGGCAGCTTGGGTTACTATAGCTTTTTCTTCTATCCTTTTTATATTCTTAATAAGAGATAAAATTAATTTGAGTGAAATTATTAAAAAATATGTTTGGCTCTCGGCAGTTGTTTTGCCAATATTTTTTTACCTCTTATATTTTATGTCTTCTAGTTGGCTCGTGACTAGCTCTACCAACACCCGCTGGTATCTGACTGAGATTGCATTGTATCTATTTTCCACCCATCCCATTGTTGGTAATGGTATAGGCACATTTTTACACGAATTGAATGATATAGAATTTTTTTGGTATGAAATAGGAGATCTAACCGATGCTCATGGAATTTTGCAAAAAATAATTTCTGAACAGGGGTTGTTGGGCCTGATAACCTTTGGTTTGTTTATTGGTTATATAGTCTATAAATTATATAAAAAATTCAAAATAAATAGCCTGAGTAATGAGACAGGAGTATATAGTCTGCTCGGAATATTTTTGATAACTGTACCGCTCACTTTTCAGCTTTTTAGTACCCAGTACTATACAGCCAAAATGTGGGTTCCTATTGGTTTGGCCGTAGTAATTTATCTATTTTTATATAGACTCAAAAAAGAAAAACCTTAATAAGAAAATATAATATGAATATACAACAGCAGTACGATAAGTACTTTTCAGCGGGGTTTGTCGAGTTTAACCAGTCTGACAAATCAAGAAAAGTAATGTCAAATATGTATGAGCATAACTATGCAAAATTTTTGCCCCGAGACAAAGAATCTTCTGTCTTAGATTTTGGTTGTGGAGCAGGACAAGGCTTAAGTTGGCTAAAAGATAGGGGATACAAAAATTATTTGGGTGTAGATATTAGCAAAGAGGCGGTTGAATTTTGTAAAGCTAAAAAATTACTAGTAGAAAAGATAGACGGTCCAATTGTTTGGCTTAAAAAAAATAAAGAAAAATACAACGTTATAATTAGCAATGACGTAATAGAGCATATCCCAAAAGAAGACATTATTCCAACTATGTCAGCATTATATGGGGCTCTTAAAAAAGGCGGTGTGATGATAGTAAAAACAAACAATGTTAGTGCTCTCACTGGGGCTAGGATGCGATATTGGGATCATACTCACTCTACTAGCTTTACTGAATTTAGTATGATGCAGGTTTTGAAGTATGCTGGTGTAGAGGAGTTTAATTTTTATCCATTTACTTTTCCATTGAATAAACCAACTAGAATAATTCGTCGATTATTTCAGTCTATTCTACATGCTATCTGGAAGTTTATTTATTGGTTAGAATATACTCTGGTGCCAAAAATTGTACACGAATATTTTTTTGCTGTTATTAAAAAATAATTTGGTCTAAAATGTCTAAAACAAAAATATTACATATTATACCCATGTACACTACTGGCGGAGCAGAGCGCCTAGCTTGGCAGTACTGCAAAAACCTCCAAGGAGAAAAATATGAAATGAGATGCGCCAATACAGTAGAAGATGGCGAACTCAGTGCTTTTTTCAAAGAAAGCAATATAAAAATTTTTATAGGTTCGAGATCAAAAGACGGTGGAAGATTTGGTGTGGCAAAAAGGTTATTAAAATATGTTTCGTCATATCAGCCAAAAGTTATACATACGCACCTATTTGGCGCTGATTTATTCGGTTGGTATTTCAAAAGAAAACACAAAGATAAAGTGATTTGGATATCTACACAGCACAATGTCGAATTTGATACTTCTTTGCTCAGAAGAGTTATTTGGAAGTTAATTCTGAAAAAAGCAGATAAAATAATCGCAGTTTCGGAAAATGTAAAAAAATATGATGAAGATAAATTTAAAATAAAAAATAATAAATTAGTTTTATTAAAAAACGGAGTTGAGCTTGATGCTTGGCTAAAAGTACCTGCAAATAAGTTTTCAAATAAAAAATTAAGATTGGCCACTGTCGGAAGATTAGAGAAACAAAAAGGCCATACTTATCTAGTAAAAGCTTTAGCACAGTTGAAAGATCGCGACTGGCAATGGCATATATATGGACAAGGAACACTGGAATCAAAATTGAAAAAACAAATCAAAAAACAGGAGATAGATGATCGTGTAATATGGCATGGAGTGGTAGATGGAATGCCAAAAGAGTATAAGAATATTGATCTGGTAGTCCAACCATCACTATGGGAGGGGCTAAGTCTTGTAGCGATGGAAGCAATGGTAGCTGGTAGAGTTCTGGTCGGAACTCCTTGGGTGGTTGAGGCTTTAGTAAAAAATAAAAAAAATGGCTTAACTATTGAAAACAAAAGTGTGAGCAGTCTAGTTGATACTCTAAGATATTGTTTTGAGAACAAAAAAGATCTGGCGAGTATGGGTATTGAGGCTAGAAAACATGCTAAAGAAAATTTTAGTTTAGATAAAAATATTGCCAAGTTAGAAAAAATCTACCAGGAATTTTTATGAGTAAAAACATTATAAAAATAAAAGATATTGATGAATTGCACGTTGAGCTTGGTTATCAGTGTAATTTGCGTTGTATAATGTGTTTTCAAAAAGACTATACGCAAAAAATTGATCCAGATATTTGGAAGAAAAAGCTGTTGCCACTATACCCACATCTTAAGCGCTTGATTATTCAAGGTGGGGAACCAACTGTTATAAAAGCTAGTAAAGAATTGGCCGATCTGGCTTTGCAAAAAAATCCTGATATCAAATTTGGTATCATGACAAATGGTCTGCTATTTGGAGACTATTGGCAAAAATTATTTGTAGACCATGGATACTCTGTAAATTTTTCTATCAACGGCGCTGACAAAGAAATTCATGAAAAGATAAATGTAAATAGTGATTTTGAAAAAGTAATGAAAAATCTTGAAGATCTAATTGCTTTGCGTAGTGCCAAAGAGAATAGTTTAGAAATTTCAATCAGCTTCGTTATTATTCCAGAAAACCTGCATCAGTTGGCTGATTTTGTTGATCTAGCAAAGAAGGTGGGGGTAGAAAAAGTAAGATTCTTTTTTGATGCATCTCGTCTGCCAGACGGTGTAGAAGATGTCAAGAAAAATATTGCATCAGCGTTAGATGGAAGAAAAAAGTATAGGGGTGGTCTAGAAGTTGAGGGACTGTTAAAGTTTTATGAGTACTACTGTTTTAAAAAGAAAATCGATAATGTTTACAAGCAAGAAAAAGAAAGTATTCCATCACGTTGTGTGGCACCGTGGAAGAGCTTGTATGTCGATCACTACGGCAAGCTTATGTCTTGTTGTATGAGTAATATTATTCTAGGTGATTTGAACAAGAATAAGTTAAAAGATTTACTAAATGTAAAAAAGGTTCTTGATTTTCGAAAAAAAATGTCTAAGGGTGATTTTCGATACTGTCAAGCCACTTGTTTGGAAAATATCAAACCAAAATATGGTTTGAATATTAGCAATTCGCGTGGATATTTGGAAAAGTTTTTATATGATTTTAAGCAGTCACCCTCAGTTGCTTTCAAAAAAGTTTGGCGAAAATTAAAACAGCTTAAATAAATTATGTTGCAAGGTCATAAAAAAAAATTACTATTTTGCCTAATTATAATTTTAGGTGGCCTTTTATTTTTTAGGGGTGCTTGGGCTGTGAAATTAGACCATACCTATCCACGACTATCAAATTATTATCTAGCCTGGACGCTAACTGATGCGCAAGCTAGAGCAATATCTAGAAATGATGTAGTTGTGTTGGATATGGAAATACAAAAACGCCAACCCCAAATGATTAAAAAAATACGCAATCTGAATCCAGATATAGTATTGCTAGTCTATATTACACCCCAGGAAATTATAAAAGATGCCAACAGTTCTTATAGTCTCTTTCGCAAACAATTGGCAAGTGGCATAAAGAATGATTACTATCTCCAAAATAGTAAAGGGCAAAAAATTGGTTGGTGGCCAGGGACACATATGCTAAATGTCACAGATCAGGATTTTCAAAATTATTTCGTTGATTTTGTGGTAGGAGATTTGCTATCGTCTGGTTTTTGGGATGGAGTATATTATGATAATGCTTGGGATAATATTGCTTGGTTTGTAGGCACAGACATTGATTTTGATTTGAATGGAAAAGTAGACAGTAGTTTAGATGCAAAGTGGAGAGATGGTTTGAAGGTCATTTATAATGAGACCCGCCGCATTACTAATGATAAATATTTGATCGTTGGTAATAATGAAACAATTCATTATAGTGAAGAGCTAAATGGAATGATGCTGGAAAATTTTTCATCTGATCGTTGGCAGCACTGGATGGAGAGATATGATTTTAATAATTCAAACAGGCTTGAGCCAAGGTTGAATTTAATTAACGCTAATACTGCCAACACAGGCTCACAAAGTTATCAAGACATGCGCTTTGGGCTCGGTTCTACACTACTTGAAGACGGGTATTTCTCTTATGACTATGGTGATACCAACCATGGTCAGACTTGGTGGTATGATGAGTACAATGTAGACTTGGGTGAGGCTTTGGGGGAATCAGAATCAAAAAATAATTACAATACTTATCAGCCTGATGTCTGGCAGAGAAGTTTTTCCAATGGTCTGGCAATAGTTAATTCTACCAATCAAAAAAAGACAGTGGAGCTGGGTGGTGAGTATGAAAAGATTCATGGCACCCAAGACAAACAAATAAATGATGGTTCAATTATTAGTGAGACTACAATTGATGGTTATGATGGTTTGCTACTTCTAAAAACTTTTGATTCGGTGAATGATATAGTGTTTAGAAATGGAGATTTCTTGCGTTTTTTAGATGCAAATGGTCATAGGGTTAGAAATGGATTTTTTGTATTCGAAGAAGGTTATAAAGGTGGAGACAAAATTGCACATATTGATCTTGACTCTAATGGCAAGCGTGATCTGATAGTGGTGCACAATAACAGAATTATGGCTTGGCGAGATGATGGTCAGATTTTTATGAAGCTTTATCCCTATACCACCAGCTACAAAGGCGAATTGCGTGTGGCAGTGGGGGATTTGAACAATGATGGTTGGCAAGAAATTTACGTGGCCCCAAGTGATGGTTATCCAGGAGCCCTAAAAGTCTATACCAGACATGGTCGCAAGATGAGGCGAGATAGATATCCTTTTGGAGAGTCTTACACTGGTGGTTTTTATCTTGGTACTGGAGATATTGATGGTAATAAAAAAGATGAATTATTAATTGGTGCTGGTACGGGTGTTCAACCAGAAGTTTCTATTTATAATTTTAATCTGGACAAGCTCCATGAGTGGTTAGCTTATGAGTATTGGTTTTCTGGTGGTGTGCCATTGACTGGTGGCGATGTAAATGGTGATGGAATTGATGAGGTAATAGTCGGTACTGGACCAGGCAAAAAACCAGTCGTTAGAATTTTTGATAAAGTTGGCCTACAGCTCTATGATGAGTTCGAAGCCTATTCTTCGTTTGGCACTCCTGGTGTAGAAGTATTGTCAGCTGATGTAGATTTTGATGGGAGAGATGATATTATAGGATCTTCTTCAGGATTTTAGATATGATACAGATTTGTCCCCTCCTTTCGAAGGAGGGGTAGGACACGACCTGCCCGCCATTGCCTGCAAGGCATGGCAGGCGGGAGTGCCGGGGTGGTTTGCTTCTATGCGCTAATAGTATCGCATTAATGCGAACACCGTCCCCGCCTGCCATGCTTGGCAAGGCCTAGCGGGCAGGCCACCCGCCCCGATTGCGATCGGGACGAGGTACCCCTCCTCCACAAGGAGGGGATAAAAAAACCTCCGTTACCGGAGGTTTTTTGTTTTTATTGTTTCATGATACATGTTACATGTTTCATGAGGTATTGTGTTCTTACGCTACACCTTCAGAAGCAACCAATTCCGGCTCATCAGCCTGTTCTCCATACACCTCAACAATCTTCGGCATTAGCTTGCCCCAAGTGTAGTGCCTTTCAATCGTATTTTTATTACGTTGACCAAGACCCTGAAGGTTTTCTTCTGGGAGAGATAGGATGCTGTAGAGCTTCTTCTCTAGGTTTCTTGTATTTCTAGTAGTAAAGATGGCACGTGGGTCATCAATCAATTCTAGGTGTTCAGGAATATTAGATACTAGTACTGGCTTGCTATACGACATGGCTTCCAATACTGTAAATGGCAAGCCCTCATTATCAGATGGGTGTACTAGTAATTTGGCGTGAGCGTAGAGTTGTTCTAGTGCATCACCAGATTGGAAGTCTGTAAAGATAATCTGGTTATTAATACTGGCCATTTCGTGAAGTTGCTTTACATATTTGTCAGTATAAGCAGATCCACCAACAATTGCTAGTTTCAAATTTTTTATTCTCTCATCATCACCACGCTCTAGCTTTAGTTTGTTAAAGGCATTGATAAGTAAGTGCGCACCTTTATGAGGTACTAGACGAGATACCATTACAATATAGTTATCCTTTTCAAGCCCAAATTTGTCCAGCTCGTTAGAACTTGTTGGGGCTGGTTTTGGATCAAAGGCATTTGGAATACAGTGTGTATCAGTAGTAAATTCGTTGATACAGTATTTTTGTAAGCTTTGAGAAATTGTAATAGTCTCATGTGGAAAATTACAAGCAGTCCACTCACCAAGACGCAACATGGTTTTGGCAATAATATTCCACTTTGAGTGGTATCTATCAATAGAGTGAAAAGTCACAATGACTTTGGTCTTGCGAGACAGCAATCTTGGGATCCAAGATACTAGAGATGGGCCAACACCATGGTAGTGAATAATATCATAATTATGCTTGATAGCATGCAAAGTTGCTACAATACTGTGTGTAATAGCATCCAGATGTTTGGTGTGTACAGAAGGCAAGTGTTTTACCTCTACACCTTCGGTTTTGTAATCTTCATCACTACCTGTATACCATTTTCGGGCATATACAGTTACTTTGTGCCCAAACTTAACCAGACGTACAGATAGTTCATGTACATGTCTTTCCACACCACCTTGTGTGGCAGGTATACCTTTTTGTCCGATTATTGCTATTTTCATAAGTTTTTGGCTTATTTAAGCTAAATTCTTTATCTACCTATTAGCTTATATAACAGAGTATTATAGCATGTTTTGATGGTTTTGTCAAGAGGGGTAAGAATATAATTGTTTTTTTTGTGGAGGAGGGGAAGGACCCCGATTCGCATCGGGGCCGGGGTGGTTTGCTTCTATGCACTAATAGTATCGCATTAATGCGAACACCACCCCCGCCTGCCATGCTTGGCAAGGCCTAGCGGGCAGGCCACCCGCCCCGACTGTGGTCGTGACGAGGTACCCCTCCTCCACAAGGAGGGGACAAAAAACAACCCACTAAATTAGCGGGTTGTTTTATTCCTTCTGACTACTATATGAATATAATAATCAAGAGGATCCGGGTGGCGATTGTTCAGTAAGAACGCACGCCACCGGGTATAGGACTCGCCCCGACATTGTACCGTGCACCGTGTGGTGCTTGGTGTAGGTCGGGGGAGGTCTTTGGAAGGAAATAGAAGAGGGGTCAGGGCTGTAGAACGACGGCCCAGTCAGCACATGTTGGTGGTGGCTGACCATTAGGCCAACAATCGAAGAGTATCATGCCGTGCGTGTCATTGCAATCACCTTCAGCCTCATTCGGTCCATCCCCGTCATTGTCTTTACCGCAGGAGCTGTGGGGGATGGGGTTATAGAGGTGGATGCAACCCACTTCATCGTTGGGAAGCATACAGCCCGTTACGCAATCATTCAGGTTAAAGAAGCTACCTGGCAGACCACTTGGGGCCGGGGTTGCGGTGCAGTTCTTTTCTGCATCACAGACATCTCCCATGCCGTCGGCATCGATGTCCTCTTGTCCTGGGTTTGGGGCGAGTGGACAGTTGTCCTGCCCGTCTATCCAGCCATCGCAATCAGCGTCGGTCACGATGTGGATACAGCCCTGTATAGGGTTGCATGCGTCAATGTTGCAGGCATCCCCGTCGTCGCAGTCCAGATCATCATCGCCGGACCAGCAACTTCCCTCGAAACAAGCATCGCCCACGGTGCAGGCATCCCCGTCGTCGCAGGGAGCAGTATTGTCCACATGGACGCAACCGGCCTGTGAGTCACAGGAGTCATTGGTGCAGATGTTCCCATCGTCGCAGATGAGGGGTTCGCCTGGCACGCACGCGCCGTCCATGCAGGTGTCGTCCACCGTGCACGGATCCGAGTCGTCGCAGGACGTCCCGGTCTGGTTCTCGTACATGCAGCCGGCGACTGAGTCGCAGACTTCGTCAGTGCAGGAGTTGCCATCGTCACAGTCCAGCTCGTCGTCTCCGGGCCAGCAACTTCCCTCGAAACAGACATCGCCAATTGTGCACGCGTTGTTGTCGGTGCAGGGCTCTGCGTTGTTGTCGAAGATGCAGCCTGTAGCAGGATTGCACGAGTCGTCGGTGCAGAGATCCTCATCGTCGCAGACGATCATGTTCCCATTGCAGGAACCCTCTTCGCAGACGTCGTCCGCGGTGCAGAGGTTCCCGTCGTTACAGGAGCTGGCGTTGTCAGTGAAGACGCAACCGGTCTGCGGACTGCAGGAGTCGTCGGTGCAGAGGTTGGAGTCGTCGCAAGCCACCATCTCGTGATGGCAGATGTTCATCTGGCACCAGTCGTTGGTGCAGGCATCCCCATCGTCGCAAGTCTCGTCGATGTAGCATTCCGGTGTTGGAATGCAGGATGCGCCCCAGCTGTATGGGCCATCGATGTTGTCGTGCGATGCACAGGTCTCATCCTCCTCGCATGAGAAGTACTCCGTCTCGCATTTACCTTCGACACAATCCGTTGCCAAGACCAGTGTTTCATCCATGAATGGACACCAGCCAGCACCGTCGCAGTCCGAGTCTTCCTGGCAAGGTGCACAGGCGATTTCGTACTCATACGAGCATTCGCCAGTGGTCTCGTCACAGGAGTCGTTGGTGCAGATGTTCCCATCGTCGCAGAGCTCGGTGTTGTCAGTAAAGACGCAACCGATCTGCGAGTCGCAGGAGTCGTCGGTGCATGGGTTTTCGTCATGACAACTGGCCATTATGCCACCGACGCAGGATCCCTGCCAGCAACCTTCGCCGAGAGTGCATGGGTTGTCGTCGTCACAGGGGTATCCATTGATGTTTTCAAAGAGACAAGTTCCCTCGTCCCCATCACACTCCTCTTCGGTGCACGGGTTCCCGTCATCGCAGGGGATCTCTTCATTGCATTCCACCTCTTTATGGTGACACCCATCTTCGGGATCACACCAGTCCATGGTGGAGGAAATATTGTCGTTGCACACCACAGTTTTGTAGGTGCAGCCGATGTCCGAGTCGCAGGAGTCGTCGGTGCAGAGATCTTCATCGTCACAGCTGATGGTCTGCCCCAAGAGACATTCGCCTTCGGAGCAGTATCCGTTTCCGGTACATGCATCTCCGTCGTCGCAGGATCCGGTGAGGGGCTCGTTCATACAGCCCTCGTCCGGGTCGCACCAGTCTTCGGTGCAGGGGTTGTTGTCCTCACACCCATTTTCAGTGCATTCTGGCGGTGGAGTGTCCACCTCCTCAGTGTCCTGATCGACAGTCTCCTCGTTGAAGACATCAGTGGCGGCGGGGATGTCCGCAGTGTTATCTGCGGTCACAGTATCTTCTTCTGTTTCTACATTCCAGTCTTCCTCGATGTCGGAGAATGACGGAGTCGTAAACTGGATGCCACAGCCGACCATGTTCCCCATGGCCAGGGCGATCAGAGTGATCAGGATTGTGACGTTAGCGGTAAGCTTCTTCATGACGATGTTCCTCCAGTCTGTGTCCCGACTAGGTCGGGAGAATTTTGCGATTCAGATATCATCACACCATTACCAAACCTATGGCATTGGCGTTTATTCGGGATCAAGATATATAAGTTAACCAAGCCAAAAAAGCCTGGGTTTCCTTCCAAATTGTAATGAGCAAAGGATGAAATCATCCTGAAGTTATCCACAGCTTATTTATGGATAATTTCAGGAATTTTTCCTTGTTTAATTGTAGCTTTTTATTTAAAATTTAACAAGTTAGTATAGCACATTTTTGTGCTTTTGTCAATAGATAGATATGAAAAAAGTCCTGAGTTTAGTAAAAAAACATGAAATTTCTCTGTATGGTGTATTTACTTTTTGTAACCCGCCTGCCATGCCTGGCACTGGCGGGCAGGCCAAAAAGTACGAAAAAGTGTTGGGGGTAAAAAACTCGCCCCATAGCCACTAACTAAATAATCATTGACAACGCACTGGGGGCTCAAACAGTTTTACCCCCAAGCCCCGGAGTTTTTTCTTAGACTTTATTTTTTAACTAAGTAATTAGTGAATAAAAAAACAATCCCACTTTTGTAGGATTGTATTTTGTTCCATGTATATTGTGTCTTGTCTTATTCTACTACCAAAATACCCTTATTCTTCCCAATCAAATCGTAGTGTAATGAAATATCTTGTGGGCCAGTAATATAACTCAGTTCTTTATTTATATAAGTATCCAATGCGGTTACATTGATATTTTGTATAATAAATGGGGAATATCCTATGTGATCTGCCTTCGGGGTGAAAGATAATTCAAAGTAGATACCAACCTTTTCATGGGGTAATAGTGAGTTTATTGACCAGTTGGCAGTCCTGCTATTTTCATCGAAGATGATATCAGCGCCTTGGCTCACACTACTTTTTCCTGTCCATCCAATATGGTTTGGTATTTTGGCAGAGAAATTTAATCCTGATACTTTGCTAGTACTATTTTGCAGTTTGAACCAGAGCCAATATTTTGTTTCCTTTCCAACCTGTGCTGGCAACGGACCACGTCCTAGTTGGTCGCCTTCGTCAGTGTAGTATCGTATTTCGGTTGTAAAGTCCAAAGATGTGCCGACTTTTAGTGTTGGTGCTTCAATAGTAGTTTTGTATTTTGCTCCGGGTATTGATTCAACCTCGGCTGTCAGCTGTGGTGATAGAGATAAGACTAGATCAGTCCCATCTTTTGGAAAGGTGTTTATAGGTATTTCCAATTTCAAATTGGTTGAGTCGCCTGGGGATAACTTTTTCAAATTGGCAGAGTAGTTTGAGTCGATAACAAAACTATGATCCGTTAGTTTTCCGGGATTATAAAAATCAAGCTCATAGGAATTTATAATATTTTTTGAAAAAGGTAGTGTAATTTCTAGATTCTGCAGATCAATACTACCCGAATTGGTAAGATTTATTTCCAGTATTTTCTTATCGCCAGGAGAAATAGAGCCGATACCTTCCTGCCATAGGGCATTTAATTTTAATTCTGGATGAACAATGTTTAATTTGTGGCTTAGACTCTCCTGGTCTATCAATACATTATTAATCGTTATTTTGGGAGTTAGTTCAAGATCAATACTATAGGTATTAGGATTTAGATTGGTCTGAACTACTGCATCCAATACCACTTCTTCGTCTGGAGTAAGTTGGTCAATCTTCCATGTCAAATTTTCTACTATTCCATCTTTGCTGGTAGGATTTAAAATTTGCAATCCAGCGGGTAAGTTGAGTGGTAAAACTAGTTTTTCTAATTTTTGTTTGCCAGTATTTTTCAAGCTAATTTTCAAAGGTATACTGCCTTGAGCAAGAGAGGAATTGGAGATATTTAAAACTCCTTGCAAGATAGAGCCACGATGAATTTGAATTAGGTTTACCAGCTTAATTTCTTGGGTTTTTCTATCTTCTTGGTTGTATATGAGTTCGGTCGTAATGTGGGTCTCTTGGTGCGGTGTATCGTAGTACCAGCCAGATATTTTTATCTCACCCGCCTCGTTTTTTGATAGTTCTTTCAAGTCAAAGCTGTGATTTTCTTTTTGGTAGATTTCGTTTGGTTCAATTTTATCCACAATCAGACCTTTTGGTAAGTTTATAAGCAGGGATGCGTTAGTCAATTTTTTGTCGCTATTGTTTTTGTACTTGATTTCATAAGTAATATAGTCACCACTAATAATACGGTCTGAGGATGGTGCTATTGATAAGTCAATTTGGTCAACTACATCTGGATTGTAATAGTACCAAGAAATAGATGAGCTTGCCAAAATAAGAATGGAAAAGACCAAAACCATATCAAAGATAAACAGTTTTTTTGCATGCTTAAAATTGAGATGATACTTTTTCTTATAGTGCATCTCGGCAAAGTGGATAGGGGAGGATAAGAATGCCAAAAACCATCTGTGGGGTTTGTTGAGCAGATGGTGTCGGGTTAGATGTTCTTCTACAAATTGCATACTGTTTAATCGAAGTAATATTATATGTATTATACTATTTTATTCAAGTTTAGGGAAGAAAAGAAAGTATCCCCCCCCTCCTTTATAAGGAGAGGGGTTAGGGGCGAGGTCTCATAGAAGCTACGTAGTATATAAAACTTATGTCTTTACTCCAACACTCACCCATAACCTCATCCCCGCCTGCCATGCCTGGCACTGGCGGGCAGGCTGTCCTTCTCCCTGTCAAGGAGAAGCGGTGTTCTAAGATTATAGATAGTCAAAAAGACCCTGCCTATTCAGCAGAGTCTTTATTTTTAGATTTAATCGTTTTTTTACTCGGAGAGTATAGCTTGTTCTTTATCTTCCATCTATCCACATATTGTCCGATTCCTCTTTGATCGCTTTTATTTTTCACAGTTGTTTTGGCTTGTGACCATTTTACTAGACTCTCAAAGTTTATCTTATACCTACCAGCCACTATTATGTAAGTGATTTCTTCAGCTTGGATAGCACGCCTGATTGTCTGTGGATTTACACCAAAAAGACGGCCGGCCTCTGAAATAGAAACTCTTACTATCTCTTTTTCACTAGTATCTGGTTTTTGTATAGTTGAATCAACCATATTTTTAGTAAAATCCCGAATGAGGAGGAACGACGAGGAGGGATCTTTCGAAGATGTAATACATTGGATTATTTAACCCTTGCGTATTTTTTAAAGTAATTCATTCTACTATTGTCTTTTAACTTGCATTTGTATATGTTTGTCTATACAAATTTTAACATTTTTGTGAAAATATGTCAAGTTTTAAGTATCTTTGGGTAGAAAAACAATATTTTTATAAGAAATATATTAAAAAGTATAGAGTAGTGTATACAAAAATACTTATTTAGAATTAGGCAAAAAATAGCGTTTAATTTAAAAATGTATAGAGTAGTGTATACAATTGAGTATAAAGTAGAAAGGGGGAAAGCATAAAGTTTTAGATAAAAAATAATCAGTATCGTTTAAAATGAAAAGTAAAATCTACACACCTAATACCTATTATACCTAAGCCTACTTATCCCCAGTTTAGGGTCCCAATCTTGCTTTTTTGTGCTAAGTTGTGCTATAATGCATCTCGTACAGTATTTAGGGCTCACCGTAACGGGTGGCTTATTTTGATTACGTTTACATCGTAATTTGCCTAGATAGTCCAAGTGTAACACTTTACTAACTTTCACGTCTTCTACTATGAAGCTAAAAATGGAAGAAAAAGCATTACTATTTAAGATTAGAACAAAGAAAGATTCTGCTGCTTTTGGTGAGCTTTATAATTTGTATGTAGAAAAAATTTATCGGTTTGTTTTCTTTAAAATTAATAATAAGGAAGAGACCGAAGATATTACGAGTGATGTTTTTTTGAAAGTTTGGAACTATTTAATTGAAAATAGAAAAAAAGAAATAGGAAGCTTTACAGGATTAATTTATAGAATAGCTCGAAATTCAATAATTGATTTTTATCGCCAGAGAGCAAAAAGGCAAGAGTGTTCACTTGATTCAGTAGTCTTGCTGGCTGATGATAAAAATTATGAAAAAGTTGAAATAGATATTGAGGTGGAAAAAATAATGATAGTTGTAAAAAGAATGAAGCAGGAATATCAGGAAGTGATACTACTGCGTTTTGTAGAAGAGCTGACAACTTCAGAAATATCTTCAATACTAGACAAATCAAAAACTAATGTAAGAGTGACCTTGCATCGTGCAACTAAAAAACTTCAAGAGCTTTTGGAACAAGACTAATCATAGTTATGTACCACAACACCAAAGAACAATTGAAGAAACTAAAAAATACTAACAGTCGGATTAACCCCGATCGTTCTTGGGTTTTGGAAAACAAAGAAAAGATGATGTGCCAAATTGGCAATAGCACTACTAATGAAAAAAATACATTTTCTTTTACATATATTTGGGACATGATTAATGTCATTGTGCCGGGTCAGATGGTTTATTCAGTTGTTCGTCCAGTGCTTGTGTTCTTGCTCATCGGAGCAGTCGCAACTAGTGGATGGATAGCTAGTGTGGGAGCTACGGCCAATTCCTTGCCAGGAGATATAGGCTATGGAGTAAAGATGGCTACCGAAAAAACACAACAAATTGTAGCATCTATGACTTCTTCGGACCAAAAAGAAGCAGAGTTACATCTAGAATTTGCCACTCGTCGCGCAAAAGAAGTGAAAAAAATAGTAGAAAAAAAAGACGAAGAAATATCCAAAGAAGAAACTTCTAAAAATGTAGGCATAGCTATAGAGCACCTAGAAAAGTCAATTGATTCTGCTAATGATAAGTTGAAAAAAGTCACAGAAAATCAACCAGAAAAAGTAGTAGAAGCTAGTAAGGTGGTAGCAGAAAAGACCAAGGAAATAAAGGATGATTTGAGAGATGCTGAAAAATCGTCTGAAGAGGGTCTAGATATGTCTGCTACAAAGAAAAAAGTAAATGAGGCCAATATTTCGGCAGTAGAAGCTGTGGTTCAGGTAAAGGGAGAGGGTGTAGAAGTTTCAGACGAGGATTTGCAAGGTTTAATAAAGGATCAGATAGATAGTATTTTGGAGGATGTGGGAGATCTAAAGACGGAGACAGATGGGGTAGTAAAAGATTTGGAAGAAATGAAGGTCGTATTGGATGAGCTGGAAGAAAAAAAAGAAGATGAGATTGACGAGACTAGTATGCCAACTAGTACCGCACCAGTTGTCGAAAATATTGTTTCCACTAGTAGTGTTCAATTGGCAGATGTAGAGACTGCAGTAGACAGTGTTGTAAAAAAGACTGATGACACAGAAGAGGTTGTAAAAGACTTAGAAGAAATGAGGGATTTGGTTGATAATAATCAAATATCAGAAGCTCTAGAAAGAGTAAGACAAGCGTCAGATACTACAGAGCAAACAGGACAAGAAGTAAACGAAGTAAAAAAAGCTATAGATGAAATCTCAAAAGAGACAAAGATTTTATTAGAAGAAGGTGTTGTAGATGTTGTGGGCGATATAGATGTTGAGAATGTTTTAGATGTAGAGCAGGAAGAAGTTGTAGATCATAATGCTGATTCCAATGTAGAAAATTCTACTAGTACAGATATTGTAGAAGAGGTTTTTTCCACCCAAGGCGGGCCCCTCCAATCTGGTGGGCAGGCAGTCTCGGGCTGGGTAGAGAATAATATTGAATAAAAAAGAAGAGTTTATTAATCGCCCTTTAAAATACTGTACGGCTAGGTCCTTGTAGCACTTGTTTGGCTAGAAGGACCCGTGCCATACAGTAACCTCGACGTTACGTCGAGGGGAGGCATCTTTTCTCCCTAATTTTGCTAATTAGCAAAAGAAAGGGGGATTTATCCCCTGTAGCTTCAGCGAAAGGGGAGAACCATCTGACCAAAGGTTGAGGCCTGACGGTCGTCGGATGTAATAGTCGTTACTTCGATTAGGAGAACGACAAACTCGCTTATTTTGGAGACGTCTACTTTAAAGTGGATCGCGCCCTAAAATAAGTTAGGATATCTATTAATATGGTAAAAATTGCAAAAAAATTCTTTACCGTGTCTGTTGTCGCTATGACAATTGTATGGAGCGTTGGCCTTGCTGCCTTGGTTCCTATGGTTGCTGTAGCAGAAGATGCATGTCCAGAGCTAGAAGCTGGTGACTTGTACAAAACAAGTGCTGGTACAGCTGTGTACATCTTGAATGCAGATATGGAAAGTATGTACTTCCCAAATGCGGAAGTATACAAAACTTGGTTTGTAGATTATTCAGGTGTTGAAGAAATTTCAGCTGCCTGTAATGAGTTATATCCACAAGGTGATCCAGCTGGCGTAAACTATCGCCCTGGTTCTTACCTAGTAAAACGTATTGACGGTCCATCTGTCTTTGCTGTTCTTCCAGGTAATATGCGTACAAAAATTACTAGCGAGGCAGTTGCAAAAGGTCTTTTCGGAGATGCTTGGGCTTCAATGGTAAGAGATGTGCACGCTTTTCATTGGGCTAACTATACTACTGGAGCCGAAACACTTGACGTTACTTTACAAAATGGTATGGTTGTCACCGTTGATGGTGAAAAAGTATACTCTGTTGTAGACGGCATGACATACGAGGTAGATGGCGATTATAATGGTGTATTGTATACTGTTTCTCAAGCTGCGTTTGATAGCTTAGAAATGGGTGCTGAAACTGTTACTACCGGCTCTCTAGTAGAGGATCCAGGTCAGATTACTGCTAGTGCAGGGGATGATGCTGATGATGATACAGAAACTCCAGCTGTTGTTGGTGGTGATGTGACTGTAAGTCTATCAGCCAACACACCTGACGCAGGTAATGTTGTTGTAGCTACTGACAATGTAGTCTTCTTAAAGGCTATATTACGTGCTAGTGACGACAATGATGCTGTAGTTAATTCTGTAAAGATTGGTCGTACCGGTCTTGGTGCTACTGGTGACTTTACATCTGTTACATTGTATGATGGTGCTACAAAACTTGGTAGTACTAGAACATCATGGCACTCAGATGGTTATATGACTTATAATATCTCTGGTGGTTGGACAATCACAGCAGGTACTTCAAAGGAATTGACTGTCGTTGTTAACTTACTTACAGCTGGAACTTATAACTCCATTGGTATTCTAGACTTGGGTCTAGGAAACGACGGTGATGTAGGTGGTACTCCTCTATATGGTAATCAGATGACAGGTGTCTCTGTAACTACTGGTGGAGTTACTATTACAGGTGTTGGTACTACTGGAAGCAAGAATATTGGTACTACTGATGTCGCTTTGACAAAGTTCAAATTGGCTGTAAATTCAGTAGAAAATTCAATGTTTAACGCTATTACATTGAAGAATAAGGCTGCGACTAATAACGCTGCTGATGATAATTTAGCTAATATCTATCTTTATCAAGGCGCTGATTTATTGGCTGGTCCTGTTTCAATGGTAAGTGACAAGATTACTTTTGTTTTGGATGAAGCATTTCCAATTTCTAAGAGTAAGAATGAAACTTTCACTGTAAAAGGTGATATTGTGAATGGTGCTGCCAATACAGTTGAATTTGTGTTGGACTCAACAACTGATTTGAATGTAATTGGTGATACATACAACACAAGACTTACTGTTACAGATGATAACTATGATGCAGCCACTGAAGGTAATATTATTACCATCGCTGGTGCAGAGCTTAATGTAGGTCTAACTAGTGTTGCTCTAGAAACTGCTGATGATTCTACTGATGTAGAATTCGGTCGTCTTACACTTAGCTCTGGTTCTACAGATATCAAGATTACATCTATTCAAGTAGATGTTGACGAAACAGACGGTGCCGATACTGGTACTTTTGTAATAGCTGTAGACGATCTAGAATTGGTAGACGTTGTTTCTGGCGCTGCTTATTCTGGTACTACTGCTAGCGGAGTAGATACTGACGCTGTAACTGAAGATTGGGTTTATACTGATGAAATTTATCTTTCAGCCGGCGAATCAATCACTTTGCTTGTTCGTGGTGATATCCCAGCTAGTACTACTGCTGGTGAAGATGATAGCTACAAGCTAAGCGTCAATACTGCAAATATTACAGCTGAGACTGTTCCTGCAGGAGACTCTGTTAGCAATTTCTCTGTAGGTACTGTTACTGGTAAGTTGATTACTGTAAGAAAACCTACTTTGACTGTAAAAGCTACTCCAATGAATACTGGTAATGCAGTAGTAAATGATAGTAGCGTAATCTTATTCCAAGGTACAATGGATGCTACTGCTGGTGATGTTAGAATAGAACGCGCACAATTCGAAGCTACTACTACCAATTTATTTGCTATTACAAATTGGTCTGATATGGGCTTTTACTTGGTTAGCGATGCTGGTGAATATGAATTACAACAAAACATCACTAACTCAGGAATGACTGCTGATGATTTGGATTTTGACACCCTAGACTTTACTGTCGCATCTGGTGACAAAGCCACCTTTGTTGTGAAAGGTAGCGTCGCTAGTACTGTAAGTACTACTGCCAATATAGTTCATATCCGTATGGACGGTTTGACAGCAAAAGATGTAGATAATGACGATGCTAGTGTTGTCAATTCAGCTGGCACAGCTCTTGATAGTGCTGGTAATGAGTTGGATACTACTCGTATTCTAACATTGAATTCAAAGGGTATTCTATATGTTCAAATGCGTAATGCTGATACTAGCTTCGACAAAGATAGAGTGTTGATGGCAGGTTCAGATGCTTGGGTTGGTAAATTGCGTATGAGAGCTGATTTTGAGGATATCATGGTAAAAGATCTTAAGTTGACAAATAGTAGCGCAGGTGACGAAGACTCAGTAGAATCAGTATGTCTGTATTCTGCTATGTCTGCTGTTGCTGAAAACCTAATTGGTTGTACTACTGTTAATAGTCAGCTTGCTTTCTTTGATAATATCAATGAAACAGTGACAATGGGTACACATGATTGGTATATCTATGTGGCCACAAACGAAATGGGTAATGCTGGTGCTGCTACTGCAGACTCACAAGACCTAGTACAGTTTGGAATTGTTACTTCTAGTGGTCATTTGACTGCTCAAGGTGTAGAATCTGGTGATGAGTTAGCTTATTATTCTAGCTCTGCTGCCGCTATTGCCGCAGGTGATATAGTATTCGATCTTGATGTCAATGGTACTTTTGGTGAAGAAGCCGATCTTACCGGTACAGCAAGTACAACTATTTTCTATATATCTGGTACAAAGATCAGCAATGTAGAATTAGTTAGTTCTTATGGTGGTAAGACAGTTGCCTCAACTATTGCAGGTACTGGTAGTACTACTGTAGGTATCGTGGCCATTACTGTTGAAGCTGGTAGTAATACTGACGCCAATGGCAATGCTCTAAAATTAGGTATTGACAATTTCTTGTTCGATATGACAAAGTTTGCATCTACTTCTATTAGTGGTGCTACTATCGAGAGAATTGGTGGTGCAAATGGTGCAGTTAATTTGACTGTAACAGGAAGTAGTACTGGCGCAACTACAGCAGATATTGCTGGTGACTGGACAATGACTAGCGTTACATCCACTCTTGGAAACGACGCTTTCATCGATGCCGGAACAACAGCTTACTTTGCTCTAAACGCTAACATTAACAGCTTAAGCCCAACATCAAATATTACCAACTGGATTCAGGTTGGATTGGATGATCTAAAGGGTGGAGCTGCTGATGCAAACAACAATATTGATTGGTTTGATGGTTATGATACTGTTTATGCTACAGCTAGTAACTTCGATTATCTATTACTAGATACTACAAGTATTGGCGGTACAAAGATATCAGCCCCAACAAACAACTAATAGTTGTTTAGTGTTCTAATTTTCTAGTATAAATTTTATACTCAGAATACAAAACCCTCCCGACCTAGTCGGGGGGGTTTTGGTTTGTCTTGCGTACTATTGCCAAAAATTTTTAAAAAGGCTATAATTAGTATATTATTTTTATAAGCCTTCTCAGCTTTTTCAGCTTTTAAGGCATTTTAGGCTTTTTAGTATGCAAAAAAAATTAGAATACATAATTAAAATATTGATCTGCGCAACCTTTTTCGTGCCTTTGATTGTTATACCAGATAGTTACATTTTTCCTTTTATAGTACCGAAGATTGTCTGGTTTAGGAGCTTTGTAATGCTCATGCTTGGGGCGTATATTTTGCTTTTGGCTAGTAATTGGGCTAGGTATAGGATTAGACTAACGCCTATAAATACTGTGGTAGGTCTATTTTTTATTAGTTTTGCTATTTCTACTTTTGCTGGTGTGGATTGGTATCACAGTCTTTGGGATAATCATGAGAGGATGTTGGGGCTTTTTACTATTTTTCATTATGTAGTTTATTATTTTATTGCTACATCTGTAGTTCGAGAGTGGGAAGACTGGAAATGGCTACTTCGGGCCTTTTTGTTTGCTGGTGGAATCGTGATGTTTATAGGTTTTTTGCAGACATATGTCAATCATGATTTGGTTGTGAATCAGGGCAAGGTATCTCGTGTATCTTCTACATTGGGCAATGCAATATATTTTAGTGGTTATGGTTTATTCTTGTTGTTTGTTGGTTATTTATTGGCCATAAAAGAAAAAATAAAAAAGACCAATCTATGGTTTTGGTATGCTGTGGTAGGTGGCTTGCTTGGTTTTTGGGGTATTTTTGGTGGTGGTACTCGTGGTGCTTTTTTGGGGCTAGTTGCAGGATTGGGTGTTTTGGCAGTTTCATATATTATTAGCCTTAGAGAGCACAAAAAAATTAGACAAGGATTGGGTATTTTGATAATTCTAGGTGTTATTGTTTTAGCCCTGCTATTCAATTTTAGACAGACTGATTTTGTAAAAAATATTCCAGCAGTTGGTCGTTTGGTAAATACACAGATCTCTGGTGGTACAGCCAACACTCGTATTATGGCTTGGGGTATTGCTGTGGATGCTTGGAAAGAAAGACCAGTATTTGGTTGGGGGCCCAATAATTATTATTACGCCTTTAATAAGTACTATAGGGCAGAATTTTTGGAACACGGATGGGGTGAAACTTGGTTTGATAACGCTCATAGTGTAGTAATGAATACACTAGCTGTGCAGGGTGGAGTTGGTATTGTGACTTATCTTGGGGTTTTCGTCGTAGCTTTTATTATGCTATGGAGAAGTCGTAAAAAAGATAATTTAGATCCACATATTGTTGCTGTTGGCTCTGCGTTTTTAATCGCACACCTGGTAAGTCTGGTTACTGTTTTTGATAACCCAACTTCGTATTTGTATTTCTTTTTCTTTTTGGCACTAATATCGAGACATACAAATAATTTGGATGTACGTGCAGAGAAAAAGACATCTAAAAATATTTCTGTTGGTCTGACTACTATTGTGAGCCTGGTAGTTTTGTTGATGGTGTTTTCTACAAATATAAACCCAGCTAGAGCAAACATAGCAGCCCTCAATGTCATAAGGGTACTAAACACAGGGCAAGATATATCAGAAGTATATAATCATGCTACTAGCACACCCTCACCACACATAGATGACATTAGAAAAGATGTTGCTCGTATATCAGGCAATATAATTCCCAAACTATCCCAAAATAATAAGGGGTTAGAGGCTTTTAGATTGTTTGAGTTGATGCATTCTGAGTTGCAAAAAAACTTAGAATTACATCCAATGGATATTAGAATTAATATTGAATTAGCATTTATCAACACGCTAGGAGCCCAACTAGAGCAGAGCCCAGATCTTTTGTTTGAGGCAGAGCAGTATTTGGAAGATGCTTTGGTTCTTTCACCAAAACGCCAACAGCTTCAATATACATTGGCATCACTAAAGTCCCAACTAAATAAAAATGATGAGGCTGTTAAAATATTACAAGACAGTATTGACAATGACCCGCGAATTGGTGAGGGTTGGTGGAGAATGGCTTTGCTTTATAAGCAGATGGGAGACGTTGAAAAGGCAAAAGAAATTTTACAAGAGGCAATGGACGATGGTATTGTTTTTGATGCAAAGGGCAGTGGTGTAGTGGATTCTATTTTGCAGAGTGAATAATATTTAATATGTTTTTATGAAGAAAGCACTAATTACGGGTATTACTGGTCAAGATGGTTCTTATTTGGCAGAATTTTTATTAAAAAAGGGGTATGAGGTTCACGGTATTATTCGTCGCTCTAGTAGCTTTAATACTGATAGAATTGATCATATATATAGAGATCCACATGAAAAAAATGTAAAAATGTTTTTGCATTACGGAGATCTTACAGATTCTAGTAATATCAGTCGTGTTTTGGATAAAATAAAACCAGATGAGATTTATAATCTTGGTGCCCAGAGCCATGTGAAAGTAAGTTTTGAAATACCTGAGTATACTTGTAATGCTGATGGCCTTGGTACTCTTAGGCTAATAGATGCAATAAAAGATAAAGGTGTTGATGTAAAATTTTATCAGGCAGGATCTTCTGAGATGTTTGGTAAGGTCTTTGAGACTCCACAAAAAGAGACTACACCATTTTATCCGCGTAGTCCGTATGCTTGCGCCAAAGTTTTTGCGCATAATATCTGTATAAACTATCGCGAGAGTTATGACATGTTTATTTGCAATGGATTATTATTCAATCATGAATCTCCTCGTCGTGGTGGTACCTTTGTAACAAAAAAAATTACCAATGCATTTGCCAAGATTAAACTAGGAAAGCAAGATAAATTATATTTGGGAAATCTAGATGCCAAGCGTGATTGGGGCTATGCAAAAGATTATGTAGAGGCCATGTGGCTAATGCTCCAGCAAGAAAAGCCAGATGACTATGTTGTGGCTACTGGTGAGACACATACTGTTCGTGAGTTTGTAGAACACAGTGCACGACTTCTTGGATATGAGATAGAATGGAAGGGGAGTGGTGTAGATGAAAAAGGTGTAGATCTAAAGACTGGGAAGGTTCTGATCGAAATTGATGAGAAGTATTTTCGTCCAGCAGAAGTTGAGAAACTGCTTGGCGATGCTACTAAGGCAAAAAACACTTTGGGTTGGGAGCCGAAAGTAAAATTTGAAGAGCTTGTAAAATTAATGGTAGAGGCTGAGTTTGAAGAGATGGGTCTCGTATCAAAGGATTATTTAGTATAAAAATTAATAAAATATAGTATTTTATAATATGAGCACACATGACACAGGAAAATTTAAACCTTGGGAACAGAGATATGCAGAGGCAAAAGTAGAATTTACAAAAGAATTTCCACAGGCTTTCAAGGTTTTGGAGGTTGGCGGAGTGCATCCAGATAAAACTGAAGCAGTTCCCAATCCATACAAAGATAATGAACCAGACGCTGAAGATTTTCGTAATGTGGGGGAACATTGTATATCCGTCGGAATTTGTGCAAATAAAATAGCTGAGAAATTATTGAGTTCAGGGGCCATTGATGATGAAATGTATAGAAATATTACAGAAAGATCTTTAATACACGATGCTAATAAGCGCTTTGAAATTTTTAGAAAAAAAGCTAGAGGCTCGCATCAATCTGAGGGTGTTTATGATAAAGAGGCTTACGAGACCATGCAGAGTTTATTGAAAGATCAGGGGATTTCAGAAGATTTATTGAGCTATGTAGAAGCATCTGGCAAAGAAACAGGTCATGGGAGTCTAGAAGATTTCATTAGCTTAGATGAAGATGGAGAGTTAGTTTTGAATCCAGATAGAAGTATCGAAGATATGATAGTTCATTTGGCAGATGATATGACATCTTCACCTCTACCTGGTACAAAAGGAGATACAAAATTTGTAACAACAGGTGAGAGGATGGAAGCTGGTAAATTTAAAGAGCGCTATCCTTTTTTGTATAAAGAGGGTTTGGGTTTTGATGATGCCGGAGAAGTGGTTGAAGTGGGTGATTGCGAGAGTGTAGATGACGGTTTGGTCGAGGTAAAGACATATGCACAATATCAAGAAGAGGTCGCTAGATTAATTTGTGATCACTTGCAGAGTCTAATAGATCCCAAATTAGACCAAGATTCAGAGGAATATCTCAAAAAGACAGTTAATAGTTAAAATTATGATGGATAAAAATGCAAAAATATATATTGCAGGCCATCGAGGTTTGGTTGGTTCTGCTGTTGTTCGCAAATTAGAATCAGATGGATACACTAATCTAGTTGTAAAAACTCACACAGAGTTGGATTTATTAGATCAAAAGGCTGTTACTGATTTTTTCATTGCAGAAAAACCCGAGTATGTGTTTTTGGCAGCTGCCAAGGTTGGTGGAATAATGGCTAATAATACCTATCCGGCACAATTTATTTATGAAAATTTGCAGATTCAAAATAATATTATCCATCAAGCATATTTGAACGGCATCAAGAAGCTATTATTTTTGGGTTCTTCTTGTATATATCCCAAGATGTGCCCACAGCCAATGAAAGAAGAGTATCTGCTCACTGGATTGCTCGAGCCGACAAACGAACCGTATGCTTTGGCCAAAATTGCTGGTATTAAGATGTGCCAGAGCTACAATCGACAGTACGGAACAAATTTTATTGCAGTAATGCCAACAAACCTTTATGGTCCGGGGGACAATTTTGATTTAGAAACCTCTCATGTATTGCCAGCATTAGTCCGAAAGTTCCATGAGGCCAAAGAAAAAGGGGATAAGGAAGTCATAGCTTGGGGTACAGGCAGTCCAAAACGCGAATTTCTCTATGTGGATGATATGGCTGGTGGATCTGTATTTATTATGAATAATTTTGATCCAAATGAGGCCCAGAATGAAAAAGGAGAGATTTTCATGAATTTGGGTGTGGGGGAGGATGTGAGCATCAAGGAATTGACAGAAATAGTCAAAAAAGTAGTTGGGTTTGAGGGTGAGATTGTCTGGGATACTTCCAAGCCAGATGGAACTCCCCGCAAGCTCTTGGATATGGGTAAAATGCATGATTTGGGCTGGAAACACAAGATTGACCTGGAAGAGGGGGTAAAATTGAGTTATGAGTGGTTCAAAAATCAATAAAACAACATTATTTATATAAAAATCACCAATTAGGTGATTTTTTGATTTTATGCGTAAAAAGGTGAAAAAGCTTGACAAAAGTGATATTTTGTGGATAACTTAGGATGACACCGTTTGACACCCAATGACACCACATGCTATACTTGTATTATTATTCATTTTCTGCTAAAATATGGGAGAAATCAACCCAAATGAGGTGTATACAACTGCCGAAGCTGAAAAATTGCTAAAAGTCAGTAATAGCACCATGAAACGTCTTCTAAAGAAGGGGCTTCTTAGAGCCAATAAAGTTGGCAAACAATATAGGATTTTAGGGCATGAATTGTTGCGTATAGTCTCTCCAGAGGTTGATAAAAAGGCAACAAATTTATATCAAAAAGTAAAAATTAAAACTATAGATAAAACTAAAGATTGGTAATTATGAGTGAATTGGCAAATAGAACAATAAAAAATTCTGCCTATAGCTTCATTGGTTTTATCTGGCCAATGGCTTTGGCTTTTGTTGTTATGCCGATTTTGATAAGTCGGTTGGGTCCTTCAAAATATGGATTTTATGTCCTCTTAAATGCCAGTCTAGCCTTATTTTCTTTATTGGATTTTGGTTTTAATTATACTTTTGTAAAAAAACTTTCTGAAAATCCAGACTCAAGAAATAATGAGGAGCTGTCCAAGGTGTTTAGTTCTACATTTATTTTATATTTATTTATTGGGTGTTTGGTATTTTTTTTACTACTGTTGTTGCCAGATTTCTTTAGGGGGGTTCTCAAGATTCCAGATGGTTTTGTTTACTCGTATAAAGTAACTTTCATGTTTTTGGGGTTTGCATTCTTTTTTAAGATGATAGTTAGTCCGTTAATTCAAATTCCTTATGCTCTACAGAGGGTTGGAATTATGACCAAGGCGCACCTGATAAGTATAACTTTTTTACAAATATCTAGTATCGTAGCTGTTTACACTGGGTACGGTATAATGTCTCTAGTTATTCTACAGGCATTATCATCCATGTTTTTGTTCGTGGCCTATGTATATATATGGAAGAAATTATTGCCAGATCTAAAGTTTGTCTTATTTTTTTCACCAAGTATTTTCAAAGGTTTGATGAAAGATGGTTTCTGGGTTTCTGTAAGTAATATAATGAATAATATTCTTACACAGTTTGATAAATTTGTAATGAGTGCTTTTTGGGGCCCAGTGTATGTATCATACTATGCTTCGGCACAGATGATCCCAGAAAAGATCCAGGCAACAAGCTTTAGTTTGTCTACATCATTATTCCCAGTTTTTTCCAATATTAGCTTTTTGCAGGACAGTGAAAAGATTAAAAATATTTTTCATAGGTATATAAAGATTATATTACTGATCTCTGCTTCTTTGGCCACACTAGTCTTCGTATACGGCTATTGGTTGCTAAAGTATTGGTTGGGACAAGAGTTTGCAGACAATGCTACAATCCCAATGTATATCCTCACTGTCACATATTTTTTATTTTCAATAAATGTTTTTATGCATTTTTATCTAAGTGGGACAAGAAGATTAAAATTTATAGCTATTAGTACCATGTCAATGGCGATATTAAATATCGTCTCTATGTTTTTGCTGGTTCCATCGTATAAGGCGGTGGGCGCTTCAATTGCATATCTTATCGGCGTGTTGCCGATCCCATTTATTTTATTCTATGTAGAAAGAAAAATGCTCGGTTTTTCGACAAAAAAGATTATTCATTTTTATACAACTAATATTTCTAAAATAGTCTTTGTTGCTATAATAATATATCTACTATCCTCACTAATTTTGACTCCTTATATAACTAATTTATTTTCCGTTATTATTTTGGGTGGGGTTAGTATTGTCGCATTCTTTGGTCTATTTAGACTTTTTGGATTTTTTGAAAGAGATGAATTGGAACTGTTCAAAACTTTTTTTAATAAGGCAATTAAATTTAGAGTATGAGTAATAAAAAAAAGATAAATCTTGAATATTCTATTGGGGTTGTTACCTATGTAGCGAGATTTGAAGAATTTTTTATACCTCTAATTAATCAGTTGGTTGAGGTTTTTCCTGACAAAGAAATCATCTGTATTATCAATGGCCATCATGACGAGGCGTTGCAGATCAATTATCTAAAGCAGGTTACAGCTTTTTTGAACAAATTTCCCAATGTTCATTATATTACAAATGAGAAGCATCAGTCTCTCGCAAAATGCTTTAATTGGATCGCAATGATGTCTTTTGCAAAAAGATCCTTGATTATCAATGATGATGTTAGCTTGAATTTATTATTTAGAAAACAATTTGAAAAAGTTTTAGAAAACAATAGTTCATTTTTTATAATTAATAAGAGTTGGAGCCACTTCTTAATTTCAAAGAGTTTTATGAAAGAGGTTGGCTGGTTTGAGGAGAGACTGTTGGGTACTGGGCAGGAAGATGGCGATTATATAAATCGTATTTTGGCAAAAGGAAAAGATGTTCCCGAATTTGTCTGTCATGGGATAGTTAACTATGTTGCACCCCAAGAAAATGCTGGATGGGCAAATATATCAGAAAAAACAGATGGAGGTGTTGGAAAATATTCCGCAGTTAATAATGAGTTTTTTGATAAAAAATATTCAAAAAGCCAAGATGGAAAAAGCCTGGTTGTCAAAGAGGGGATGGAGACACCAATGTTTTATGAACTATCAAATTTAGATAGTTCTGATTTGATCTACAAGCCTCCGTATAACACAAAAGAAAAGCCTTCGTTTTTCCTTACACTTTTGCTACCATTCAATGTTGCATATAGTTATTCAAGAAAGTCTGCGGGCAAACTGTACAGGGGTATAAAAAGAGTGCTCAAATAAGCATATGAAATTAATTGAGGTAAAACAATTAGAATTACCGGGTGTACAAGTGATCCGATTTGGAAGATTTGCGGATGAGCGGGGTTATTTTTCTGAAATATTAAGAAAAAGTGATATTAAAAAAAATAAAGAATTAGGGTTTTTAAAAGATGTTGATTTTGTTCAGTTTAATGAGAATTTTTCAAAAGCAGGCGTGCTTAAGGGGCTTCATTTTCAGTGGGAGCCAGCTCTTGGAAAATTGATTAGAACTGTGTCCGGTCATATGGTAGATATAATGCTAGACATAAGAAAAGGTTCTCCTACAGAGGGGAAGATCATTCTATATGATATGCCATTTGATGGTAGCTCGGACTATGGTGAGTGGCTTTGGTTGCCACCTGGTATTGCACACGGTAGCTTTTTTTTGGAGGATAGTACAATAGAATACTTTTTTTCTGGAGATTATAACCCAGAGGGTGAGGCAGGCATTTCCCCATTGTCAAAAGGAATTGATTGGGCACTATGTGATAAAGACCTAAAGAAAGAGTTCGATGAATTTATAAGTAAAGATTATTTAATGGGCAATAGAGATAAGCATGGGCTATCTTTGCAGGATTGGTCAAAAGATATTAGGTCAGAGAATTTTATTTATAACGTAGTCTAATGAAATATGCATAAACATAATACAAAATGTAGAATTTGTAAGAGTGAAGAATTAACAAAATTTTTGGATTTGGGCGATCAGCCCCTTGCCAATTCTTTTTTGAAAAATAAATCTGATTTTTCAAATGAAAAAAAGTATCCACTTGCTGCATATTTTTGTCATGAGTGTAATCTCGCACAGCTTTTGGATGTTGTGAATAAGGAAGAGATGTTTGCTGATTATATTTATTTTTCTTCTGGAATGCCCAAGCTATCAAATCATTTTCAGGTATATGCCGAAGATGTTGTAGAGCGTTTTTTGGAACCTGGAAATTTTGTTGTAGAAATAGCAAGTAATGATGGTATATTATTAAAATTTTTTAAAGATCTGGGTTATAGAGCCTTGGGAGTAGACCCAGCTGAAAATGTAGTGAAAGTTGCAGATAGGGTGGGGGTAGAAACAATCGTAGATTACTTTTCAGAAGTGGTGGGTGCAAATATTGCAGAAAAACACGGGAAAGCCAAAATAATAATGGCTAATAATGTGGTCGCACATATAGATGATCACCACGATCTAGTAAAAGGTATTGATAAATTACTCGATGAAGACGGAGTATTTGTTATGGAGGCCCCTTATTTGATTGATATGTTTGAAAATTTGACATACGATACTATTTATCATGAGCATTTATCATTTTTGGCGGTTCGCCCATTGAAAAAACTTTTTGAACAGTATGGATTTGAAATTTTTGATGTGGAGGTTCACAAAGTACAAGGAAGATCCTTGCGCTTGTTTGTGGGGCGTGCTGGCAAACATAGTGTTAGTAATAGTGTACAAAAATGGATTGACAGAGAATTAGAGTTGGGCTTGAATTCTATAAGCGCATATAGTGTGTTGGCACAAAAGGTTAAGGCACAAAAACAAAAATTAGTTGGACTCTTGACTGATTTGAAAAATTCCGGTAAAAAAATAGCTGCTTATGGGGCACCTGCAAAGGGGAATACCATGCTAAATTACTGTGGTTTAGATGATAGCGTACTAAACTATGCTTTGGAGGATTTACAAGCCAAACAGGGATTATTTACTCCTGGTATGCACATCCCAACTATCGATAGTGTTTCTGCACATCAAAATTTACCAGATTATTTTTTATTGTTAGCCTGGAATTACCTGGAAGTTATTCTTGAAAAAGAGAAAGATTTTTTAGAGGCGGGCGGTTCTTTTATCTTGCCAAGTGGTGAAGTAATTTCTAGCAATAGTAAATTAAAAAGTGTTCCCAAGGGTGACAGGAAAAAGATATTGATTTGCGGTGGTTCTGGTTTTATCGGCTCAAATTTTATACGCCATCTTTATAATAAGTATGAAGATTATGAATTATTTAATCTAGACTTACTTACTTATTCTGGAAATCAAAATAATTTGTTAGACATAACAGAAATAGAGTTGGGAAAAACCAAGGAAAATAAAAGATACAATTTTATTCATGGTAATATTTGTGATAAGGTTTTTCTAGATAATCTTTTTAGCAATAATAAGTTTGATGTAGTTGTAAATTTTGCTGCGGAGTCCCATGTTGATCGTTCACTGTGTTCATCTTATGATTTTATAAATACTAATATTGTTGGAACCCATATGTTGGTAGAAGAGTGTCGTATACACGGTATACCACGTTTTTTGCAGATATCAACAGATGAGGTTTATGGAGATATACCAGAGGGGCATTCTACAGAAATGTCTTCTCCAAATCCATCCAATCCTTATGCCGCCTCTAAAGCTAGTGCAGATCTGGTTGTTAGGTCTTATATTCGTAGTCATGGATTACCCGCTCTAATTATAAGAGGGTCAAATAATTTTGGTCCATATCAATATCCAGAAAAATTGATTCCACTTGCAATTTCAAATTTGATTGAAGATAAAAAAATTCCTGTCCATGGTGATGGCATGCATATACGATCATGGATATATGTTAATGATTTTTGTAACGCTATTGATATTGTAATACACAAAGGAGAGGATGGGCATATATATAATGTGAGTGGTACACCAAAAACTAATCTTGAAATTTTAGGATCAATTAGAGATATGTTGGCATTGGAGAAGGAGCTATCTGAGTGTGTAGAGCACACAAATGATCGTCCTGGTGCAGATTTGCGTTATGCTCCAGATTCTACAAAATTAAGTCAGAATCTCGGCTGGTCGTCTCAGCATAATTTCGAAGATGCTATGAAACATACTGTAGAGTGGTATATTAACAATGAAGCATGGTGGAAAGATGTAAAAAATAAAGAAGAGTTTATTAAACATTATGATCGTCAACAGAGAGCAGATTATTATTAGAGTTTTTGCAATATGATATTGATTACTGGGTCTAATGGACAACTTGGAAATGCATTGCAACAGCTGTTTTCTGGATTGGGAGTAGACTATATTGCATTGGATAGGATCGGTTTGGATATTACAAATAAAGACGCTATACTAGAAGTGTTTGGTAAATATAATCCTAATATTGTGATAAATTGTGCCGCATATAATAAGGTGGAACAAGCAGAAGAATGTATAGAGGATGCTTATAGGGTTAATGCTTTCGGGCCGTATCTTCTTGCAAAAGTATCTAATGATTTTGGAGCAAAAATTGTACACATAAGTACTGACTATGTGTTTGGTGGAGACCAAAATAGTTTTTCCGAAATAGATTGCCCAAGACCCCTAAATGTATATGGTGCATCAAAACTATCTGGAGAATATATGGTGCAGTTGGCAAATGAAAATAATTTAATTATACGTACGAGCTGGCTCTTTGGTAATAATAAAGATAATAGTGAGAAAAATTTTGTAAAGACAATGATTTTGAAAGCCAGAGAAAAAGAAGAAATTAGAGTAGTGGAAGATCAGATTGGCTCTCCAACATATACAAATGATCTAGCAAAAAAAATAAATGAATTGATAGTATTAGATGCTGAGCCTGGAGTTTATCACATAACGAATAGTGGGCATTGTTCCTGGTATGAATTTGCAAATAAAATATTAGAATTTTCTAAGATTGAATCTGCTCCTATTCCAATAAAGACAAGTGAGAGTGGGACAAAAATAAAAAGACCACAAAATTCTATTTTGGAAAACAAAAGATTGAAAGAAATAAATGTGCCAGTATTACGCAATTGGCAAGAAGCCTTAATTGATTATATAAAATAATTATTGACATTGTGTAAATAAATATATATTTTTATTTTAAAAAAATTAATATGGACAAGATAGATAATAGTTGGTTAATAGCCCAAGTAGATTGTACAGTTTGTTCTGGTAAATCAAAAATTATTGATAATTATGTACAAATTATAAATAAAAATTGCGATGACAAGGTAAGTTTACGTGAGTGTAGTATCTGTAGTCATTGGTGGATTGATCCTATGCCAAGACAAGAAGTATTATCGAAGTGGTATGGAGAGGGTTCTGGATTTGTAGTTTATCCACCTGGTTATAGTGGGACATCTCCTGATAATATTTATGCTGAGAAAATTTTCTCAAGACTGACTAGGTGTATTGATAAAACCGAGTTTAATTATTTAGAAATAGGATGTGGAAGTGGAAATTTGTTGAAGTATTTTTCTGAAAGGGCGGATATGTCATATGGTGTTGAGCCAGGATGGTGGGGAAAAAGTGAAAAATTGAAAGTTGTCCAAGATGTAAATGATTTACCAGTGGGTGTTAGGTTTGATATTATAGTTTTTGGGGATGTTTTAGAGCACGTTGCTGATCCAAAGTCTATGATAAAAAAAGTAAGTAAAGTAGCGAACGAGGATGCAATCATATATTTAAATTTTCCTAATAAAGATTGTTTGAAAGCCAGGATGATGAAAGGTAAATGGGGCATGGTATTGCCATTTGGTCATTTAAATTTCTTTTCTTCAGGATCAATTGATTATATTTGTGAAAAAAGTGGCTTAAAAATTTTAAATAAAAAAGCAGTGAGAGCAGGAAATGAAAATATTATTAGTTTAATAAAAAAGTTTGACTGGTCAGAGAAAAAAAGACTATTCCGTCTAATAAAAAGTCTCTTACTGGGTCAGATTATTCTAGGCAAAGATCAGTGGGATATAATTTTAAAAAAATAAATATAATATTTAACATATGAAAACAATAATTTTGTGTGGGGGAACAGGCACACGTATGAAGGAGGAGACAGAGTTTAAGCCAAAACCATTGGTATCGGTAGGTGGCAAGCCAATATTGTGGCATATTATGAAAATATATGCTCACTATGGTTTCAATGATTTTATATTGGCCTTGGGGTATAAGGGTGATCTGATAAAAGATTATTTCTTACATGAGCGTACCTTTGTTAATGATTTTACCCTAAACACCAAGACAGGTGATATGGTAATGCATAATAATCATTGCGATGATTTTAATGTTACTCTCGCAGAGACAGGTTTAAAAAGTTTAACAGGTGAGCGTATCAAGCGTCTGAAAAAATATATAGGCAATGACGAGCATTTTATGGTTACTTATGGTGATGGTGTTGCTGATATAGATATTTCTAAACTTGTTGAATTTCACAAAGAGCACGGTCTTGTGGCGACCATTACTGGAGTGAAGCCGGCTACTCGTTTTGGTTTTTTAAATATTGATGCTGATAGTAAAGTGATTAACTTTGCACAACACAATGTCACTACAGAGGATGAAAATGAAGGCGCAAAGGATCTTATTAATGGGGGGTTTATGGTATTTAGAAGAGATATCTTTGATTTTATCGAAGATGATAGTATGATTGAAAGTGTTTTCTCAAAACTCGCCAAAGATGGTCAGGTCATGGTTTATAATAGTCCAGGAAGATGGAAATGCATGGACAATTATAAAGAGGTCGAGGAGATGAACGAACTTTGGGCAAAAAATCCTTTTTGGAAAGTTTGGAATTAATATAATAATTTTTTTATGTCAAATCTAACAGGAAAAAATATTTTGATAACAGGAGCGACTGGTTTGGTTGGCTCTCACTTGGTGGAAGAGCTTTTGAAATTGAAACCTTATAAAATAGTTTGTCTGGTTCGTAGTAAGGACCCTAGTTCATATTTTTATATGAACAAATTGGATGAGAGTGTTGTTTGTGCATACGGTGACTTGAATGATAAAGAAAGAATTATGAATGTAGTAACAAAATATGAAATTGATTATGTATTTCATATAGGCGCCCAAGCTATAGTGCCAACCGCAGTGATCAATCCTTATGAAGCTATTAGTACCAATGTAATGGGTACAGTAAATATTCTAGAGGCAGTCAAAATGTCTCCCAGAGTTAAGGCATTGGTGGTTGCTTCTAGTGACAAAGCATATGGCAAGGATTGTACAGATGCCACAGAAGAAAATGCTATGGGCGGTGACCATCCATACGATGTTTCAAAGTCTTGTGCTGATTTGATTTCTTTGGCATATCACAATACTTACGATTTACCCGTAACAGTTAGTAGGTTCGGGAATATCTATGGTCCTGGAGATTTGAATATGAATCGTATTATACCAGGGGTTGTGAAGTCTGTTTTAGATAAGAGTACTTTGGAATTAAGAAGCGATGGTACTTTTGTTCGCGATTATGTTTATGTAAAGGATGTGGTAGATGGCTATATTCAACTTGCTGAACAAATAGACAAATCAAAAGGCGAAGCTTTCAATTTTAGTTCCGGTTATAATTTTTCTGTATTAGATTTGATTGAGAAGATGGGGGCGGTTTTGGAAGAAAAAATTGATTATAAAATAGTAAATAATCAAACAAATGAGATTCCAGCTCAAAGTTTAAATTATGATAAAGCAGAAAAAGTTTTAAATTGGAAAGCAAAGAGTAGCTTTGAAGATAGTATTAAAGAGACCTATAATTGGTATAAAAAATATTTTGGACATGAATAAAAAAGAATTAAAAATTAAGACTTCGGAGATTAGACGACAGGTATTAGAGATGATTTATAAGTCGAAGAGTTCTCATATTGGTTCGTGTTTTAGTATTATTGACATACTGACTGTCTTATATTTTCAAGTAATGAATATCAAACCATCAAAACCAAATTTTGAAGATAGGGATATTTTTGTATTGAGTAAGGGGCACGCTGCTGCAGCACTGTATTCCACCTTGGCTTTGAGGGGGTTTTTTCCTATAAGTAATTTGGAAGGTTTTTGTGAAAATGGTTCAAAAATAGCTGGGCATGTAATAAAAGATTGCCTATCTGGAGTAGAGGCTACTGCTGGTTCTTTGGGGCATGGTTTATCCATGACAGCTGGTATGGCCTTGGCAAATAGATATAATAATAGAAAATTTTATTGTATTTTGGGTGATGGAGAGTGTAATGAGGGTTCAGTTTGGGAGGCTGCTATGTTTTGTAGCCAGTTTAAACTTAAAAATATTATTTTAATCGTAGATGTTAACAAGCAACAGGGTTTGGGAAAAACTGATAATATTATTAATATGAATGAAATGGCTAAAAAATGGGAGTCTTTTGGTTGGGATGTAAAAGAAGTTGATGGGCATGATTTAAATGCGCTAGATACTCAATTAACTTCTTTTTCTCAAAAAAAGGGAGAAAAGCCCTCAGTCTTAATTGCCAATACTGTGAAAGGTAAAGGTGTATCCTTTATGGAGGATAAGATCAAGTGGCATTACAAAAGCCCTAATGAAGAAGAGTATAAAATGGCAATTAGTGAATTAGAAAAAATATGAGAAATACGGTTATAAATACAATTCATGAGGCTGCCAGGAAGAATAAAAATATTATTTTTTTAACGGCAGATTTGGGTTTTTCAGTTATAGAAGATTTTCAAAATGAATTACCAGAGCAGGTCTTTAATGTCGGTATTTCTGAGCAAAATATGGTTGGTGTTGCCGCTGGATTAGCCTTGCAGGGTAAAAAAGTTTTTATTTATTCAATAATGCCTTTTGTGACTATGCGCTGTTTGGAACAAATACGAGTTGATATTTGTTATCAAAATTTGGATGTAACGGTTGTGGGGGTTGGTGCTGGTTTTGCTTACGGCACTTTGGGTGCCACACATCATTCTATTGAGGATATAGCAGTGATGCGTGTTTTGCCAAATATGAAAATTATATCTCCAGCAGATCCTTTGGAGGCAGAAAAATTAATAGAATATATTATTAAAAACAAAGGCCCTTTTTTTATTAGATTGAATAGGGGTGGTGAAGAAAATTTAAGTTCAAAAAATAAAGAAATTAGTTTTGGTAAGGGGCGTATTTTACGAGAAGGTAAAGAAGTTAGTATATTGTCCACAGGTTCTATTACAGAAATTGCTCTAGAAGCCGCCCAATTGCTTAAAAATGATAAGATTGACGTAGAAGTAATTAGTTTTCACACCTTAAAACCACTGGATGTAGACTTGATAGAGAATTTAATTTCCAATAGAAAAATTATTATCACCCTTGAAGAACACAGCTACATAGGAGGTCTGGGTAGTGCAGTGTCCGAGGTTATTGCTGAATCTGATAAAAAATGCAGTTTTAAAAGAATTGGAATTAATGACGAGTACCCAAAATTAATAGGCAGACAAGATTATTTAAGAGGTGTGTCTGGTCTATCCACCTCTAATGTGGTCGGTATAATAAAGGAAATATATGAAAAAGAAAATTAAAATTCTTTTAACCGGTGGTAGTGGTTTTTTTGGTAGAAATATAGTTGAGCTATTGGGAGATAAGTACGAAATACTGGCACCAAATAGTAAAGAATTAAATTTATTAGACACTAGCTTGGTTTATAATTTTTTAAAAAAAGAAAAAGTAGATATTGTAATTCATGCAGCAGCAGTGGGCGTTGCTAGAAATGAGAAAGATAATCCAGGTATTGTATTGGATAATTTAAAAATGTTTTTCAATCTAGTTAGGGCAAAAAAAATGTACAAGAGGATGATTTTCTTAGGTTCTGGTGCAGAATATAATAAACAACAAGAATTAAAAAATATAAGAGAATCTGATTTTGATAAATCTGTACCAGAAGATCCATATGGTTTTTATAAATATGTATGTGCAAAATACTGTGAGGAAGCTAGCTTCATTACCCACCTGAGATTGTTTGGGGTTTATGGGAAATATGAAGATTATAAAACTAGATTTATTTCAAATATTATCTGCAAAGTATTGCTAGGTCTTCCTGTAACAATGAATCAAGACACTTATTTCGACTATTTGTATGTGAATGATTTTGTAAAAATTTTAGGATATTTTATTGAAAATGAAAAGACAAAGCACAAATTTTATAATATAGGCAGGGGGGAGAGAGTGTCTCTGTCGTCAATAGTTCATAGAATTTTATATGTTTTAGATGAGGAAAAAGATATAAAAATTAATAAACCTGACTTGAATAAAGAGTATACATGTGATATCTCAAGATTAAAATCAGAGCTAAAAAATATAGAATATACTGAACTAGACCAATCATTGCTAGAGTTGATAAAATATTATAAAACTATTTTAAATAAATTAAATAAAAAAGATTTTTTGTATGAATGATAACTTAAAAAAATTATTGGGAGAAGAATACAAAGAAAGATTTTCTCCCAAAGAATTTGTACCAGGAGAATCTTTTATTCCTGTCTCTGGTAAAACATTTGATGAGAAGGAAATATTAAATATGACCGAAGCAGTTTTGGACGGGTGGTGGACAGAGGGAAGATTTTCAGATTTATTTGAAAAAAGGCTTAGTGAGTGGTTGGGGGTAAAGTTTACAGCTATAGTTAATTCAGGTTCATCTGCAAATTTAGTTGCTTTTTCTGCCCTGATGTCTGCAAAGCTAAAGGATAGGAGACTGAAACCAGGTGATGAGGTTATTAGTGTTGCGGCAGGATTTCCAACAACAGTGAATCCTATAGTTCAAAATGGTTTGGTTCCTGTTTTTGTAGATGTTGATTTGGGTACATACAATATAAATATAGAGAAATTAAAAAAAGCAATTGGCCCAAAAACACGAGCAATTTTTTTGGCACATACTTTGGGAAATCCTTGCGAGTTGGATAAGATAGCCGAGTTGTGCGAAGAGCATGGTCTTTGGTTTGTAGAAGACAATTGTGATGCTCTAGGTTCTGTGTATGATGGTAAAAAAACAGGTACATTTGGACATGTGGCTACATGTAGTTTTTATCCCGCACACCATATTACTATGGGGGAGGGTGGAGCTGTGTTTACAGATGATGCTTTGCTATATCGCATAATTAAATCAATTCGTGATTGGGGTAGGGATTGCTGGTGTAGAACAGGTATGGATGATACATGTAAAAGACGTTTTTCTTGGAAGCTTGGCAATTTACCTCTTGGGTATGATCATAAATATATTTATTCTGAGATGGGTTATAATTTGAAGGTGACCGATATACAGGCTGCTCTAGGTGTTGCACAATTGGATAAACTGGAGGATTTTATACAAAAGAGAAGAGACAATTTTGACTATCTTTATGAGAAATTAAAAAAACACGAAGACTATTTTATTCTTCCTAGTTGGTCGGATAAGGCTGAGTCTAGTTGGTTTGGTTTTCTTTTGACAGTGAAAGATGATGCGGGTTTTACACGGGATGATTTAATAAAACATTTAAATGAAAAGAAAATTGGTACACGGCTTCTATTTGCCGGCAACGTTATAAAACAACCTTATTTTGTGGAAAAGAATATTAAATATAGGATTGTAGATAATCTTGTTAATACTGATCTTGTAATGACTAATACTTTTTGGATCGGTGTTCATCCTGGGTTGTCCAAGGATATGCTGAATTATATAGTAAATGAATTTAATGAATTTATAAAAAATATGAATAAAACTTGAAAACTTAAATAATAAAAAATAATTTAACTTAATTTAATATTAATTTTATGAGTCTAAACTATCCAGAACATCACGATATAAAAACTGGGCACATTAGCAGGTGTCAAGTTTGTAATTCAGATAAATTGCACACCATACTTGATCTTGGGCATCAGCCTTTATGTGACACACTTTTGACAAAAGAAATGCTTGATCAGCCAGAAAAAACTTTTCCACTTCGTATGATTTGGTGTGAAAATTGTACTGACGCTCAGATAGATTACTGTGTCGATGGTAAAGAGGTCTATCATCCAGACTATCCATACAAGAGTGGTGTGACAAAAGAATTGGTGGAATACCAAGTAAAGATTGCCGAATCACTTATCAATAAATATAATCTTCAAGAGGGTGATTTAGTGGTTGATGTCGGTGCAAATGATGGGACTTTGCTCAGTGGTTTTGAGGGTACTGGTATTAAAACTATTGGTGTCGAACCTACAAATATTGCAAAGTTTGCAAATGAAAGGGGTATTGAGACAGTTCAATCTTTCTTTGATATTAAGACCGCCGAAATGATTAAGGAAAAGCATGGAGAAGCGTCTGTCATTGTGACTACAAATACATTTGCACATATGCAGACCTTGGGAGAGGTTATTATGGGTGCATATACACTCTTAAAAGAAGATGGGGTTTTTGTCTCTGAGACCCACTATCTTTTGAATGTGGTTGAAGGTGGGCAGTTTGATACAGTCTACCACGAACATCTGCGCACCTATTCATTGCGTGCTCTTGTGGCTCTGTTTGATCAATACGACTTTACTGTGACTGATGTAGAAAGAGGCGATAGATATGGTGGAAATATTCGTGTTCATGTTACCAAAGGAAAGGGGAGGCCTGTGAGCCAAGCGGTGACTGATTTGCTTGCTTTAGAAGATGCATCAGGTCTTGGAAAACTAGAAACATTTCAGAAATTTGCAGATCGAGTAAAGATGGCCCGTCTAAAGTTTATGGATTTTTTGATCAGCACCAATAGGGAAGGGAAGAGTATAGTGGGAAATTCATGTCCTGGCAGGTGTTCAACTCTATTAAATTATTATGGAGTAGGCACAGAATTACTACCATACTTAGCAGAACAGCCAGCATCGCTCAAATTGGGCAAATATTTGCCGGGCAAGCATATTCCTGTGGTTAACAATCAGATCCTTATCGATGAACAGCCTGACTATGTTATTATTTTGGCTTGGCATTATGCCAAGCCAATAATGGAACAATTGAAGGCAAGGGGGTTGAAGTCCGATTTTGTAATACCATTGCCAGACTTTGAAATAGTAAAAAATGAAGATGTATAATATTAATTTATGTTAAAAGTAGGTATAATTGGTTCAGGATTTGGTCTTTATGGACTGCTTCCTGCATTCAGTGATATAAATGATTGTCATGTGGTTTCTATTTGTGGAAAGAAAACAGATCGTTTATTGAAATACTGCAAAAGCATAAATTTGGATAATGTTTATACAGATTGGAAAGATATGCTGAAAAACGAAGACCTAGATGCTTTGGCAATTGCAGTTAGACCAAGAACTCAGTATGAAATAGCAAGGGTTGCAATAAAAAAGAAAATAAATATATTTGCTGAAAAACCACTTGCTTTAAATCAAGAGCAAACAAAAGAACTTCTGGATCTGGCAGAAAAGAATGGTATCGTGCATGCAGTCGATTTTATTTTTCCGGAAATAAAGGCATGGCAAGAAGTAAAAAAAATGCTAGATCAGGATACTTACGGAAAGTTAAAGCATGTTTCTGTGAATTGGGATTTTTTGAGTTATGATATAAAAAACGGCATTTCTTCATGGAAGACAGATATAAATGAGGGTGGAGGTGCGCTGTCTTTTTATTTTTCTCATTCGCTCTATTATTTGGAATATTATGCCGGTGAAATACTAGATGTAAAGAGCTCTTTCTCTTATTCAGATGGCAGTGCCAATGGAGGAGAATCTGGCCTAGATATAATTATAAAATTTAAAAATGGAGTTGATGGTAGTGCTCATATTAATGCAAGCAATGCAGGCTTAAATAGGCACCAACTAATATTTGAATGTGAAAAAGGTAAAATTATTTTGGAAAACAAAAATAGTGTAACTGAAAATTTTACTATAAATATTTATACCAAAGAAGAATCAAAAAGGATCCTTGTGGAGGATAAAAAAGTTAAAATAGATAACGAAGAAGATGAAAGAGTTGATACTGTTAGAAAAATAGCAACTAGATTTGTTGTAGGGTGTAATAACAAGGAACAAATATTACCCTCATTTGTGGAGGGGCATAAAGTTCAAGTACTAATAGACAAGATAAGGAAAGATAAAGCATAGAGATTTTTAATTTTAATCTTTAAATAAAATGAACAATCCTATTATCAGTATATGTATACCGACTTATAATCGCGATGAATGCTTGAGACAATGTCTAAATAGCATTGTTTTGCAGTTCGAAGATTCTGTCGTACGAGAGAGTGTTGAGATTGTAATATCAGATAATGCAAGCACGGACAATACTGAAAAAATTGTAAATGAATTTCAAAGGGATTATTCAAATATTTTTTATTATAGAAATTCAGAGAATATAAGAGTAGATCGGAATATAATAAATGTTGTAGAAAAAGCAAAAGGTGACTTTGTTTGGTTTTTGGGAGATGACGATGCTTTGTTTGAGGGCGCACTAGAGCACATGCTAGAGGAGTTAAAATTGGATAAGTTTGATTATTGTATAGTTAATTGTCTGGGTTATAATAATTCGCTAAGTAAGCCCTCTGTGTCACAGCCTAATTTTATTATTGAATCAAATCAATATTATAAATTAGTAGATGATCGCGTATCAGAGATGAAAAAAAATGATCTAGTCGGTCAATTTTGCGGGCTTTCTATGCAATTATTTAAAAGAGAATTTTGGAAATCTTTGAAAAACAAAACTGAACATGTGGGTTCTAATGCCGTGCATGTGTATATTTTGTTGTCTGCTATGAAAGGTAGGCGTTTTGCAATTATTTCAAAGCCTCTAATTAAGGTTCGTGCTGCCAATATTCGCTGGGATGTTTTTCCTGGATTAGAAACTTTATCGAAGCGCGCAGAGTCTACATCCAAATTGCAAATGTGGATCCTCGATACATACGAGTTAAAATATTCTAAATGGATCTTAAAAATAAAGCAAGTAATTAATTTATTTAAAACCTGGATCATTAGTGTTTTGAGAAAGTACTTATTTAGAAGTCAGAATGTTCGTGATTTTATAAAGAGGTTATTTGGAAAATTATAAATATGAATAATAATATTACATTTGTTTTGTTTACTTATAACGAGGAAAAAAGAATTTCCTATGCTATTAGGAATTTTATTAAGTGTGGTGAGGTAATATTGATGGATGGCGGTAGTACTGATAAAACACAAGAGATCGCTGAATCGCTTGGGGCTAGATTTCTCTCGAGGCCGCCAAGCAAAAAGCCTCAGGTTGAAACACAGGAAAATTTTGATTTTTTAAAATCAAATCTGAATACTGATTGGATTTATTGGGGGTATGTTGATAATATTGCTCCAAAAAGTTTGGTGGAAAAAATGATTGAGATTTCTATGCAAGATAAATATAAATATGTACTCGTACCTCTATATACATATTTGTGGGGTAATACAGATAACTATATACAAAAAGCATATTCACCATTTTTGTTTCATAAAGATTTCATAAATTATAAAGAGAATTACATTCATGGAATGGGACAGTTTTTGGGCTCAAAAGATCAAAAACTCAAGCTTCCAAATAAAGAAAAATATGCATTGAAGCATTTTAGTACATATAGTATAAATAAATTTGTGATTGGACATTTGCGATATGCTGAAGCTGAGGCAGCTGAAAAATATCTTTTAGAAAAAAAATTTAGCATTATTCGAATGCTCGCTGCTATGTTGCGTTATATTTGGATTTATGGAAAGAGAGGCTGGAGAAGTGGTAGGCTTGGTATAATAATTATACTGAGTTACGCATTTTTTAGATTGATGGCGTATGCCAGACTCTTTGAGCTTGAAAATAACATTACTTTAGAAAGCATAGAAGAAAAGTATAGTCTGTCAAAAGAAGATCTGTTAAAAGATTTTGATTCTTAAATCAAATATATTATGAAAAAATCATTAATACAAAATTTTATTCAAAAATTGAGAGATTTTACACCACTTGGCATTAGACAAAAGATAGGCCCTGTCATTGCATTTGTATTGTACGTATTCAATGTCTATTTAAGAAAAAAACGAAAACGTCCAGATGTGCTCTCTATTCCAGAGACTGTAGATTTGGTAGTAGAAAAAAATATGTCTGTAATTAGGTTTGGGGATGGAGAAATTTCTTTAATAGATAATTTGACGCTTGCTTTTCAGAAAACAAATGAAGAATTGTCTAGAAAATTAGAACTAATTTTGAAAAGCAACAGAGATGGTCTATTAATATGTATTCCAGGTATTTGGGAAAAATTGAATGGATTCAAGAGTTACGCATATTGGTTTAATATGCATCACTTGTATAGACATGGGCATGTGTGGAAAAAACTACTGTCTTACAAAAAAAAATATGGTGATACCAATATGACCCGTCCTTATTTGGCATACGTTGATAGGTCAAACTCTGCATATGTTTTTAAAAAATTATTTTCTATTTGGGCGAATAAAGATGTAGTGCTTGTTGAAGGTTCAAAAAGTCGTTTGGGTGTTGGCAATGATATGTTTGATAGTGTAAAGTCTTTGCAAAGGATCTTATGTCCACCTGAAAGTGCTTATGATAAATACGAAAAAATAAAAAATGAAGCCTTGAAAATAGATAAGGATAAACTCATATTACTTTCTCTTGGGCCAACGGCAAAAGTCTTGGCTTATGATTTGTTCTTGCTGGGTTATCGTGTTGTAGATATCGGTCATATAGACATGGAGTACGAAATGTTTTTGAGAAAGGCAGACAAGCAAATAAAGGTCTCACATAAGTATTTTAATGAAATAAACGAAAGAGATCCGGAAGATTGTTGTGACGAGAAATATATAAGTCAGGTTATAGCACATATTGAGTAATATATTTGTATATGGAAAAAGATAAAAAAGTAATTTTATTGACGGGGGCTACTGGATATCTTGGTAGTAGTATCTTAAAAAAATTAATTTATAAGGGGTATTCTATTATAGTTTTGAAGAGATCTTTTTCAAATACGTTTAGAATTGATGAATATATAGATAAAATAAAGACTTATAATACAGACGAGACAAAATTGAGAAAGATTTTTGAAGAAAATAAAATAGATATTATTTTACATTGTGCAACTGACTATGGAAGAAAGGGTAGAGATCCAATACACACACTCGAGGCCAATTTATTGTTGCCGTTGAGCTTGCTGGAGCTTGGAAGAGAAAATGGTGTAACATATTTTATAAACACAGATACTATCCTTGATAAAAGAATAAATAATTACTCCTTATCAAAAAGGCAATTTAAGGATTGGCTAACTAGTTATAAAAATGACTTAGTGTGCATCAATATTGCATTAGAACATTTTTATGGTCCCGGAGACGATAGTACTAAATTTGTCTCAAACATACTTCGTAAGCTTGTAGAAGGTGTAGATAATATAGATTTGACTAAGGGCGAGCAAAAAAGAGACTTTGTGTTCGTAGATGATGTGGTGAATGCCTTTATGACAATTTTGGAGAACTTAGATAGTTTTAGTTCTGATTTTTATTATTTTGAAATTGGAAGTAATAAGGCTGTTACAATTAGAAAGCTTGTGGAAATGATGAAAGAATTATTACCTCTTAATAAAACAGTTTTGAATTTTGGAGCATTGCCATATAGAAAACACGAAGTAATGGAGTGCATAGCAGACACAAGCGCAATTAAGAAATTTGGTTGGGAGTGCGGAACTTCTTTGGAAGATGGGATAAAAAAAACACTTGATTTTGAGTTAAAAAGTATAATATAAAAAGTTATGAAGTATTTAATAACCGGAGGCTGTGGTTTTTTGGGGTCAAACCTATCAAAAGAAATTTTACAAAAAGGTGACGAATTAATTATTTTTGATAATTTATCTAGATTTGGGTCAGAAAAAAATTTAGAATGGTTAAATACATTGGGTGATTTTACTTTTGTTCAGGGTGATATTAGTAAGTATGGTGAAATAGAGAGAGTAATAATTGATGAGAGGCCAGATGTAGTATTTCATTTTGCCGGACAAGTTGCAATGACATCTTCAATAGAAGATCCACTATTAGATTTTAATACAAACGCATTAGGCACTTTAAATTTACTTGAGGCAATAAGAAAGCATAGCTCTAGTACAGCAGTTATATATTCTTCAACCAACAAGGTCTATGGTGACTTGGAACATATTAATTTTGTAGAAGAAGAAAGGAGATATAAGTCCTTAGATTTTTCTGATGGTTTTGATGAAAATATTGGATTATCCTTCGCATCTCCTTATGGATGCTCAAAAGGTTCTGCTGATCAGTATATTTTAGATTATAATAAAGTATTTGGTATAAAAACTGCAGTTATGAGACATTCTTCAATGTATGGATCTCGTCAATTTTCAAGTAAAGATCAGGGCTGGATAGGTTGGTTTTGTGCACAGGCAGTTTCCACAAAAGAAAATCCACAAAGAGAGCCTTTTACAATATCTGGTAATGGTAAGCAGGTTAGAGATGTTTTGCATGCAGATGATATGGTGGATCTTTATTTTTTGGCTGCAAAAAATATTGAAAAGATTAAGGGGCAAGTATTTAATATTGGTGGGGGAGTTGAAAATAGTCTATCGTTGTTAGAGCTTTTTGATATTTTGGAAGAAGAGTTGGGGGTAAAATTAAAATATACAAATTTACCACCAAGAGAGAGTGATCAAAAGGTCTTTATCGCTGACATTAGTAAGATAGAAAGATTTTTAGGGTGGAAACCAAAAGTTGGCAAAAAGGAAGGAATAAGAAGTATGCTAAAATGGATAACAGATAATAAGATATTTTAAAATAGTTTATGGAAAATAAAATAATAAAACTTAGTGTAGTCCTACCAGCTTATCAAGAAGCAGAAAATTTATCTGTTATATTACCCAAAATAAAAGATGGGTTGAATCAACTAAATATAAATTATGAGATTATAGTTGTGGATACATTGCGCGCAATGGATGACACAAAAGATATCTGCTTAGATAATTCTGTAGTCTATCTAAATAGAGATAATGGAAATAATTATGGAGACGCGATAAGGACTGGTATAAAAAATGCAACAGGAGAATTTTTTGTCTTTATGGATGCAGATGGTTCGCATTCACCTGAATTTATAAAGAAACTCTATTCTCATAGAAACGACGCTGATGTTGTTATTGCTTCCCGTTATGTAAAGGGTGGTAATACTGAAAATAGCAAAATTTTGATTTTGATGAGCCTTGCTATTAATATTTTATATTCATCAATATTAAATTTGAAATGCAAAGATGTTTCTAACAGTTTTAAATTGTATAGATCAGACCAACTAAAAGACTTGTCTCTAAATTGCAATAACTTTGATATTGTAGAGGAGATAATGTTTAAGTTGAAGAAAAAAAATAAAAGTATAAAATTTCTTGAATTGCCATACACATTTAAAAAAAGAGAATTTGGTAAGACAAAGAGAAATTTATTTTTATTTGCTATAACTTATGTTATTACAATTTTAAAATTAAGATTTGGTAAATAGAGATGTGTTATATACTATGAAAAAAGACCTATTTGATTTGGAAAAATTCAAGAAAATAATTTATAATAGATCATTTGCAGATTCTATTTTTAAGGTTTTTAAAAAAGAGTATAAAGTGGGAGTTTTATTACTTATTTTATTTTTTTTGGTATTTTTTGCTGGTCAGATGATCTCTGTGGTTGGTAGTCGGCAAATAATTGAGCCAGTAAGGATTGAGGCGACTGATGTACAAGGTAAAGAGATAGATTCTTTAAAAAGATATATGCAACTGGCTAGGTCTGGTAATTATACATATATAAGACCCAATCAAAATCTAGATAAGAGATGGACAGTAGATGGTGTTTTTATGAAAAAGATTTTGCTTGGTCTCAATGAAGACGATCTTTCTGTTTTGGCCAATTTGGATATATGGATTGGTGATAAACCTTTTCATTTTAGCGGAGAACAAATAAAAAAAGATTGGCATGTTTTTGATAAATCTTTAATTAAATCAGAGTTGCAGGTCGAAGATTATGATAGCTTTCTGGTATTGGAAGCTCCTGAGGAGGTTAGTTTGGGCAGATCAAAAATACCAATTTATAAGAGTTTTTTTGGAAGCCTAATAAATTGGAGTGGCGATGATAAGATACTTATTAAACCATTTGTATCTGCATTAATTTTGATTTCAATATTTTTTATATTCGGGTTGATTTTGAGGGTCATGTTTTTATATTTGGGTAATGGGCAAATAGATTGCCCTACTAATAGACCTAGTTCATATAAAAGACAGTTTATTGTTTTTTCTATCACTATTGTTTCCACAGTTGGTTTATTATTTATTTTAAATTATTTTGTGTATTATTTTTATAAACCAGATATATCTGAAATTTTGAATGGGCTTTCCGGTGATTATTTGGATTATTTTTATAAAAATTTTAGACCAAAACCGGTCGAAAGATTGCAATTTATTTTAAGTAGCATAACCTCTCCTTTTGTTTTGTGGTTCTTTTATGCTTTATTTAATAAAAAAGTATCTAGAACAGAAGAGTTTGTAGAAAAATATTACCCAAGAGTGGTTGGGGTCAGTATTTTCTTTATTTTTTCAGTGGTCTATCTTGGTTTGGCTATGACTGGTTTTTATTACATACAGGATAGTTTCTATTTTAGTGGAGTTGGTAAGTACCTTTTTAATTTAATATTATTTCCTTTGTTTCTTTTGGTGTTTTTTGCAAATGATAATCTCTCAAAAGGAATAAAAAATACCCTATTTATCTTAGTTTTTTTTATTTTTACTTTAGTTTTTTTCATGAATGTCTTTAATCTGACAAACTATTTTGATGCTTATACATTTGATCCTGTTTTATATCCAGTTAGTCAAGTTATGGCAGGTAAGAGTCTCTTGGTTAATCTAGCTAGTTTTTATGGTCTATACGCATTCTTTTTAGCACCCATATTCAAGGTTGTTGGTTTGAGTGTTTTAAAATTTTCTGTGGTCATGGCTTTTTTAATGGTTATATCAGTATTCTTTTTATTTGGCTCAATGTATAAAATAATAAAAAATAAACTACTATTATTTTTGGGATTTTTTAGTACAATTTTTTATTCCTTATTGGCTACTAGGGCTGTACCAGAATATTACTTTCAATATTGGCCTATTAGATATGTATTTCCTTGTCTAAGTATATTTTTGGTGGTAAGTTACTTTAAAAATAATAGTAGATTTTTGTACTATATTTCTTTCTTATTTTTTTCTATCGGTATTTTGTGGAATTTTGATGTTGGTGTTGTGGTGTTTTTATCATGGCTGGCAGTCTTGTTTTATAATGAGTTAGTAAAAGATAGTATATGGAAAGTTAAGATTGTGAAGATGCTAAAACACTTTGTGGTGGGATCTGTCGCTTTATTTTTGGTCACTGGTTATTTCATTTTTGTCACCTATTTGAATAGTGGGCAATTACCTAGTGTTTCTTTTTTATTACAGTATCAAAAGATATTCTTGTCAGGTTATTTAATGATTAAAATGATACCACCACCACATATGTGGAGTGTAGTTATTTTAATATATTTGATTGGAATTTTAATCTCTGTAAGATCATTTGTTCTAAAGAATGCGAACTATATTGAAAGGATAATATTATTTTTGTCTATTCTAGGTGTTGGGCTTTTTAGTTATTACGAAGGGCAGTCCAGCGACACTACTTTGTTTAGAACATCATACCCAGCATTGATACTACTTGTAATTTTTGCAGATGTACTGTGGCATAGAATCAAGGAGCATGGGCGGGGTAACTATGGGGAAGCAATTCTGTTTATTTGTATTTTTTACGTTCTTCTTTCGGCGCCATTTAGTTTATTTTTTAATATAAATAAATATTTTAATTTTGTTAGTTCGGGTGTTTCATCGTTTGGTGTAAAGGAGTCTGCTTATTTTGAAAATATTAACTTTATAAAAGAAAATACATATGAGAAAGAAAGTATATTTATACTGAGTTCTCCTAATCAGGGCGTTTATTACGCCGAAAGTAATACACGCTCTATAGTGGATACAACCTCTATTGCCGATATCCCTTTCTCTGGTGAGATGAATTTGATAATTGATTTGTTGGAAAATGAAAATGATACTAAGATTTTTGTAGAAAGTCCTTTGGAATATTATAATATTTTTGATATCAGGATTAAAAAAATAATAGAAGAAAAATATACAGAGCTAAGTAATAGCGGAAGTGGGCTGCATCTTTATAAGGTAAAATAAATTTATATAAAATACTATGAAAAAAATTAAAATTAAAATCTGTGATTTTGATGATAAAAGTGAGGCTACACATTTTGGTTTTCTAGTTCTAAAGATATTAGAAAAGTATTACGATGTTGAGTTTTCAGAAGACCCAGACTATTTATTTTATCATGAGTCGACTTACGAACATCTAGAGTATGATTGTGTAAAAATATTTTATACTGGAGAAAATATTTCCCCAAATTTTAATTTGTGTGATTATGCGATAGGCTGTGATTATATGAATTTTGAGGATAGATACTATAGGTTTCCTGTCTACATGATGGCTACTTTTTATAATGAGGGTGAAAAGGAGATGGCCGGTGGTTTTGATTTTAATAAACCAATAGTGTATACAAAAGATGACTTGGTTGGCAAGTCAGATTTTTGTAGTTTTGTGTACTCAAATTATTTAGCAGACACTACGCGTAAAATATTTTTTGATAAACTTAGTAGTTACAAAAAAGTTAATGCTGGTGGAGGTTATCTAAATAATATTGGAGGTAGGGTAGGTAACAAATTAGAATTTGAATTGAAACATAAGTTTTCAATTGCATTTGAAAATTCTTCTCGCTTGGGCTATACAACAGAAAAAATTGTCACATCTTTGGTGGCGAATACCATACCTATTTATTGGGGTAATCCTGAAATAGGCCGTGAGTTTAATAAAAGTAGAATCATCAATTGCCATGATTACGGCAGTTTTGATGAAGTTGTCGAAAGAATAAAGGATATAGATGAAAATGATGATTTGTACTTACAAATTGTCAATGAGCCAATTATGGCTGAAAATTACAGCTTTGATAGGGTTAATCAGGGTTTTGAAGTTTTTTTGAGACAAATATTTGATCAGAAGCTGTCTTTTGCCAAGAGGAGTACTATTAATCCTGTAAAATTGCTAAATCTAGAGAAGAATGAAAGGGTTGTGGCAAAGTATGCAATCGTGACCCTTGGTATAAGAAAAATATTTGCTTTCTTTTATAAACCATTCAAAAAAATAAAGTTATTAGAAAATTTAAAAATTAAATATTTTAGAAAAAATATTTAAAGTAAATAAATTATTTTATGTCCTTAGTAATTTTGACAAAATCACCAGTCTACAATTGGAATGACTCAATGAAAAGTTTCAAATTATTTGTCAAATTTTTGTTGGGGCAAAAAAGAGGCCAAGACCTCGTAACGGATAGCCTTATGAAGGGGTTCCGTGAGATTGGTTATAAGTATAAATATAATATAAATGTTGGTGATATACACGAAGATGATATTGTATATGTAAATGCTAGTTATGAAGCACTCAAATGGGCAATAGATGCAAAAAAGAATAAGAAGATCAAGAAATTAATTGTAGGTCCGGTGATGGTGGTTTCTCCTGATGAAAAGAATAGTGTTATTTGTGATACAAGCATTGATATTGTTATAGCCCCATCTAAGTGGGTCAAGGATTTCTGGGTTAGCATAAAGCCAGGCATAAAGGACAAGATTATAGTTTGGGCTGTTGGTGTGGATGTATATCCATTGATCAATCAGAAGAAGAATAAAATATTATTGTATAAGAAAAACGATGATCAGGATCTATCTAAAAAGATTGTTGATTTTTTTGATAAAAATAATACTCCTTGCGAAGTTATAAAGTACGGTTTTTATACCCATAAAAAATACTTAAAACTTTTGGACAGTGCTAAGGTTATGATATGCTTGTCAGAGTCAGAAAGTCAGGGTATAGCCTTGTGCGAGGCTTGGATGAAAGATGTGCCGACAATAGTATGGAATAGGGGATACTGGTCCTACGGCGGTAATTATTGGGAAGATAATAAGATAGGCGCACCTTATTTAAATGAGCAATCTGGCCTGTTTTTTAAAGATTTTGATGATTTTGTAAATAAATGGAATGTCTTTTTAAGTGAATCTAATACATTTTCTCCTAGAAAGTACGCAAAAATAAATTTTTCAAACAGGGTTATTGCAGAAAATTTTTTAGAATTAGTCAGATAATCAAGATGTAATGAATCTAAAACTTTATTTATACAATAAATTAAAGAGAAAAACGTCATCTGGGAATTTTATTCCAGAAATAGATGGTCTTCGTTTTTTGGCAGTTATGGTGGTTATACTTTATCATATCCAATTGTTTTTTGTTGCAAAAACACATTCTGTATACAATTACGAAAATGTTTTGTATGATCTGTTTAATAATGGTTTTAAAGGAGTTGAAATTTTTTTCATTATTAGTGGTTTTATTTTAGCATTACCCTTCGTAAAGTATTTTTTGGCAGATGGAAAAAAACCCAATTTGAAAAGTTATTATTACCGCCGACTATCCAGATTGGAGCCACCATATTTTATAGCATTATTAATTTTTTTTACTTTACATGTAATTAAGGGGGTTTATCCATTGGGTGATTTGGTGAATGGTTTGTTTTTTAATTTGGCTTATTTACAAAATTTTGCTTGGCTTGAAATTCAACCAATGATTGGAAATATAACTTGGACATTGGAGGTAGAAGTTCAGTTTTATTTGGTAGCTCCGATTTTGGCAAGCGTGTTTTATATCGACAAGTTTAAGCGTAGACTGTTGTTGATTGTGGCTATACTAGGTATTCCAATTGTTAATGTATTTCTAGTATCCCAACATATTTCACTTTATAACTACCTCTTTTATTTTTTAGTAGGTTTTTTGATTGCAGATCTTTATATTACAGAAGAAAAATATCAACTAAATGACAAGTTAGCCTTATTTGTCGGTATGTTGTCATTTTCTGTTTTGTATATTATTGACATAGTACCACTTTTTAACAAATTAGTATTTGTTACACTATTATTTGTTTTTATTTATATAGTATTGACCTCATCAATTTGGCGTCGTATATTTAGTAATAAGCTATTTACGACGATAGGTGGAATGTGCTACACTATCTATCTATTTCATACAGTTGTTATTTCAGGCTTCGGTAACACAACTGTTTTTTGGAATATATCATCTAACTATGAATTAAATATTTTACTCCAAACTATAATTCTAATAGTACCTATTTTGGTTATAAGTGCAATATATTTTATTTTGGTTGAAAAACCATGTATGAATAGGAACTGGCCATATGAGTTATCGGCCAAAATAAAACTAAATTATAAAAAAATAATAAGAAAATTATCTAAATTTAAAATTAATTTACTTCATATGGACAAAACTAAAACAGCGTTGGTTTGTGGGGCAGGTGGGTTTATAGGTGGGCATTTGGTTAAAAGATTGAAAAAAGAGGGGTATTGGGTCAGGGGGGTTGATTTAAAACAGCATGAATTTGCAAAGACACAAGCAGATGATTTTGTTGTGGGTGACTTGAGAGATCCTAAGGTGTGTGAGCAGGTTTTAGATAAGCCTTTCGACGAAGTCTATCAATTGGCAGCTGATATGGGGGGTGCTGGTTTTGTTTTTGTTGGGGACAATGATGCAGATATTATGCATAATTCGGCATTGATTAATTTAAATATTGCCAAAAGAGCAAGTGATATGAAAGTTGGTAAGATATTTTATTCTTCTTCTGCTTGTATGTATCCAGAATTTAACCAAGAGGACCCAGACAACCCAAAATGTGGTGAGGATACTGCTTATCCAGCGCAACCTGATAGCGAATATGGCTGGGAAAAACTGTTCAGCGAAAGATTTTATTTGGCTTGTGCAAAAAATTATGGTTTAAATGTGAGAATTGCAAGATTTCACAATATATTTGGACCAGAAGGAACTTGGAAAGGTGGCAGGGAGAAAGCGCCTGCTGCTTTTTGTAGAAAAGTATCAGAGGTGCCTGATGGTGGTGAAATAGAGATGTGGGGAGATGGAAAACAAACAAGATCATTTCTGTATATAGATGAATGTTTAGAGGCTGTTAGACGTTTGATGGATTCAGACTTTAAAGAGCCAGTAAATATTGGATCTGAAGAAATGGTAACAATTAATCAGTTGGCAGATATGACCGCAGAAATTGCTGGAAAAAAATTAAGTATCAAACATATTGATGGGCCACAAGGAGTAAGAGGAAGAAATTCTGATAATACTTTATTTGAAGAAAAAATGGGATGGAAACCATCGCAACCGCTCGTAGAAGGCATAAGAAAGACTTATCAGTGGGTAGATGAACAGGCAAAGAATAAATCTTAGCTATCTCTTATGATTGTAGTAAAGGTTAAGGCTGGTTTGGGAAATCAAATGTTTCAATATGCTCTTGGTAGGCGCTTGTCTTTGGATTGGCAGGATAAATTAAAATTTGACTTCTCTTGGTTTGATGAGGTGAGAAAAGGGGAGACACCAAGAGAGATTGAAATAGGTGCATTCAATATTGTATTTGATAAGGCAAATGTGTCAGAAGTGTCTAGTGTAAAACCAAACCCAATTAGAAAAATATTGGAGAGAATTAACGGGCGTTTTAATAGGAATTATTTTTTCACATTCCATCCTCACCTGCTAAAGAGGCGGAAAGATATTTTATTGGATGGATATTTTCAGAGCTATAAGTACCTTAACCCTATTAGAGAAAAATTGCTCAATGATTTTGTTTTAAAAAATGGTTACGGTGTTGAGGCTGAGGGTCTAAAAAAAGAGATTGAAGAATCTGAGCAGTCTGTGGCAATTCATGTGCGTAGGGGAGACTATGTTACTTCCTGCAAAGATTGGAACGGTCTCTGTTCTGTAGATTATTATAGAAAGGCTATAGCAGAAATAAATAAAAAACACTCCAACATAAAATTATTTATTTTCTCTGATGACATTCAATGGGCTAAGGAAAATTTTAAGTTTGATGTCCCTATGGTTTTTGTTTCTCGTCCAACACTGGGTGCTGTTGAGGAATTGTTGCTTATGAGTTTGTGTAAACATCAGATAATTGCTAATAGTACATTTAGTTGGTGGTCAGCATGGCTAAACAAAAATAATGAAAAAATTGTGATAGCACCAAGTCGTTGGTTGGTAGCTTCAAAAATTGATACAAAAGATTTAATACCTTCTGATTGGATTAGAATATGATGAAAAAAAAAGTGTCTATAGTAATGTCCACCTATAATGATTCTGGATACATAGGAAAGGCAATTAAGAGCGTGTTGTCGCAAAGTTATGATAACTTTGAGTTTATTATAATTGATGATAGTTCACAGGATAACACAGAAGAGATTGTAAAAGGCTTTGATGATGGCAGAATTATTTATATAAAAAATGAAGAAAATAAAGGACTCCTCTTCAATTTGAATAAGGGCATTAATTTGGCACAGGGCGAGTATATTGCTAGAATTGATAGTGATGACTGGTGGATAGATAAAGAAAAATTAAAAAAACAAGTTGATTTTCTAGACAATAATACAGACTATGCCTTGGTTGGGACTTGGGCAAAAGTGTATAATGAAAAAGTAGTTGAACTTTTTAAAATTACTCATGACACGGATTTTGAAAAAATTAAACAAAAAATATTATTAAAAAATTGTTTTGTTCATTCCAGTGTTTTATTTAGAAAGAGTGTCGCCAATGAATGTGGTAATTATAATGAAAGCCAAGAATATGTGGAGGATTATGCTCTGTGGTTGAAAATGGGTAAAAAACACAAATTAGCCAATATTCCAGAATATAGTACTGGCTATTTGCTTAATCAAGAAGGTGTAACTCAAAAAAATAATTTGAAACAAATAAGGGCTAATATTATTTTAATTAAAAAATATAAAAAGGAATACCCCAATTATATTTTGGGTGTTTTAAAATGGAGAGTAAAAGGATTTTTAGTTTTTTTAAAATTGTCGAGATTAATTAATTATTTAAAAATTTCTAAGAGATGAAAATTTTGTACTTAATAACAAAATCAGAGGCTGGTGGGGCACAATCACATGTTTATGAATTGTGTAAGTATTTTGGTAAGAAAAATGAAGTGGTTTTAATGTCGTTTCCTGGGGGCTGGCTGGAGGATCAGTCTAAAGATTTGAATATCAAATTTGTCTCAAACAAATATTTTTCTAATAGTATAAATCCTTTCAAGGTTTTCAAAGCTATAAAATTGGTAAAAAACATTGTAAAAGAATTTAATCCGGACATCGTACACTGCCATAGTTCTGGAGCTGGTTTTATTGGGCGTTTGACTACTAGAAATAAAATTCCAACTATATTCACTGCCCACGGTTGGGGTTTTAATATTGGGGTACCTTTTTTGCAAAAGCAAATTGCAATTCTTGCTGAAAAATTTGTATCTAAGTACTCTGTTAAAATAATTACTGTCTCAGAATTTGTTAGAAAATTGGGAATAAAAAATAAGATAGCAAAAAAAGAAAAGTTTGAAATTATATATAATGGAATTAAGTCAAAAGTCATACCCACAGGGCATCAGTATTCTCTGAAAAGTAAAAAGTCTAAAGTCAATGAAAAAATTAAGATTGTTTTTGTTGGCAGATTAGCAGAGCCTAAAGACCCTATTATTTTAGTAAAAGCTTACGAGGAATTATCCAATGAACTGAAAGAAAAGTCAGAGATAATTATAATAGGTGGTGGTCCAAAGAAAATTGAATTAGAAAAATTTATAGTACAAAATAAAGTTAAAAATGTAAATTTATTAGGAAGCTTGTCTAGGGATCAGGTTTTTGATATGGTGAATGAATCGGATGTATTTGTTCTAGTCTCCAAGTATGAGGGGCTACCAATGACAATTTTAGAGGCAATGAGTTTTGGTTTGCCCGTAGTTGCCTCAGATGTGGGGGGAGTTGGAGAAATTATAGAAGATGGTATAAATGGATTTTTATTAAAAAATAATTCTGCTGAAGAATTAAAGGAATCTTTGGAAAAATTAATTATTGATAAAAGATTGAGAGAAAAAATGGGAGCTGTCTCTATAGAAAAGGTTTTAAGTGAATTTTCAATAGATAAAATGTTAAAAAAAACAGAAGAATTGTATAATAAGGTTATATGCAAATAATGATATGAACATACTATATATAGGTTCGGGCTTCGTGGGAGCCTGCTCAGCGGCTATCTCAGCCTCTTCTGGACACAATGTCCTTGTTTATGATATAGATGAGAAAAAAATTAAAATGCTTTCCTCCGGTGATCGGGGCACGATAGAGTCTTGTCTTTTTGAAGAAGGTCTGGGAGATCTTCTTGTGCGTAACAAAGAACGTATTGAATTTACTGCCGATTATAAAAAAGTTGAGAGTTTTTTGGATGTATGTGGTGCTATTTTTATGTGTCTGCCAACCCCAGAGATTGGTGAAACCGGCGAGAGTAATTTGAACTATTATTTTGATGCTGCTGATAAATTATCTCAAGCATTGCTAAATAGAAATAAAAAAAAGCAGGATAAATATATTGTCATAGTTAATAAAAGCACTGTGCCGATTGATATGGTAGACAAGACCCAAGAGATAATGGATAAGGCCGGGGTTAAAAATTATGGTGTAGTTTCTAATCCAGAATTTTTGGTAGAAGGAAAGGCTGTGCAAGGCTCCCTAAAACCTGATAGAGTTGTCGTCGGTGCTTGGAAAGAAGAGGATTTTAAAATTATGCGAGAGGTTTATGAGAGATTTTATAATTCTCCAACAGTAAGTTATATCGAGATCAATCCAAAAGAGGCAGCAGCGAGCAAGTTATTGGCTAATTTTTATTTAGCTTACAAGCTAATTGCCTGTTATGATGTAATAGGTAGAACTTGTGAAACTTTTGAAGATTTAAAATTTGAAAATATCCGAAATGTCTTGGTTACAGACAAGAGGATAGGTAATTGGGGATTTTTTGACAGTCTATATGCTGGTGGTAGTTGCCTGGTAAAAGACATTAGATCGCTGTCTCACCAGTTACAAACTTCAGGCACAGATGCTTCATTGGTGAATGAAATATATCAGGGAAACAAAAGACAGTTGGAATTATTTATTAGCAGAGCAAAAAATGAAGCTAATTTCAATTGGAAGGATAAGAAGGTTGCTTTACTCGGTGTTGCCTTCAAGCGCGATACAAATGACATTCGCAACTCACCAAGTATTGACATCATGCATTTTTTAAATGATAATGGTATTAGTGAAGTTAGTATTTTTGATCCAGCTGCGATGGAATACTTCAAGCAAGTTTTTCCAGAATCTAAAACAATTAAATATAAAGATAGCGAATTAGAGGCTCTATCAGATTGCGATGTTGTTATTATTGCTACTGATTGGCCACAGTTTAAATCCCTCGGTGATCTTATTCTTGAAAGGGTTGGGAATAAAAAACCACTTATAATGGATGGTCGTCGCATGCTTCAGCATCGCTATGAAGATTTGCAAAATGCCGGATTTAATATTGTTGCTGTGGGTTCTCCATTTTTAAAAGCTAAAAAATAATTAAAATAAATATATGTCAAAATGTTTGGTAACAGGTGGGGCTGGTTTTATTGGCTCACATTTGGTAGACAAATTAATAGAATTAGGTCATGATGTTATAGTCATAGATAATTTGATGCTCGGCAAAAAGGAATTTATTAATAAACAATCAAAATTTTACAAAGCAGACATACGTAATCTAGAAAAAATTAAGAAATTATTTAAAGATGTAGAGGTTGTCTTTCATCTAGCCGCTGATCCTAGGTTGCAAACTTCAATTGAAGATCCAATAAGTACTCATGAGATTAATGTAACAGGCACTTTAAATATTTTGCTAGCTGCCAAAGAGTCAAATGTTAAGAAGGTAATTTTTTCTTCTTCTTGTGCTATTTATGGTGATCAAGAAAAATTACCAATCACAGAAAAACATTCTACAGATCCAATGAACCCATATGCACTTCACAAATTAATGGGGGAGAATTATTGTCGTTTATTCCACCAGCTATTTGATCTTGACGCGGTGTGCCTAAGGTATTTTAATGTGTTCGGTCCTCGTAAATTGGATACTGGTTCATATCCAATGGTAGTTCCAATATTTTTAGGACAAAAGAAAAGAGGAGAGAAATTAACAATTGTTGGTGACGGAAAACAAACTAGAGACTATGTTTACGTTAGTGATGTGGTAGAAGCTAATATCAAAGCTTGGCAGTCAGATATCAGCGATGGTAGGGGAGTAAATATTGGTTCAGGAGTGCAAACCAGTGTAAATGAAATAGCAGAATTGATTGGTGGTGAATCTGTAAATGTTGATGAAAGACCAGGTGAGATGAAATTTATAGAGGCTGACAATACTAAAGCAAAAAAACTACTAGATTGGGGACCGACGATAGGGCTTGAAGAGGGAATTAAAAATCTGAAAGAAGAATGGAATATCACTTAATCACCTTATCACCCTATCACAATAAAACTGCCAAGTCGGCAGTTTTATTAATTATCGATGTGATTAAGTGATTTGGTAATAGGGTGATCCAGTGACTATTGTCCCATCATTCTCAAAATAACATTGACTGTTCTAAGCAGTATTGATAAATCAAGCAGAAAGCCTTGATTTTTTATGTAGTACAAGTCATATTGGATTTTTTGTAGAGATTTTTCTAAGGTATCAGTGTAGTGCTGGTTAATCACTGCCCAACCAGTTAGTCCTGGTTTTACCATGTGACGAAGAGAGTAAAATGGCATTTGGCTTTCTAGTTGCTTCACTATTTCAGGTCTTTCTGGTCTGGGCCCAATTAAGGTGATATCACGTTTCAGAAGATTTATAAATTGAGGTATTTCGTCCAATCTAGATTTTCTCAAAAATTTTCCTACTCTAGTTACCCGTTTGTCATCTTTTATGGCAAATTGCGCCCCTCCTGTCTCAGCTCCGCCGTCATCTGTTAGGGCATACATGGAGCGAAATTTATAAAGAGAAAATATTACTCCTCCTTGGCCAATTCTTTTTTGTTTGTAGAAAATCGGACCTGGTGAGCTTGTTTTTATGCCCAAAGCAATTAGTGGTAATAGTAGTATGGTAATTAAGCCAATAATAATTCCGATTATTACGTCAACAACTGCTTTTAGTTTTTCATAAATAGGGTGATATTTATTTTTTAAGTTTTCCAAAAACCATCCTTCTGAAAAAACAGAAGGTGTAATGCGTCCAGTGATTGTTTCATAAAAATTTGGCATGTCATAAATTTGTGTGCCCCAAAATAGTAGCTCATAGACTTCACCCAAAGTATCTTTTTGTTTGTTTAGGTGTGGTGCAATTACAACCAGATCTATACTATGATTAGTCACTGCTGGTCGGATAGCCTTCAGATTGTGATAAACATCAAAAAATGGGTAGTCAACAGACTTCACTTTGTTTTCTGGATCAATTAGACATGCAATTTTATAGCCAGTCTCTAAATTATTTTGTAAAATATCTACAAGCTCCTTGGCTTCTTCATTGAAACCAATAAACATTACATTGCTATTAAGTCGTTTTAGTCCAATATATTTGTTGTAGATTAGTCGCCATGACCAGCTAAGAATATATCCGAATAGAATATTCAAAATCAGAATTGTTTTTGGTTCGATACCTTTGTGCGGAATTATATAAGAGAGTACAAAGCTTAAGACTAGTGAAATCAATCCGGCTTCTATAAAATGACGAGTAATTTCTTTATTTTTTAGCTTTCCCAAATCATAAAGTCCATTAATAAAGTTGACCACTATCCAAACCAAGAAAAGGAAGAAGAATAGGCTCAAATGAGCTTCAAGTCTCTCCCAGTTTGGTATTTGCCAATTTCTAATTGTTAGACTTAGCCAAAATGCGACAACAAAAGCAAGGAAGTCTCCACTTCCTAACATCAACTGCTTTATCCTATAGACAATTTTCATATTGTATTTTGTGGTTACTTTTGGTATAATTATACCATAAAACAATTTAATATTAGCATATATATGAAGAAAAATCAAGTCTTTCTTTGCTTAATTTTATTTACCTGTGTTTTTGGCGGTGTTTTTCGGGTTTTGGCAGTAGAAGAGCCATATGTTCGAATTAACAAAGGCAGTCTTTCTACTCAGGCTAGAAAAGTAAACCTATACCTAAAAGGACCAGAAAATGTTAAGGAGATGAGAATATCGAATATAGCTGATTTTTCCGGTTCCAATTGGGAGTCCTTCAAAACTTCTAAAGTATGGTATTTGGAATATGGTAGCGGGTATCAGACTGTATATGTTCGATTTAAAACCAAGGATAACGATATTTCCGGTATTTATCGGGATTATATACTATTATCTTCACCAATTAATATGTCCGTTGATTTCGAAATTGTTGATGATGGTGGTGATGACGAAGAGAGTGACGGGATTGTTGATTCTCGTTATATACAATTAAATTTAGATTGGTCACCTGGAGTAGAAAAAATTAGAATAAGCAATTCAAACGATTTTTCAGATTCTAGTTGGTTGTGGATAGAAGATACTGCTGCCTGGATTTTAACTGCAGAAACTGGCGACAAGGAAGTATTTGTTCAATTTAAGGATATCAGAGGTGAGACAAAAACAATAAAAAAAGAAATTAGATATGAACAGCCAGGTTATTATATCTCAGAGGGTACCTTGCTCAAAGGGCAGGTAAGCACCGTTTATTATTTGGGATATGATGGAAGGATCCATCCATTTTTCAATGGTGCTATCTATCATTCTTGGCATGAAAATTTTGACAAAATACAATATGTTAGTAATTCAAAATTAAGTCAATATAAAGTTGGGTCTCCTGTTTGTGTGAGGCAGGGTACCTGGTTGGTAAAATTTAAAAGTTTGCCACATGTATATGCAGTGGAACCTGGTTGCCAATTGAGACTATTGCGTTCAGAGGCAGAAGCCAGTCTTATTTATGGGGTAAATTGGTCAAACAGAATTTTAGAGTTAGATCTAGTCTTAAAAAGTTATTATAAAGTCAATTATCCACACTATTTATTAGGTGAAGACGAAGATTATACTGATAGCGATAAAGATGGAGTAGAGGATAGCACAGAAGATGTATATGGTTCTAGTGATCACAATAAAGATACGGATTCTGATGGTTTGTCCGATTATGAAGAAATTTTTTATTGGTTTTCTGATCCGGTAGACGATGATAGTGATAATGATGGCTTTAAAGACGGGGTGGAAGTGGTCAGTGGTTTTTCACCAGTTGGGGTAAGTGCAATAACTGAGGCAGGTGCTGGTACTTATGAATATGCCAAAGGTACGCTAGTTAGAAAAAATAACAAATATTACTATCGTGATCACGAAGGATCCTATCGTTATGTGTCTAGTAAGTCTAGTGATAAGCGTTTTAAATCTAATAACTTCCAAGCTAAGTTTATTGTTAAATCACCAATTACTGTACCTTTTAGTAATTCAGGTAATGTAAGCATGGGAGACCAGAAAATATCTATTCCACAGCGCGTAAGTAAAGAAGGAAATCTAAGTAATTTATAATTTTAAAATGTTTAAATATTACAAATCAATATCATTTTTGGTAATAAGCATTTTTTTAATGCCTAGTTTTTGTTTGGCTCTAGAACCAAACGATCCTTTTGTATATCAGTGGGCCTATAAGGATATTGGCCTTTATGAAGCTTGGGACTATACTGTTGGATCAGACGAAGTGATAGTCGCCATAATTGACAATGGTTTTGACAGTTTTCATCCTGATTTGCGCGATAATTTGTGGATAAATAATGATGAGATAAAAAATAACGGTCTAGATGATGACGATAACGGATATATAGATGATGTCTATGGTTGGAATTTTGCTGATGATAATAATGATCCTAGGCCGAAAGTAGATAATTTGGATGAGTCTGAAATATCTAAACAGATTTTTAGTCACGGTACTATGGTGGCGGGACTGATAGGGGCTAGGGGAGATAACAAAAAAGATGGAGTTGGGATAAATTGGAGAGTCAAGCTAATGAATATAAAAGTTTTGGGCAATCTTGGCTCTGGAAGCCTAGATACTATGGATGAGGCAATTCGCTATGCAGTAGACAATGGAGCAGATATAATAAATATCAGCATGGTTGGGTACTATACAGAAGAAATGAAAGATGCGGTTGATTATGCCTACGAAAAGAATGTACTAGTGGTCGCGGCCGCTGGAAATAATTCATATTCTCTAAATGGTGACAACTCTCTTTATCCAATATGCTTTGATTCTGGTAGTGATATCCAGACAGTATTTGGAGTCAGTGCTACCAATGAAAAACACCATTTAACATCCTTCTCTAATACGGGATCAGACTGTATAGATATAACTGCTCCTGGAGCCAATATTTCTACTACGGTTAGGTTTTCACCTACCAATGGATTGAAAGATCGTTATATGGGTGGTTGGAATGGAACTTCTTTCGCAGCACCAATTATAAGTGGGGTAGCGGCATTGGTAAAGAGTCTGCAACCTAGTTGGAATCCAATAGAGATCATGGAAGCCTTGATTAGCACAGTACACCGTACTCCAAATGATGATGTTGAGGGTTATGCTCAACTTTTTGGTGCTGGTTTTGTGCAAGCAAATGAGGCTGTTAAGTATGCTGCTGGTTTTTTGAATGGTGGTTCTAAATTTAATCACATTCTTTCATTCAATACAGACACTGGATCTAGTTGGGATCAAAAGATAGATAACCGCGGTTTTTCGGATGATAAGTTATTTTTGAAAGATATTTATGATGTGGCGGTTTATAAAAAGTCAGGTGCTGACTTATTTGTAGTAGCGAGAGATTCATTTGTAGAGGGTCAGATAGAAATTTTGACAAAAAATAAATTAGGTGATCAGATTGGTGGTTTTAGAGTCTCTGCTGAGGGTGGGCAAAGTATTGTGGTCGGAGATGTTTATGGTGATAGTAATAAAGAGATAATTATTGCCCCAAAAAATAAATCAAAGAATTTATTTCAGGTTTACAATCTGGAAGGAAAATTACTGAAAAAAGTTGATCTAGAAAAAAACCACAAAGGTGTTTCGCTAGATTTATACAAAAGAAGCGCTGGAAAATATGACGTGGTGGTGTACTACAAAAGTAATTCCCTAAAATTAGAAAAATATCGTGGTAATGGAAGTTTGTTGAAGAGTGTAGAAATAAAATATTTTAATGATAGGGGTGATATTACTGTTGGGGACGTAGACAATGATGGTGACGATGAGTTTGTTTTGACTGGTGGAGAAAAAGAATCAGCATTTTTGTTATTTTTGGAGAGCAATGGTAAACTGAAGCGTAAGTTTTCACCTTATAATTTAAATTATATAGGGGCTCTAGATATAGATATTATAGACTATGACGGAGACAACAAAGACGATGTAGCAGTCTATGCAAAAAAAGGTGATCAGCCGATGCGAGTTTGGACATATAGAGCAAAAAAAATAGCAGAGTGGGAACCTTTTGAAGGCTTGGGTCATGTAAATCTTGAATTGTTAACTTATTAAAATTGTTGACATATTAGCAATGTGGTATAATTTAATATATAAAAAGATAACATAAAAATATGATAGGAGAAACACCAATTTTTGAAAAAAAGAATGTGCTTGTTACTGGTGGGGCTGGATTTTTGGGTTCACATTTATGTGAGCGTCTTTTGAAAGAGGCCAAAGTAATTTGCATGGATGATTTGTCCAATTCCAAAATTAATAATATTGAACATCTTTTACAATATCCTGATTTTGAATTTATAAAATATGATACAAATAAAAAGATAGATCTGGACGATTTTGAAGAGTTGGCAAAATTTAAAGTAAAATTTCAAGGTATTCAAGAAATTTATCACCTCGCTTGCCCAACTAGCCCAAAGAATTTTGAAAAATTAAAACTAAATTCTCTGTGGGCAAATTCCAATGGAATGATCTCTACTTTGGATCTTGCAGTAAAACACAAGGCAAAGTATGTTTTTGCTTCCAGTTCAGTTATTTATGGACCACCTAGAGAGGGGCACAGTGTTTTTAAAGAAGAGGATGAGGGGATAGTAAATCATCTGTCTCCACGAGGGTGTTATGACGAGGGAAAGCGTTTTGCAGAGACCTGTGTTGAGACATACCGTCAAGTTTATGGTTTAGACGCAAAAATTGCGCGTGTATTTACTACTTTTGGGCCTCGTATGAAATTGCGTGACGGTTTTTTGATTCCGGATTTTATTATTGCCGCTCTTGAGGGCAAGGATTTGGTGATTTATGGAACTGAGGATATGGAACAGTCTCTTTGTTATGTTACTGATATGGTGGATGGTATTGTGCGACTTATGAGGACTGGACCAGAAATGTCTTTGGTGAATTTGGGTCACGATAGGCCTATAAAGATAGGCGATGTGGCCCGCAAGATAATTGAGATGACAGACTCATCTTCACAAGTCGTCACAGAGGATCCTCTGGTATTTTTGACACCAAAAGGAATACCAAATTTGACACGCGCAAAAGAAGATTTGGGGTGGATTCCTTTGATCCTTTTGGAAGATGGTTTGAAAAAGACAATTGATTATACAATAGCTAATAAAGAGATGTTGGGGGGTTAATAGTGAATAATAAATATGTTTGTAGTGATAGTTCCGGCATATAATGAAGAAAATAATATTGGCTCTGTCGTCCAGAGCCTTTTTGGTCATACTGATAAGGTTGTAGTAGTGGATGATAATTCAGAAGATAAAACTATTGAAAATGCAAGTAAGGCTGGTGCCACTGTATTGCAACACAAAATAAATCGTGGTCAGGGGGCAGCTTTGCAAACTGGTCATGATTATGCCTTAAAAAACAATGCTGATTATGTACTACATTTTGATGGTGACGGGCAATTTGATGTGGGTGATATTGTACCAGCTTTAGAAGAGCTAAAGAAAACCAATTCTGATATATTGTTTGGTTCCAGATTTTTGGATGATAGAACAAAAATTCCTTGGCTCAAAAAATATATTTTATTCCCACCAGCTAGGTTATTTAATAAATTATTTGGTGGGGTTAATTTGACAGATATTCACAATGGCTTTAGAATCTTAAATAGAAAAGCGCTAGAGCAGATAAAAATAGAACAAGATAGAATGGCTCATGCTACCGAGATTCCAGCCAAAGCCAAGAAGCTTGATTTAAAATATGTTGAGTATCCTGTTCGAGTAGTGTACCATGAATATGGCGGTGGATTGATACATGGTTTGGGTGTTGTGAAAGATTTGGTATTTGGGAAGTTTTTGAGATAATAATTTAAAACTTATAACTTAAGACTTGATTTATGCTTATATTATTCCAAACTTTATTTACAGCTTTCGCATTGTTTGCGATAGTTTCTGTTTTAAAAAAGAAAAAGGAAAGTTTACTCGGCCCAAAAGGTACGATTTTTTGGGTGGTATTTTGGTTACTAGCCTCAATCTTTGTTTGGTGGCCTGAGAGTACTGTAAAGTTGGCTAATTATTTAGGTATTGGCCGTGGAACAGATCTAGTACTATACGTATCTCTGGCAATAATATTTTTTATTTTGTTTCGATTGCATGTAAAGATTGAGTCAATTGGGCGAGATATTACTAAAGTGGTTAGAAAAGATAGTTTGGATAGTGTTTAATAGAGCTGATTTTATGAAAATAGCCCACATAGTTTGTACTTATCCACCATACTACGGAGGTATGGGCAATGTTGTGTTTCAAACAATCAGTCATTTATCAGACTTGGGGCACGATGTAGAGGTCATTACGCCACTGTACTACCATGAAGAAAAAAAGTTTGAAGAAAGAAGAGAAGACATAGAAGTTGGTGAGCATATTGAAAAGCAGGAAGAGATGCAAGACTATGGTCGACGTTTAAAGCCAAGTATACAATATGGTAATGCTGCTCGTTTACCACAAATTGGCAGAGAGTTGGATGGGTTTGATTTGGTACACTTGCACTATCCTTTTTTTGGTACTGCCAATCTTGTTAGAAAATGGAAATTAAAAAATCCAGACAAGCCTTTGGTTATTACTTATCATATGGACACGCGCGGACCCGGTTGGAAAGGTTTGATTTTTAAGTATTATTCCAAATTCTGGATGCCAAAAATTTTAAATTCAGCAGATGCCATTATGGTTAGCTCCTTTGATTATATAGAAAGTAGTGATGCGGTTGCAGTCTATCGTGCCAATCCAGAAAAATGGCATGAGCTTCCTTTTGGTGTGGATTTGGATAGATTTGCACCAAGAGAAAAACCAAAAGATTTATTTGAAAAAATAGAATTATCTAGTGAGTTGCCAACAGTTTTATTTGTTGGTGGAATGGATATGGCCCATCATTTCAAAGGTGTCCCAGTATTACTCAGGGCGCTTTCGAAATTAAAAAAGAATGAAACGCCGGTTCAGTGTATTTTGGTAGGTGATGGTGATTTGCGTGCTGATTTTGAGATGCAGACCAAAGTTTCTGGATTGTCTGGTCTGGTAAAGTTTGTTGGAAAGGTCACTAATGAAGAATTGCCTGAGTTTTATAATTTGGCTGATTTATTTGTATTGCCATCGGTAAGCCAAGCCGAGGCTTTTGGTATGGTGCTTTTGGAATCTATGGCCAGTGGTGTCCCAGTGGTGGCCAGTGATTTACCTGGTGTTAGGTCTGTGGCTAGAGATGGTGGGGTGTTGGTTCGTCCAAATAATACAGATGATTTGACTGAGGCAATTTACAATTATTTTGCTCAAGATGTGGATAGGGATCAGTTTGCCCGCGAGGTTAGAATAGTTGCCAAAAACAAGTATAATTGGACTAAAATTACAAAAAATTTAGATACTATTTATCAACAGCTTGCCAAAAAATGAGCTAGATGATAGTATATACAGACGAAATAAATCATATTTAATAAATTACATATGGAAAATAAGAGTTCAAATCCACTCGGTAATATGGGTGGTAAACAAGCTTTCGGGTTTGGTTTGGTTGCTGGTTTTTTGGTACTATGTGCCATTGGTTTTTTTATCCTTTTGGGTATAATGCTAAATGGTGGTGCAATTGATTCTGACAAGTCTAGTGGTAAAACTGGCTCAGAAGATGTTGATGGTCCGAAAAAATTTAGTGAGTGTCTAGATACTGATAAGTATGCTAGCGCAGTAAATGCTGATATGCAATTGGGTTCTAGTCTGGGTGTTCGTGGTACTCCAGCTACTTTTGTAAACGGTTATCTTATGAGCGGTGCCTTACCATATGATATGGCAAAGCAAGTGATTGATGCTCTGCTTGCAGGAGAAGAACCAGATTTTGAATTTATGAAAGATGATGCTGGCAATCTAACAAAGGTAGATATGCCTGAGCTAAAAGATGTTGTTTGGAGAGGAGAAAAAGATGCTCCTATTACAATTGTGGAGTTTTCTGATTTTGAATGTCCATACTGTGCTCGTTTTGTACCAACTGTTGAGCAGGTTTTGGCCAATTATGGTGATGATGTTAGATTTACTTTCCGTCATTTCCCACTATCTTTTCATCAACAGGCTCAAAAAGCAGCAGAAGCATTTGAGTGTGCAAAAGAACAAGGAAAAGCTTTTGAAATGCATGATGAACTGTTTGTTTTATCAGAGGCCGGAACTATGAGTGTAACAAACTTCAAAAAAGCTGCAACTCAGTTGGGATTGAAATAGCAGACTAATTTAAATGAATTAAAAGGTCATCCTTGTGGATGGCCTTTTGTTTTGTGGTTTTGTTTGGTATACTATAAACAATCTTTAATTTTTAGTCTTTAATCTTAATTTATTTATATGGGAAAATTTAAAAAAGGTCTGTGCCTAGGTGGTTTACTGGGTGCTGGTTTAGTCTGGCTCAACACAACACAAAAAGGAAGGGATATGCGTGAGCAGATGCTCGATCATGCTGCTGAAGTTTATGTGGGGCTAAAAGAAAAAGTTTTGGTGTCCAAGGAGTACAAAAACTTAAATAAGAATCAATATGTAAAATTGGTTCGTGAGTCGGTTAATAAATATGCTGTTGAAAATGGATTAGCTGAAAATGTGAAAAAAATGGTCGTTAAGGTCGTCAGTGCTCAATATAAGAATTTAAAAGGTGAGATGGAGAAATAAGACATAAAGTACGGAACTTTTGGAATATGCAGAAAACCAAGCATTGTAGCTTGGTTTTTATTATGTTAAAATAAGTGTATTAGTAAGCCTTTTAAGTGTCTATAGCTTTTTTGGCATTTTAAGTATTTTTATTATGAAGAGTATAAAATCATACTTTGACTTAGCAATTGGAAAAGGAGCCTCAGATTTGCATCTGGTGTCAGGGGAGAGACCAACATTGCGTGTAGATGGTAATCTAGTAGATATAGAAGACAAAGATTTACCAGAAAAAGAACTAGAAACCGGCTTATTAAGTCTACTTAGTGCTGAGCAAAAAAAGAAGTATCAAGAAGAATTAGAACTTGATTTTGGTTATCAAGACAAAGATATGCGTTTTCGTGTTAACTTGCATCAACAGCAAGAAAAAATTGGTATGGCAGCTCGTCTTATTCCACATGACATACCTAGTCCAGAAGATTTACGTTTCGAGTCAATTTTGAATGATTTTACGAATTTACTCAATGGTTTGGTTTTGGTGGTAGGTCCAACTGGTCATGGCAAATCTACCACACTGGCTTCGATGATAGAAGAAATTAATAAAACCAGAAAAGCTCATATAATAACAATAGAGGATCCAATAGAATTTTTATTTGAGGATAAAGAAAGCATGATAGAACAGCGAGAAGTGGGAACTGATACAAAGTCTTTTGCTGCTGCCCTAAAACATGTTTTGCGTCAGGACCCAAATGTGATTTTGGTTGGTGAGATGCGTGACCCGGAGACTATTGCTACTGTTTTGACAGCTGCTGAGACTGGTCACCTGGTATTTTCTACATTGCACACCTCTAGTGCTGCCGAAGCTATTGAGAGAATAGTAGATGTGTTTGATGGCGCAAAACAAAAACAGATTTTGATTCAATTGTCAGCAGTATTGCGAGGTGTGGTGTCTCAGCAATTAATACCAACAAAAGATGGCAAACGAGTGGCTGCTCGTGAAATTTTAGTTAATACGCCGGCTATCTCTAATTTGATTCGTGAAAACAATATTGCTCAGATTCCAAGTTCTATTCAGACTGGTATGAAAGATGGCATGTCTACTTTGGAAAATTCTTTGAAACAACTAGTTAAAGAAGATTTGATTGACGAGGGCATGGTTGAGAAGAGGACAGGTAGACAGAAACGAATTTGATATTTGTATTTCTTTATGCAAAAAATTAGAGTAAAATCACGTGACAATCTCGGCTTCAAAGCTAATAAGAAGGAGTCAGGGGACCCCAGACTCAGATTTATTTTAGGATTTTTTTTTGTTGTCTCCTCTATAATTGTAGTACGTCTTGTAATTTTGATGATTTTTCAACATAGTTTTTATGTTGCTTTGGCGGCTGGATCTAGAGAGGTTTATAGAAATCTTTTTCCAGTTCGCGGCCAGGTGTATGTGCAAGATTCTAGAACCGGTGAGGAATATCCTTTGGCAATGAACAGAGATTATTTCATTGTCTATGCTGATACTCGTGTAATAAAAACAGATGAAGAGGCTGAGAATGTTGCTAGTAAATTGGCTGAAATATTTAATTATGATGATGAAAAAAAGTTTGACGTTTATTTGAGGATAAATAAACGCGATGATCCATATGAGCCAATTGAGAATAAAGTAGATGAAAGTATTGTTGATAGATTAAAAGAACTTGATTTACTCGGTATTGCTTTTTCGCGTCACCCACTACGTTTTTATCCAGAAGAAAATCTAGCTGCTCATGTTATTGGCTTCCTTGGTAAAGACAAGGATGGTGATAGTATTGGTCATTATGGCATAGAGGGTTATTGGCAAAAAGAGCTAGCAGGAAAGGGTGGATTTTTTGAGGGGTCCAAAAGTGTTGGTGGCGGTAGGATTCCTTTGGCTGGCTGGAATTTTGAAGCAGCTGAAGATGGGTTGGACATGCTTCTCACCATCGATCGTACCCTGCAATTCAAGGCTTGTAAGAGGCTCTCAGAAGCGAGAGAGGGGTTTGGGGCGACATCGGCCTCACTTGTAATAATGGAGCCTAATACGGGCAAAATAAGGGCTATCTGTGGATCTCCAGATTTTGATCCAAATCAGTATAATCAGGTTGATTCTGTTATTATTTATAATAATGACAGTATCTTTACTCCATATGAGCCGGGATCTGTTTTTAAGCCAATTGCTATGGCAGCGGCTTTGAATGAAAATTTAATTACTCCAGATACTTATTTTTATGATAGTGGAAAAGTTGATGGTGGTTGTACCAAATTGATAGAGAACGCTGGTAGCAAAATTTATGAAGATCAGACCATGACCGGTGTTTTGGAAAATTCTATTAATACTGGAATGGTAGAAGTGGTAAATGTTTTGGGTAAGAAAAAATTTAAAAAATATGTAGAAGATTTTGGTTTTGGTGTAAAGACTGGTATTGAATTAGATAGCGAAGCTTCTGGCACGATTGATTCCCTTAGTCAAAATAAGGGTGATAGTGTAGATTGTTATACAGCCACAGCTTCCTTTGGCCAGGGTCTTACAGCCACCCCCTTGCAAATGGTATCAGCATTTGGCGCGATCGCTAATGGAGGAAATTTGATGAAACCATATGTGGTGGAAGAATTGCGTTATGCAAATGGAAAAATAGAAAGATTTTATCCACAAGAAATAAGAAAAGTCTTAGATAGTCGTAGCGCCATGCTTTTGTCTGGTATGCTAGTCAATGTTATAGATAGGGGGCAAGCTTCGTCTGCCAAAGTAGATGGTTATTACATAGCTGGAAAGACTGGAACGGCTCAGATTTCTGGGTTAGGTGGTTATACCGAAGACACTAACCACTCTTTTATAGGGTTTGGACCGGTAGATGATCCAAAATTTGCCATGATAGTAAAGTTTGAAAAACCAGAACGGCAATATTCCTCAGTCACTGCCGCACCAGTCTTTGGTGATATAGCCAAGTTTATTTTGGAATACTACCAAGTTCCACCAGGTCGATAAAAATATACAAATTTAGGAATTACGAAATATAATTGGTTTCTTATGAAATTTAAATTATTTTCTTCATTATCTCTAGTATTATTTTTAGTATTAGTTTTTTCAATTTCAATTTTTATTTTAAATCCAAAATGGGATATAGCGGGGGATGGCCATGGTTATTATATGTATCTAAGGTCCCTAGCTTTTGACGGGGATTTTGATTTTACTAACGAATACATTCGTTATGATGGTATTTATGGAACAGATTTAAGCAATCAAGCAACTACATCGATTGGTAAGCATGGAAATCCTTTTGCTATCGGTATGAGCATACTACTGTCCCCATTTTTTATTCCGGCTATTTTACTAGATTTCTTTTCAGGTTTTGCCCAATTTGGTTTACTTGGTTTTAGTATTTATTACCAGCTATTTTTAAGTTTTGGTTCTATTTTCTATGTATTGCTGGGGGCTGTCTTTTTATTCAAGGCCCTGCAAAGTTTTTTTTCTAGCCTGTCTAGTTGGTTGTCGGTGATAGTGGTTATTTTTTGTTCGCCCCTTTTGCACTATGTTATATACGAACCGATGATGTCACATGGTCTGTCTTTTTTTGCATGCTGTTTACTTTTTTGGTATTCTGTAGTTTTTTTAAAAAAAGAAAAAATAGACAGCAAAACACTAATATTTCTAGGTCTTTCCATTGGTTTGACAGTCTTAGTGAGGTGGCAAAATATTATTTTTGTACTATTCCCTGCTATAATTTATCTCAAAAAAATACAAGAAAGAAAAATAATAACTAGTAAGGTATTTATCTCTCCTCTTGTTGTTTTGCTAATTTTATTACCACAATTTTTAATGTGGAAATTTTTATATGGTTCTTTTTTTCTAGTACCGCAAGGATCTGGTTTTATACAGTTTCTACAACCCAAAATTTTATCCGTATTATTTTCTGGTTATCATGGTCTATTTAGTTGGCATCCATTTTTATTGGTAGGTGTGTTGGGTTTAATTCTGGCCTTTAGAAAAAATAAGTTTTTAGTTACAGCAATGTCTATAATGCTGTTTGTGCAGGTTTATCTTAATGCAAGTTTGTTGGATTGGTGGGGTGGCTCAGCTTTTGGAGCTCGAAAGATGATTGGTTCATTGTTTATATTTGCATTTGGTTTTGCTTATTTGTTTGACAGAGTAGATAAAAGTAAAGTTAAAGCTATAGTTTATTTAGGTATTATTTTTATTTTTTTCGTCTGGAACTATCTATTATTAATAGCGTCTCCGCGAGGTTTTTTGCCATTGGGTGAACCTGTTTCAATAAAACAACTATATAGTGCACCTTTTGTTTTGCTAAGATAAAAATATTGACAAAAAATTATATTTCCTGTATAATTTTGTCTGTATAATGGTCCGGTCGTCTAGTGGATAGTCCCGAGACTTCTGGCCCCATCGTCTAGTGGTTAGGACATATGGTTCTCATCCATAAAACAGGGGTTCGATTCCCCTTGGGGCTACGAGTGTCGGGATCATCTAGACAATTTATTTTTCTATGTCAGGGTAGCTCAGTTGGTGAGAGCGTAGGATTCATAACCCTAAGGTCGGGAGTTCAAATCTCCCTCCTGACACAAAATAAGTTCTGTAAAACACAGGACTTATTTTTTTTACAAAGCAAGTCGGGAGTTTCAGCCCAAGGCTGACCACCCGCGAGGGTGGCAAATCTCCCTCCTTACACAAAAAACCACTCGCTATTTAGCGAGTGGTTTTTTATCTGTGTAATCTTTTAAAATCTGTCTAAATCAGTGTTATTTCTTCAAAGCATCTTTCAATCCTTTGCCAGCCTTAAACTTCGGTACAGTCACTGGAGGGATTTGAATTTTTTCTGTTGGGTTTTGTGGATTAACACCAACTCTACCGGCTCTTAGTTTGGCGCTAAAGGCACCAAAACCAGCAATAGATACTTCGCCACCAGATACTAGTGTGGTGGTAACGGTCTCTACAAAAGCGGCTACCATTCCCTCTCCTTCTTTTTTTGATACGCCGACCTTGTCGGCAATTGTAGCGGCTAGTTCTGCTTTGTTCATAATATTCTCCTATAATTCCGAACCCGAGCATAGTCGGGGTACGGAAAGAGTTAAAAGTTAATTTAATTTATATTGCTATTATAGCTTTTTTTAAAAAAGCCGTCAACAGAGCGAAAAAATATCTGTGGATAGACATATCTTAATAAAAATTTAAAATAATGGTTGAAATTTTTTTTAAAATATGCTTTACTATATATTAATAAGGGGGTTCCCTCCTTTTGTTCTATGTAAGAGAGAAAAAACAGAACCCACAATTTAGAGGAGAAGTCATGGAAATCAGAGAGCTGGTTTTATCCATCCTCCTCTTTGCTGAGCAATGGGGAGAAGAAGGCGAGAGGTGTGTGGATCACAATGATCCAGATTGGGGTTGGGACAATCTAGCAAGTCCAAACGAGATTCAGAACACACTCTTTAAACTTGAGACTGCTGGTGAGGTAACCTGGAGGCTCAATCAGCACAAGAGAAGAGAGTGGACCTGGAGACGCCCGCCTTATAGGGCGCTTTTGGAAAAGTTGGGGTATGATAATCCTTATGTGTTGGTCTGTCTGTTTAGTTTCGTAGTTGATCAGGCAAGCCATCCTCAAGAGAAGAGGATCATTAGTCTCGACGAGACTGTTCCATGGAAGGTGCTGGGGTTCTCCGGTGCCGAAGAAGCAGTGAGGATTTTACGAGGACTTGTTCCACTCTCCAGCAGTGATGGAGAGCCAATAACGGCAATCCAACATATTGATGGAGTGGAATGTTTCGTTGTTCTTGGGGATTCACACGATATTCTAGTAGAGAACTTCTTTGAGATTGATAGTTTCTTGAAGAGGTAAGGAGGTGTAGAGGGAGGAAGGGCTCGACGTTTTGCATTTATGCTGACGTCGAGTTTTTTCGTTTTTATAAAAAACAAAAACCCGCTGTATTAGCGGGTTTTTTTAAGTCTCAAAATGTTTATTTTGCGTATTCAATCACACGACTTTCGCGAATTACACAGACTTTGATCTCTCCAGGATATTGCAATTCATTTTCAATTTTACGAGCAATATCTTTGGCTAAGTTATAAGCTTTGTAATCATCAATTTCTTCTGGGCTAACAAATACTCTAACTTCACGACCAGCTTGTATAGCATAAACTTTTTCAACACCAGGAAATTGTTTTGCAGTTCCTTCTAGTTCTTCCAAGCGAGCAACATATTGCTCATAAGTATCTCGTCTAGCACCGACTCTGGCACCAGAGATAGCATCGGCTGCTTTTACAATCTGAGTGATAAGTTTTTCTGGTTTATCTTCGTGGTGGTTCATTGCAGCATCTTGGAGATCTTCATCCAAACCAAATTTTTTCAAAATAACACCACCAATTTCTGGATGAGAGCCTTGAGTTTCTTGGTCAACAGCTTTTCCAATATCGTGGAAGAAGCCAGCTTTTTTGGCTTTTGCTACATCAGCTCCAAGTTCTTCGGCGATTAAACCAGAGAGTTGGGCGACTTCGATAGAGTGGTTTAATATGTTTTGACCATAACTAGTACGATATTTTAGTCTCCCAGCAATGGAAACTAATTTTGGCTCAATACCTGTGAACCCAAGTTTGTACAAAGTTTCTTCGCCAGTTTTTTTGATATCAATTGCTATTTCTTTTTTTGCCTCCTCTATAAATGCTTCAATTCTAGCTGGTTGTATGCGACCATCTTTGATCAGTTTTTCCAAAGCTAGATAACATACTCGTCTGCGAATAGGGGAGAAGCTAGAGATCAAAAGCATTTCTGGAGTCTCATCAATAATAAGCTCACATCCAGTCATCTTTTCAATAGTCTTGATATTGCGACCGTCTTTTCCAATAATTCTACCTTTCATCTCTTCACTTGGTAGTGGAATAGATGAGGAAGTTGTCTCACTAGAGTGATCGGTGGCACATCTTTGGATAGATTCCAAAACTATTCTCGTGGCTTTTTCTTCGTAAGTTTCACTGTTTGTCTTTTCCATCTTCATGATGCGCATGGCCAAGTCTTCGCTACTTTCTTCTTCTACACGATGAAAGAGCTCATCCACAGCTTGATCTTTGGAATAACCAGAAACTTCTTCTAGTTTTTTTCCAACTTCTTCTTTTGCGACATCAATCTTTTGTTTGATTGTTTGGATTTCTTCTACTTTTTTTTGTAGATTTGTTTTGCGATCTTCAAACTCAAGTAACTTTTTGTCAAACATGTTTTCACGCTGTTCGAGTCTAGATTGAGTTTTTTGCATCTCAGATCGTCTGTCTGTCTCTTCTTTTTTGGCATCATCAATCATTTTGATGGCCTTTTCTTTGGATTTTAGTAAGATCTCTTGCTCTTTGTTTTTGGCCTCAGACATCATCTTTTCGGCCTTAGCTTCTACTGAATTGGCTTGACCTTGGGCTAGTTGCTTGCGCAAAAAATAACCCAGAGGGATACCCACAAAGATACCTAGGCCACCACCAGCAATTGCTAATATTAGTAAGTCTTGCATATAAAAAATTTCCCATACGTGATGAGAATGATACTAATATTGTGAGAAGAATTAAGCTAAAAGCAAAGAATTTTTGCCTAGCTCAAAAGAATCTGAATAGTCAGATTGAAGAGAGTAATTGTATTCTTGAAGAAGTGATAATTTAGCTAATTTCAGCATAATTATTTATATTTCTTGTTCGATAAAACAGTTTTTTCTCGTATTCCTTCTCTACTAAAATAATATCGATTTCATCACCTTAATGATTAAAGTGTAAATACATTATAGCAGGTTAATTTGAATTTGTCAATGCCCACGAATCTTAACACAAATCTACACAAATTTCAGAATTGTTTGGTAACAGCTGGTATGCTGTGGATAACTTGGGCGCGCAAACACTTAAGCACTTGTCGATTTGTGTGTGCTAAGGTGTTTCGGTGCTAAAGCGCTCAGGTGAGACTGCATTCTTCACATCATATTCACCGATTCTAGTCCTCCTCAACTCATCACAATATGCCCCAGTATCCAGCTTATCCCCAATATCATGAGCCAGGGTTCGGATGTAGGTCCCAGTAGAGCAATCGACTTCTATTTTCAAATCGGGATAGCTATAATCCAAAAGTTTTATATTATAAATTTCAATCTCACTTGGTTGGCGTTCAATCTCAATTCCTTTGCGAGCTAGATCATACAGTTTTTTGCCACCAACTTTTTTGGCAGAATACATGGGAGGAGTTTGAAGTTGTTTACCAGTAAAACTCTTTAAGACATCCCAGACTAGTTTGTTGTCGGGTTTGGTGCTGTCTGAGTCTTGGGTGGTGATCACCCCGTCAGAATCTTGGGTATCAGAAGTGGCCCCCAATTTTAGAGTGGCAACATAAGTTTTCCTCATTGCTTTGAATTCGTCTAGTCGCTTTGTTGCATCTCGTCCAATGCCAATAATAAGAAGACCCGTAGCAAAAGGGTCTAGTGTGCCAGCGTGTCCGACTTTGATTTTTTTGATTCCAGTCTCTTTTCGTGCTATGCCTCTTATTTTTGCAACGGCGTCGTGACTGGTCCATTCTTTTGGTTTGTCTATGAGGATAAAATTAGAGTCCATAGTATTTATTTTTTTATTCTTCGTTTAGTATGGTACAATATAATGGTATGGATAACAAGCTTTGGGGAAAAATCAATAATCATGGGGCCGAGATTTGGGATACAGATCCGGTTTTCAGGGGTGATCAAGTAACTTGGCAAGACAAGCTAAAACTTTTGTTTTATCCTAAGAAGTTTTTTTTGTATAGATATATTTACAAAGACGCAAAAAAGAAATTAAGAAAACGGGATTTGAATGAACCCTATAGAATATTGGATGTAGGTTGTGGTACAGGGGCAAGTGTAATAGATTTGAAAAAATTATTGGGCAAGCGAGTGGATGTGGTAGGTGTGGATGTGGTAGGACTTCAAATTGATTTGGCAAAGACAAAGATAAAGAAAAATGCTGTGTATGCCGAGGTCGAGCTTTATGACGGTGAAAAGTTACCCTTTTCTAACAGTAGTTTCGATGCTATCTACTCATCCGATGTGTTGGGGCATGTAAAAAATGTTAGAAACTGGCTAGATGAATTAAATAGAGTGCTGAAGCCGGGCGGTGCTTTGGCAATGTTTAGCGAGTCAAAATTGGGCAAGCATGCATATATACGAAATTATTTATTAAGGCGAGGTTTGAATATTGATCCGCATGCTGAGTATCATATCTCACTCTACTCCAAATATACATTGAAAGAATTTTTAGAAAGTTCTGACTTTGAAATAAATAAGATGTACACAGCCTTTTGGGCAAGTTTTTGGGTTCATCCCGACGAGTTTTATGAATCTTTGAAAAAAACTAACTGGCATAAATTTTTTATATTGAAAACTTTAAATAAAGTTTTGTATTGGATGAAGAAAAAGACACATCCATATTCAACAGCCTTGTGTGAGCTTTATGGATTGGTGGAAATGTTGATTGTTGGCAAGTGGGTTGAGGCGCAGGGTTATATTGTTTTAGGAAGAAAAAAGAAGTAAGATAGTAGGGGAGATACTTGACCCCGCACTATTTTAATACTGAGTTCAATCAAGCCTTAAAATGGTGCGAGGTTGACAAAAGTGCTAAAATGTGCTATAATACAAGATATAGTAACAAATAAAATTCTTCAAAAAGCGCTTAAATAAGGCGTTTTTTTGTCTTTAGCCCTTGACAAGAGGGGCTTTTTGTTGTATAGTTTACATAATTGTTTAACTGCCACAGGAAGGAGAAGAGATGGCGAAAAAAACTAAAAGAAGCAGAAGTCGGGGAAGATCTCCCGACTTGAAAACAATGGGGAAGAGCTTCCCCACTGACTCGATGAGGCGAGACTTTGAGGCTCGGAATGAGGGTCTTACCTTCGGTCCTGATGGTGGTATTAGGATTGATGGCTTGTCTCTCGGGGTGGCGGACGAGCGGAATTTTACTTCTGCTGAAATCTGGGGCGATGGATAGTTGCCCCAAAAAGAAGGAGGGTCCCCGACCCGTGGCTGTTTCATCAGATCATCGGTCGGGACAGTTACAAAGACAGCCAATTTTGGCTGTTTTTGTTTTTCATCCCCTCTCAAGAGGGGAATTTACTCCTTACTCCTTTTTCTCCCTCTTGCACACTTTTCCCATATTTGATAAAATAAAAGCACTAATTCTATAATTTATCATACATCATCATACAAAACTATGACATATAATATTTTGAGTGAAGAGGGGTTAAATAAATTGAAACAAGATCAGCCAGAAAGATTTAAACAGCAAGCGGTTGGTGGAAAATATCTAAAGTTACAAGATTTGGATTTGGAAAACTTAGATGGAATTGATATTGAAAAAATGAATGAAGCTGCGCGTATTATGCGCGGTCTTATGTTTTGTGCACTAGAATCAGTTCACTCAGGTCATCCAGGTGGTTCTTCTGGAAAGACAGAAATGTTTTTGGCAAAGGTTTTGGGTGGAGCCATGGCCTTTGATGCTCTCAATCCAAAAAATACTGGACGCGATCGTGTAGTCTGGTCAGCTGGACATTGTTCACCAGGACTTTATGGTGGCTTAGCTTTGATGTACGAAAGTTTAAAAAGAAGTGGTAAGGAATTTGATGCAGAAAAATTACGAGCTGTGATGCCACAGGATTTAACAAAATTTAGAAAGCATGATGGCCCACAAGGTCATATTGAAAATTACTATCCACTTTCAGATGTAGCGACTGGTCCATCTGGTCATGGCATGCCATCGGCTGGTGGTATGGCTATTGCGCACAAGTCATCTGGTCTTGATACCAAAGTTTGGGTGTTTATGGGTGACGCTGAGAGTGAAGAGGGTATGACATATGAAGCTCGTAATGTCTTGAATACTGTCGGAGCTGACAATATGATTGTAACACTTGATTACAACCACTTTGGAATTGATGGCGATATTGATGAGGTGGTAATTACTCCATATATCAATCATTGGCTCGGCATGGGATGGAATGTAATAGAAGTGGATGGACATAATGTCTTAGAATTAACTTATGCTTATCGCAAAGCTAAACAAGGAATGGGTAATGGAAGCCCAACTGTAGTAATAGCACACTCTATAAAAGGTAAGCACTATGGTGCAAATGAAAATTCTGCTGCCTCTCATGGTGCACCAGCCAAGACAGAAGATTATATAGAAATAATGAAGGAGATTGGATTTGAGGTGACTGGTGATGTGTCGGCTGATATTGAAAAAGTTTTAGAAAGTCTAACTCCAGAATTGGCAACTTATATTTCCGAACGTTTGGAAGTAGCAAAAAATAATATCAAGAGCGAAGAAGAAAATTTGGAATTAATGAAAAGTAAAATTGGTGATAGACCTCTTACTAATCCAATGACAATTACTCGTCCAGATGAATTGCCAGATGAATTAAAATTTGAACAGGGTTCAAAACTGGCCACAAGAAAAGCCACTCAAGCATTTTTTGAATGGCTAATGAAGCAAACCGCTTTTTTCTGGGCTGGGACAGGGGATCTGAGCAAATCAATTCTTACACAAAAGGCCGAGGATATCTATGGAGATATTAATCGCAAAAATCCTTATGGTCGTGGAATTCGTTTTGGTATTGCAGAGCAAAATATGGCAATGATGAGTACAGCTTTGACTATGGATCGCTTGCCTGGTGGATTTGCACCAGTGTCAGTCTTTTCATCTTATGCCGTGTTTACTTCTATGATGAGTAATTGTGTGCGATTGAGTTTAATTGGAAATCACTTATATCCAGAGATGAAAGGATTTTTTATTATGCTCGCAGCTCATGATGGTCCAGAGACTGGCGAAGATGGACCAACACACCAAGGTCTTTATTGGATGAGTATGTTCAATGCTTATCCTGGTATAAAAGTTTACAAGCCAATGGATGCCAATGAAACTATTGAAATGTTGTTTCATGCATTTAAAAAAGGTGAACCAATTGCTTTGTCAGTTGCTAGGCCTGACACTGTGGTATTTGAGCGTGGTGGTGACACGGGTGTGCCAGAAGCCAAAGAAGCAGTAAGTGGCGCTTATATATTTAGAAATTTTAAAGAAAATGGCGGTAAGAAAAAGACCTTAGTTATTTCTGGGGTTCAGGTATTGTTAAATACTATAGAAACTATACCAGAATTAGAAGCCCAAGGTTTGGACATAAAGATTGTGGCAGTTACTTCACCAGAATTATTCGAAGAATTGCGTGAGACAAATCCAGAAAAAGCTAATGCAATATTTTCAGAAGAAGATCGTGGACGATCAGTTTGTATCCACGCAGGTTGGAAAGGTTTCTTATATCCGTTCATGTTACCATCTGATCATGAGGAACGTTCTTTGTCTATTGATAATTATTTGAAATCTGGTAGTGTAGATGAGGTATATGAGTTGGCTAAATTGACGAGTGAAGATATCAAAGGAAAAATACTATCCACAATGTCATCCCGAGCGTAGTCGAGGGATTCTTTTAGAAATTAAAATAACTTGAGATAAGGAGAAAATATATTAATAAATAATAAAATTAATAAAGCAATTAATTAAAAAAATATGAAAAAAATATTTATAATTTCAATTATCTTTACTACAACTTTGATTTTGTCAGGATGTAATTTTAGCAATAACACAGAAGAAAAAAATGATTTGACTAATAATGTTTATAGTAGTGATCAATACAGTTTTTCAGTTACTTTTCCTGATAGTTGGGGTGGTATTGAAAGAATTGACAAGGATATGGGTGATAAAGGAGATGAAAAAGTTTTCGAATCCTTTTATTTGCAGGCAAAAAATGATGTTGATAGATATTTTTATGTAGTAGTCGCTGATATTAGTATAAAGGGAACCATGTATGAAGATGCTCCTCGTCTTGCATTGGGTGAATCAGATGAGTTTATTTACTATTATACAGGAACTACGATGCCTGTACCGTGTTCTTTTGTCGAGGAAGATTCACAAGAATATACAGATTACAAATGTGATAAGTTGAATACTATTTATGAAAATGAAATCGAAAAAATTATTAAGCCAAGTTTTGTAATAAAATAGTTGATACAACCCTGACATATAAAATGGAAAGATCTACACATAATTGGTTTTCTACTAACAAAAGAAAAATTAAAAAGTTTTAATTAATATTTAAAGAGATCCCTCGGCTCCCTGTGGGTCGCTCGGGATGACAGCGATAAAAATTTATGTCCCAAGAACTACCAAAATTTCTAAAAGAAAAAAATCTAATACCATCAGAAGGTATAGAAATAAATCCAGATTTAGTTTTACTAGGTACTGAGACAGCGTTTGATTTTGGCGTACTAGTATCGGAAGTAGAAAAGTCTGGAAAATTTCCACAGATTTTTAAATTTCATGTGGGTGATACTGGCCCAAAGACACCTCAGCCAATTATCGATGTTGCAATAAAAGCTTTGCAAGACAAACAAACCAAGTACGGTCATTTTGCAGGGTATCCTCAAGTAAGAGAAAACATAGCAAAGCACTGGACAGAGACTAGGGGTATAGAAATTAAGAAAGAAAATGTAATGCTACAGCCCGGCGGTAAGCCAGCCATTGAGATGGCTATTCAGGCATTGGTAAAACCAGGCGACAAAGTAATCGGCACTAGTCCAGGTTATCCAATTTATGAGTCCCTGGGAAGATTTTATAGTCAGGATAATTTTATTCCTTGGTTTGTGCGCAAAGATGATGGTGGTTTTGAATTCAAAGTGGAAGATTTTGAAAAGATCTTGGAAGAAAATACTGGGGTAAAACTTTTGGTTGTTAATACTCCACAAAATCCAACTGGTATGGTCTTTGGCAAAGATATGTTAGAGCGTATTGCTCAGTTGGTAAAGAAGTATAAGTTTATGGTTTTGTTTGATGATATTTATGATAGAATTATTTTTGACGGTCGTGAACATTTTAGTTTCTTGTCAATTCCTGGAATGCAGGATTATACAATTAATCTAAATGGTTTTTCAAAAAACTTTGCTATGACTGGTTGGCGTATGGGTTTTATTATAGCACCAGAATGGGTAATTGAAATTTTTGGAAAGTTTGCCATTAATAAATATACTTGTGTAACTAGGTTCAATCAGATTGTGGCAGGAACTATTTTTGGTGATGTGGAATTGGACGGTTTCAAATATGAATCAGTGGCTGAGAAAATAAAACCAATTATCGAAGCTGACTTTGTGGAATATGAAAAAAAAGGTAAGTTTGTAGAAAACTGTTTTAAATTACTACAACCTTATGTTGTCCCAAATGAGGCTCAAGGCGCTTTTTACTTGTTTCCAAATTTTGAAAAGGTATTAGAATTGTCTTATGTAAAAAATGATTTGAATTTAAAAAATGAAAAAGAATTTAGTAAATGGTTGTTGACAGATAGAGGAGTGGCCACTTTGGCTGGACGGGACTTTGGTGATGGTGGTATTGGTTATATTCGTTTTTCTTATGCAGAAGATCGAGAAAAACATATTATTCCTGGTATGAAACATGTGCTAAAAACAGTTATAGAGCTTATTGAAAAATCAGGTGAGACATCTCCTTTGAAAGTGGAAGAAGTGGACGATAGGGTGGGGGAGATTGAGAAGAAGTATTTTATATAGTATAAAATGGATAAAATGTGATAAAACCGCCTTAGTTAGGTGGTTTTGTTGTATACAGATTGACTTTTTTTATCTTGTGTAGTATAATCTTATCACTACTTAGCCTTCTAAGCCTTTTTGGCTTCTCAGGCATTTTAAGCTTTTTTTAGATGAATGTAACAGAACTAGCCCGAAAACTTAGAGTCAACACCAAAGAAATGCTGGAGATACTTCCTCAGTATGGTTTTGATATTGGTGCAAAGGCTATAAAAATTGACAACAAGGTGGCTGATAAGATTATGCGTCGTTGGCGTCATATTAGAAAAGAATTGGATGAGAAGAAGCGTAAGGAAGCAGAAGAGAATAAGCAAAAAGAAAAAGAACTCCGAAAGGAAAGCGGTGAGACGGTTATTTTGCCCGATCTTATTACTGTGAAGGATTTTGCAGGTCGATTAAATTTGTCAGTCACTCAGGTGATTACCGAGCTAATGAAAAACGGAATTCTGGCAAATCAAAACCAAAATATTGATTATGACACTGCTGCTATTATGGCAGAAGAGCTAGGCTTCACCCCACAAAAAGAAGAGGGTGGAGAAGTGGACGAAGAAAAAGAAGCTGCCAAAGAACAAGCACTAGAAGAAGCATTGGCAGGTACTGAAGCTGGAGAAGATCGTCCGCCTGTTTTTGTTGTAATGGGGCATGTGGACCATGGTAAGACGCGTTTGCTTGATGCTATTAGAAAAACAAATGTAATTGATACTGAATCTGGTGGTATTACTCAGCATATTGGTGCTTATCAAACCATTTGGAAAGATCCAAAGACTAATGATGAGAGATTGCTTACTTTTATTGACACTCCAGGACACGAAGCTTTTACTGTGATGAGATCTCGTGGTGCCAAGGTTGCTGATATTGCTATTATGATTGTGGCAGCTGACGATGGTGTGAAGCCTCAGACCGTAGAAGTTATTGAAATTATCAGAGCCGCCAAACTTCCTTTTGTGGTTGCAATTAATAAAATTGATAGAGAGGGTGCTGATCCACAGCGCGTAAAGACAGAATTATCTCAACACAATATTTTATGCGAAGAGTATGGTGGAGATGTGCCGATGGTAGAGATATCTGCCAAACAAGAACAAAATATTGATAAATTGCTAGACGTGTTACTTCTGGTTGCTGATATGAATGCTGATAAAATTAAGGCTGATGCAGGCGCTCCAGCAGCCGGTACTGTGATTGAGTCTCATGTTGACAAAGGCATGGGTCCAGTAGCTACAGTTTTGGTACAATCAGGAACACTAAAGAAAAATGATCCTCTTGTTGTTAACAATGAAATTTATGGCAAAGTAAGAGCCATGAAAGATTACAAAGCAGAAAATGTAGAAGAGGCCGGCCCATCAGTGCCAGTTCAGATTATTGGTTTTAAGGTGGCTCCAGAAGTGGGAGATGTCATGGATATTGGTAAAGCTGGTGTTTCTCAAAAAATTAACATAAAACAAAAAAAGACAGAGCAGACTGGTGCAGAAAAGCATGTTTCATTGATAAAAAATGAGGATGAAGAAGATGAAAATAAGAAAAAGACTTTGGATTTAGTTGTTAAGACTGATGTTTTGGGATCCCTCGAAGCAATTATTGGTTCACTCGAAAAACTAAAACATGACGAAGTCGGTGTGCAAATCGTTGGAAAGGGTCTTGGGAATATTACAGAAGACGATGTTGCAAAAGCTGAGGCTAGTGGCGCTACTGTAATTGGTTTTAAAGTAAATCCTACTCCAAGTGCCGAAGAGACTATGCGTGAAAAAGATATCCAGTTTTTGCGTTATGAGATAATTTATGATTTAATAAATTGGGCAAAGGAAGAACTTGAAAAATTACTATCAACTGAAAAAATTATTACAGAATTAGGAAGACTAAAAATCATTGCAATATTTAGGACTGATAAAAAAGCGATGACAGTTGGTGGACGTGTTACCGAGGGTAAGATCACTGCTGGTGTAAGAGTGCGAGTGAAGCGAAAAGGCGAGCTTGTGGAAGTCGGTACAGTGTCCAAGTGCCAAGTCGGTCAGCAAAACATGAATGAAGTACCAGCTGGTACAGAGTGCGGTGTAAGATATGAAGGAAAAGAAAAAATTGAAGAGGGTGATTTATTAGAATTTTATCGTGAGGAAAGCAAAGCAAAGAAAATAGTTTTTGAACAGTAAACATAGCTTTAATATACATTTTTTTATATGCCTGAGAAAGAAAAAAAACAAGAACAGATGGCCGAAGTGTTTGATTTTAATAATGAAAAAGAAAGAATTAAACCAAAAACTGAAAGTAAGGTTGGTAAGCTGAAACCTGTAAGAAAAGAAGTTGGGGCTAATACAATTGATCTTACTAATGAAAGTGGTCAAAAAATTGGTCAGGCAGAGTATGGACTAGTTACAACACCTGATTTTTTACAAAAAGTAAATGTAGACCTTGATAATAGAACAGAAAAAGTTGCAATGGAGGCTGCTGAAAAAATGGAAGACCCAACAGTTGCTCAAGAATTAGCAGAAGAAGAAATAACAGAACAAAGTTTGGAAGGGCTCTTGGATCTGGCTATTATGAAATTTAATCTAAAGTGTGGGGGGGAAGTGTTTGAGGCTAGAAACATAATAATGCATGATGGTCGTTTTGAAAAAAAATCAACTAAATCTCAACCAGAAAAAGGAAAATTAGCTAGAAATTTTATTATTGCACCTTCAGGAGCTGAAGTAATGAGGGGCATATTGGCGGAATCTATAAAAACCTCAGTAGGTGCGGGTACGAAATTTGATATAAATCCATATACTAGTGACTTTTTAGGAGATGAGGGTTTTTCGTATATAGTGTCAGCTACTACACCAGGTGGAGAAACCAAGCAAGTAGAAGTTAATTTTTTGTATGGTGTCGAGGGCGGAGCAGAAGCGGTTGATTCTCCTGAGGAAGAAGAGCAAACAAATGTAACAGAGCTTCATAAAAAACCAGAAGAATCTGCCAGTGATGAGGAAGAACAATTACCACTAGCCGCTTAAAAAAATATTCCTTAATCTTTAATCCTTATAAAAATATGTCCGAAATAATTTTAGACGACAGCAACTTCGAAGCCGAAGTTTTGAAATCAGATAAACCAGTTTTAGTAGATTTTTGGGCACCATGGTGTGGTCCTTGTCAGATGATGGGTCCATTGGTAGACGAGCTAGCTAGTGAATATGAAGGAAAAATAAAAGTAGCAAAACTTAATGTAGACGAAAACCAAGCTTCAGCTGGAGAGTACAAAGTAATGAGTATTCCAACATTTCTAGTTTTCAAAGGCGGTGAAGTAGTGGATCAGATGGTTGGTGGAGTACAAAAGGATAAGTTGAAAGAGATGGTGGATAAGCATATCTAACCATACGGTCTACGACCTAAACATTTAAATATATAAACACCTCGGCTTATGTCGTGGTGTTTTGTATACAAATTGGCAGGTGCTCAAGTTAACAAGTAAATGTTTAGATGTTTTATTTATAATTTGCACACTTGAGCACTTGTTAACTTGCTAACTATTTTGTTCATCATTTGACCATTTTTTCTTCAAGGTGTAAAATATACATCTAAAACCTAATTACCTAATCAACCTAACACCTAAATAACTATGAACAATCCTTTCGAAAATGCCATGGAGCAGTTGGACAAGGCTGCAAAGATAATTAATCTGGACAAAGCTGTTCACGAAGTTTTGAAGCGTCCTGAGCGAGTTTTAACACTCTCTATTCCTGTAAAAATGGACAGTGGTGAGGTTAAAGTCTTCACAGGTTATAGATCACAGTTTAATAATGCTCTAGGACCTTACAAAGGCGGGATTCGTTATCACCCAAATGTGACATTGGATGAAGTAAAAGCTTTGTCATTTTGGATGATGGTAAAGTGCGCAACTGTTAACATACCAATGGGTGGGGGAAAGGGTGGAATAATTGTAAATCCAAAAGAATTATCAGAAGGAGAAATAGAGAGACTATCTCGTGGTTATGTTCAGAAAGTCTGGCGCAATATTGGTTCTGATAAAGATGTTCCAGCACCAGATGTATATACCACACCACAGATCATGTCTTGGATGCGTAATGAATACGAAAAGTTGGTTGGGCACGAAGACCCAGGTGTTATTACTGGTAAACCGCTTGATCAAGGTGGTTCAGAAGCTAGAGGTTATTCCACTGCTCAGGGCGGAGTATATTGTGTACTAGAACTTGCCAAGAAGATGAGTCTTGAGCCATCTCAAACCACTGTTGCAGTACAGGGCTATGGTAATGCTGGTAGTTTTATGGCAAAAATTTTGGATGAAAAGGGTTATAAAGTAGTATCTGTGTCGGATTCAAAAGGTGGAATCAAAAATACAGAGGGTTTAAACATTGAAAAATTAAATGAACACAAAGCTATCACTCGTTCAGTAATTGATTTTGAGGGAACTGAAAATATTTCAAATGAAGAAATTTTAGAGCTTGATGTAGATATATTAGTGCCAGCTGCTTTGGAAAATGTAATTACAAAAGAAAATGCGCAAAATATTAAGGCAAAAGCAGTAGTAGAGCTTGCTAATGGTCCAACTACACCAGAAGCTGATGAAATTTTGAAAGAAAAAGGTGTGGTAGTGGTGCCAGATGTATTAGCCAATGCTGGCGGTGTGACTGTATCGTACTTTGAATGGGACCAAAATGTAAAAGGTGAGCACTGGAGCGAAGAAGATGTATTGGAGAAGCTAGAAAAGATTATGGTAAATGCTTTTGACGAAGTTTGGGAAACTAAAGAAAAATATAGTATTGATATGCGTACTGCAGCTTTTGTAAAGGCGGTTGAGAGGGTGGCAGAGAAGACGGAAATCTAAATATTAACTATAAAATTAGATTAAGGGGTAGCGATATATTGTTTGTAGAATTTAAAACAAAAAACCATTCAAAATAAATTGGATGGTTTTTTGTTTCGCTCAATTTATTTAAATAAATAAACTAAGCGGGGGTGAGGAATAGCAAGCTACTCCCCAGGGGTGGGCTTCATCTTGTCTTCTGGTGGTAGTTTTTGCCACCAATCAACGGCTCTCATCATTTTGATGATGAAGCTGATAATTATTGCCAAAAAAACAAGAATTAGAGAAAGAGCGTTGCAGAGGCCTGTAGGGAGTTGGTCTAGCGGGGGGTATTGGGAGTAGAGGATGTAGCTTAGAATCAGGAGCATTGGTGCTATCAAGCACGGCAAAATATTTTTAGTCATTTCATACCTCTCATAATGATGTAAAAGATTCCTGAGACAACGAGACAGAAAATAATAGCAACTTTAGCAGAAGGTACCATTATCTCTACAAAAATTAGTTCGATCACCTTTGACCTCTTGTGAGTTTGGCATATTAAACCATAATTAATTTAATCAGTCAAATATAACTTGCATTTTTACCTGTAATTCGCTAAAATAGGTTATATGTTAGGATTTGCAAAAGAACTAGCCAAGGAGGCGGGTAGTTTGGCTTTGAGCTACTATAAAGAGGGGATAAGCCATCGTTTTAAGTCTAGCCCAGATGATCTGGTAACTGATGCAGATATAGCTGTTAGTGATTTTATAATAAAAAAAATTAAGGAAAAATATCCAGATCATGGAATAATTTCCGAGGAAGAAGATGAGATTGTAAATGAAGATGCGGAATATGTTTGGGTAATAGATCCAATTGATGGTACTAGGAACTTTGCCAAGCATATTGCGGCCTGGTGCACTATGATAGGTCTTACAAAAAATGGTGAGGCATATATTGGTGTGATATATGACGCAATAAATGATGAATTGTTTTTTGCCCAAAAAGATAAAGGGGCACACTGTAATGGTAATAAAATAAGCGTAAGTAATCACGAGACTGTGAAGCACGCTTTTACTGTTTTTTCCAACGGAATAGTGGATGAAAATTCTCCATACTCACCAAAAAAGTTTCAAGAGTTTTTGGTGTTTTATAAAAATTTGATGGGTGAAAATGGTCATTGGATTAGTAACCATGGTACTATGCTAGAAGCTTGTTATTTGGCAGCTGGGAGGATTGATGTTTTGGTAAAAAATAGTGGACTGTATCATGATTACTTAGCGCCATCTGTTATTGCTACAGAGGCTGGTGCTGTTTGGACTGATTGTGCTGGTGAAAAATGGGAAAAAGGCAAGATGGATATAGTAGTTGCAAATCCAAAATTACATAAAAAATTATTAGAATTATTTTAATTTATGAAAACTTATAAAGAATTTTTAGAAAATAAGGGTGAAGCTAAGTGGCAGAAATATTGGGAAAAGAAAAAACTTTTCAAAACTCCCGAGGAAGTTACTAAGACAAATAAATATTATATTTTGCCACAACTGCCATATCCATCTGGTAGTGGTCTTCATGTTGGTCATGCCGAGGTATATTCAGCTTGTGATATCTATGCTCGTTATCAGCGCATGAAAGGTAAGAAGGTCTTACAAGCGATTGGCTGGGATAGCTTTGGTTTGCCAGCAGAAAATTATGCTATAAAGAATAATGTCCATCCCAAGATTAGTACCGACAAAGCAATTGATAACTTTCGTGAGCAAATAAAATCACTTGGTATCTCTGTTGACTGGGATAAGGAAGTCGGAGCTCATAATTCAGACTATTACAAATGGACCCAGTGGTTTTTCTTGTTATTTTATAAACGCGGATTGGTCTATCGCAAAAAACAAGCTGTAAATTGGTGCAAGAGTTGTAAGACTGTTCTTGCTAACGATCAGGTGACTTCAGAGGGGTACTGCGAGCGCTGTGACACACAGATTATCCAAAAAGACATGGAACAGTGGTATATCAAAGTTACAGAGTATGCTGATAGACTTTTGGAAGGTCTAGACAAAATCGATTGGCCAGAAGAGACTAAGAAGCGTCAGAGAGATTGGATTGGAAGAAGTGAGGGTGCGTCGGTTGAATTTAAAATTCTGAATTCTGAATTTAAAATTGAGGTGTTTACCACCAGACCTGATACATTATTCGGTGCGACTTATATAGTACTTGCTCCAGAGGGGCAGTATGTTCAGGATTTGAAAGATCGGATCCAAAATTGGGATGAAGTGAAAAAATATATTGAAGCTACAAGCAAAAAGACTGAACTTGCTCGCCAAATTGATAAAGAAAAAATCGGAGTAGAATTAAAGGGTGTAAAAGCAATTAATCCGGCAAATAACGAAGAAATTCCAATTTATATTGCTGATTTTGTTTTGGCAAGTTATGGAACTGGTGCTGTGTTTGCTGATGCGCATGATGAAAGAGATTTTGAGTTTGCTAAAAAATATAATATTCCGTTACTTGTAACTATCAAGCCTGATGATGAAAATGAATGGAAAAAGGTACAGAATTTGGAAGTTTGTTATGAGGGGGATGGTGTACATTTTAATTCGGGATTTTTGGATGGTTTGCGTATTAATGAAGCCAAAACAAAAATAATCAAATGGCTAGAAGAAAAAAATATTGGAAAAGGAAAAGTTCAATACAAACTTCGTGATTGGTCTGTCTCTCGTCAGAGATTTTGGGGAGCACCGATTCCGATGTTGCAGAATGAAGAGGGAGAGATGAAGCCAGTGCCTGAAGAAGATTTACCAATTTTACTTCCAGAAGACGTTGACTTCAAGCCAACAGGAGAATCACCTTTGAATTACTCTAAAGAATTTCAAGAGAGGGCTGAGAAAAAATACGGAAAAGGTTGGAAATACGAACCAGACACACTTGATACATTCATGTGTTCGTCTTGGTATTTTTTCCGCTATCTTGATCCAAAAAATGATAGTGCATTTGCCAGTCCAGAAGCTTTGAAAAAATGGATGCCAGTTGATTTTTATCTGGGTGGACCAGAACATGTCAATGGACACTTATTGTACTCAAGGTTTTTTACCAAAGTCTTATTTGATGCTGGGTATATTGATTTTGATGAACCATTCAAAGTCCATCGTCATCAGGGATTAATTCTCGGACCAGACAATCGAAAGATGAGTAAGCGTTGGGGCAATACTATAAATCCTACAGATGTAGTAAATCAGTATGGTGCTGATACTATGAGAATGTATGAGATGTTTATAGGGCCTTTGGAAGATGATAAGCCGTGGAATGAGAATGGTGTGAAGGGTGTGAGAAGGTTTTTGGATAAAGTATGGAAACTTCAGGAAAAAGTAGGGGATGAAAAAAAAGAAGATGAGAGGATTGAAAAATTGACACATAAAGTAATAAAGAAAGCCAGTGAAGATTTGGAAACATTAGGGTTTAATACGGCCATCGCAGAGATGATGAAGATAGTTAATGAGATGAACAAAGAAGAAAGCTTACAGCTTGCAACTTATAGCTTATTACTTCGTCTTTTGACTCCATTTGCACCACATATGGCAGAGGAACTTTGGAGTATTCTGGGTCACAAAGATTCTATTTGTATACAGTCGTGGCCAGAGTATGATGAGAATCTTGTAAAAGATGATGAACTAACCATAGTTGTACAAATAAACGGAAAGCTTCGTGGCGATATGACAGTGTCGGCAGATATTTCAGAAGACGATGCAAAAAAACAAGCTCTAGAAATTGAAAACGTAGTGAAGTGGCTAGAAGGAAAAGAACCAAAGAAGGTTATTTATGTTAAGGGTAAGTTGGTATCTATAGTTGTGTAAAAATAGAACGCCAATCACCATAATTACCAAAATTTACCACAATTATAATTGTGGTTGATTGTGGGTATTGTGGAAATTGGCGTGCCATCAATCTTTTATCAAGGAGGATATGATAAAGAAAATAACACAATCAAAAAGCAAGACGTTTTTGACGTTTTGTTTTTGTTTTATTTTGGGCGTGGCTATTACATCACTATTGGAATTAAAATTCGATTTTATTTATTTGTATTTAGCATTATTTATCGCTGCTACATTTTTGATTATTTACTGGTCTGATAAAAATAAAAGATTTATTATAATTTGTTTTCTGTTAGCTGTGTTAGGTGTTGGAAGATATTTACTGGCGTTTCCAATTAGCCAAAATCATGTTAATAATTATACAGAACAAAAAATAGAATTAATAGGATATGTAAGTGCCGAACCAGATGTAAGAATGGACGGGGTCAGATATATTGTAGAGACGCAAAATTTTGCGTCTACAAAACAAAATATTCAAGGAAAAATATATCTAAAACAAAATCTATATCCACGATATAATTATGGTGATAAATTAAAATTAAAATGTGAATTAGAAAAACCAGAGACAATAGAGGATTTTCGTTATGATATGTATTTGGCCAGGTACAAGGTATTTGCAATTTGTCAGGGAGCAAAGATCGAAAAAATAGGGGATGGCGAAGGTAATTTTTTGTTTCGTGGTATTTTTAGTTTGAAACAAGTTGTGGCTAGTAGGATAAACAAGCTTTGGCACGAGCCAAATGCCAGTTTTATGGCAGGCCTGCTTTATGGTTATCGTGGTGGCTTGGGAGAATTGAATGAGCTATTTAGCCGAACAGGTGTCACACATATTGTTGCAATATCTGGATATAATATTAGTATTATCGCAACGGTATTGATCACAATTTGTGTTCACTTGCTTATCCCGCGCAAAAAAGCTTTTTGGTTTATTACAGTTGGAATTATTTTGTTTGTTCTTTTTGCTGGGGCTAGTGCTTCGGTCGTTCGAGCTGGAATTATGGGTGTTATAGTCTTGCTAGCCAAACAAATGGGGAGGACATCAAATGTGGGAAATGTAATGGTTCTCACAGCTGTGGTTATGACAATCCACAATCCTTTAATTTTGATTTGGGATGCAGGTTTTCAGCTATCTTTTATTGCTACTTTGGGACTCGTATATCTCACGCCACTTATTCGAGATTGGTTCGTACATGTTCCAGAAGTGTTGGGAATTAGGGAAAGTATTATATCCACTTTGGCGGCAATTATATCTACTTTACCTCTTATACTATTTCAGTTTGGTCGGCTATCAATTGTAGCACCAATAGTCAATGTCTTGATTTTGTGGATCATACCGCTTATAATGCTTTTAGGTTTTGTTTCTGTTATATTTAGCTTTATACTTTTTCCACTTGGTGAGCTAGTTGCATGGATAGCCTGGGTTGGGTTACAATATATAACAGTGGTGGTAAAATGGTTTGCTGGACTGAAATTTGCTGCCGTAGATCTGCAGATTGGTGTAGTTGTAATGGTATTGTTGTATTTAACAATGTTTTATTGGATTTATAAGAAAAATAACACCGTTATTGCGAGGAATGAGAATACATGACGAAGTAATTCCAGTGGGTTATCTACGTTGCTAGTTCAATGAGATTGCCGCGTCGTCGTACCTCCTCCTCGCAATGACGAGAAAAATAAAAAACTAATATGCCAAAAATAAAAATTTTAGATTCAAAAGAAGGATATAACCTTACAGCTGATTACTATAATAAGAAATCAAAATATTGGGATAGTTTTGAAAAAGATAGAGTCTTATCTTTGCTAGGTGATCTAAGTGGTAAAGCTGTATTAGATGCTGGTGCTGGGGCAGGGCGACTATCACTTAGATTGGCCGAAAAGGGGGCGGAAGTGACAGCCCTGGATGTAGCAGAAGAGATACTCAAGAAAATAAAAAATGTTAAAATTAAAAAAGCAATTGGTGATGTTGAGAACTTAGATTTTCCAGATGAAAGTTTTGATATTGTAATTGCAACTTTCTTAATAGTGCATTTGAAGGATTTAAAAATATTTTTTGATGAAGCCTATCGAGTTTTAAGACCAGGTGGATTATTCCTTGTAACTAATATCAATCAGCGCAAAGCTCCAGCCGTAAAGACAAAGGAAGGTCTGGTCGAAATTGATTCATACTATCACAAACCAGAAAAAGTAATTGAGGAGCTAGAGAATTTAGCTTTTGGAATTGAAAAAGAAGAGTTTGTCAGAGAGGGAGAAACTTGGGTGAATCAGATTGTTTTGGCTAGTAAGTAATTTATGCAAAAAGCAATTACTATTATTTTTATATTACTATTAGTTGTGTTAGGTCTGCTTTTTTTTCTAAAAAAAGATGAGGTAAAAACAGGTATAAATCCAACTTTGGAAAGTCTCGAAGATGCTAAATTAAAAATAACTTTTCTAGATGTCGGGCAGGGTGACGCAACGTTTATTGAATTTACCGATGGTCAACAGATGCTCGTGGATTGTGCAATTGATGGGCGAGTAATAGAGGCTCTAGGGCGAGTGATGGAGTATTGGGATCATGATATTGATTATTTACTTATCACGCATCCAGATTTGGATCATTATGGTGGGTGTGAAGAAGTTTTAAATCGTTTTGAAGTAAAAAATATAATTTATAATGGTCTGATAAAAGATTATGATGAGATGTGGAATTCTTGGTGGCAGGCAGTTCAGGAGAGCCAAGCAAATTATATTGAAATAGACAGAGAAGACGTTTGGGAGATCGCTAGTACTACTTTACATTTTTTATATCCAGATCATTCTATTGCTGATGATCCAAAAATTCCTGGTTTAGACAAAGAAACTAATGGCAATAACACTTCAATTATTTTTGAGCTTGAACACGAGGGAAATGAAATCCTCATGATGGCTGATGCCGAAGCAGAATTAGAAGAATATTTGCTCAGTATTTATGGTGATCAACTAGATACAGATTTATTAAAGGCTGGACACCATGGTAGTGGAGGATCATCAGTCCAAGATTTTGTTGATGTCTCTACGCCGTTTGATACAGTGGTATCATGTGGGTTGGGAAATAATTTCGGCCATCCTTCTAGGCGGATTTTGAAGCGTCTTGAACGAGTATCCAGTACTGTGTGGCGCACTGATCTACAAGGTGATATATCAGTCGAAGTGGGAGAAGAGATTGAGGTTGTAATTAATTAAATTTTTTGTTAGAATACTACTATCACTACTAAATAAAATATATGAAATTATTAACTCGTTGGGTGATAAATGCCGGTACACTGCTTTTGCTAGCGTACTATCTACCAGGTATGGAAGTCTCTGGTTGGTACGCAGCACTTATTACCGCTTTTGTTTTGGGTCTAGTTAACGCAGTTCTTAAGCCGATTTTAGTAATTCTGACTTTGCCAGTAAATATATTAACCTTAGGTTTGTTTACTTTTGTAATTAATGCACTATTATTTTGGTTTGTGGCAAGTTTTATAAAAGGTTTTGATGTTGCAGGATTTATGCCAGCATTTTGGGGTGCTTTAATTTTGAGTGTAGTGAGTTGGATCGTATCTGGTTTATTAAAAAAATAGAACAGTTGTAAGCAGGATAAGTATAGTAAGCAGAATAAGCTTACAAACTAAAATACTTAATCTGCTTACTCTGCTTAATACTTAATCTGCTTTATTATTATGAAAAATAATTATAAAATAATTTCCGTTGGTGGATCAATTGTTATTCCAAAGACTGGTTTTGATATAAATTTTCTAAAAAAGTTTAAGGCTTTGATTTTAAGACAAGTAAAAAAAGGTGATAAGTTTATTTTGGTTATTGGTGGTGGAGCAACTTGCCGTAACTATCAGCAGGCTGCTGGTAAAGTGAGTAAGCTTAGTAATGATGATTTGGATTGGATTGGAATCCATTCAATTACGTTTAATGCTCAGTTTGTAAAATACATGTTCAAGGATCATGCTTATAAAGAAATAGTTCTTGATCCAAATAAAAAAGTAAAGACAAACAAATCAATCATAATTGCAGGCGCTTTGAAACCAGGATGTTCCTCTGACAAAGACGCAGTATTACTTGCCAAGACATACGGAGCCAAGGAAGTTATAAACTTGTCCAACATAGAATACGTTTATGACAAAGATCCAAACAAATATAAAAATGCCAAAAAGATTGAAGAAACAAATTGGAAAGATTTTAGAAAAGATGTTGTTGGTTACAAATGGGTACCTGGCAAAAACGTTCCATTTGATCCAATGGCCAGTGCTCTAGCAGAAAAGTTGGGGCTGAAAGTGAGTATTTTAAAAGGAACTAGTTTGAAAGAGGTGGAGAAGGTAATAAGTGGGAAGAAGTTTAAGGGAACGGTTGTAAAATAGTAAAAATAAGGAACCGCTTGATTAAAGCGGTTTTTTGTTATATATTGATATATATGAGACTTTCGGATTACAAAATCTATCCCACCTCCAAACAAGCCTGGGATGTTATGTATTTCAATTGTCATTCCGAGCGAAGCCGAGGAATCTCTTTTAGTGTCTCGGACTTCGCATTTAATAATATAAAATAATCACCATACAAAAGGGATCCCTCCACTACGGTCGGGATGACAGTGAATAAAATTATGAGATTGTCAGATTATAAAATCTATTCTACCTCCAAACAGGCCTGGGATGCTATGCATAGGGCTATTTTGGGTGCCACTGAGTCAATTTATTGGGAATTGTATATCTTTGTGGATGATGAGGCTGGGAAGCCGTTTTTTGACTTGCTTGAGAAGAAAGCAGGCGAGGGTTTGGATGTAAAGCTAATCGTTGACTATTGGGGTAGTTTTGGATTATCTCGAAAGAGAATAGCGAGTCTAAAAAAAGCGGGTGTGGATGTAAAATTATTTAGCGAGAGAAAATTGCGCTACCGAGGTCTTTGGAAGAGATTCATTACTCTCAATCATCGTAAGATATTAATAGTCGATGAAAAGATTGGATTTATTGGTGGGGTGAATATCCAAAGCAATATGGAAGATTGGCTTGATATTCAAGTAGAGCTAAAAGGTAAGGCTGTAAGGTCATTACTGCGTTCTTTTGCCAAGCAATATATTATTTGTGGTGGAGACAAAAAACAAGTAAAACATTTATTAAAATACAAATTTAGAGTAGAGAGTGATAAGATTGATTTTATATATGGTGAGGCCAGCGAAAAAAGTTCTAAGATGAGAAAGAAATATAGTGAAGCATTATTAAAAGCTAGAGAAAGGGTTATTTTATTTTCCCCTTATTATTTTCCTGATAAAAAGTTTCTTTATGCTTTGTGGAAAGCCAGAAAACGTGGCGTAAAAGTTGATTTGCTTATTCCTTTTCGTAGTGATGTGAGGGTTGCAAATTATGCTATATATGGCTGGTTTTCGCTCTTAAAAAAGATGGGTGTAAAAATTCATATGACATCAGGTATGATGCATGGCAAGGGTATGATAGTAGATGATGATTTGGCAATTGTGGGAAGTAGTAATCTAGATCAAACTAGTTTTTATGACAATTACGAAGCAAATGTTCAGATTCGAGATAAGCGTCTAGTAAAAAATTTGAAGAGTGTGGTTCGTAAATGGATAAAAAAAGCTAAAAAAATTGATGATATTATTTTGGAAAGTGGAAAATGGCATAAGATGAAAGAAAAAATTGCGTTCAAGTTGCATAAAATATGGTACAACAACAAGTAAAAACACAGCCTTTGGCAGACAAGATGAGACCTCGCTCTTTGGGCGAGTTTTTTGGCCAAGAAGAAATAATAGGCAAAGGTAAAATATTGCGCAAATTAATTGAGCAAGATGATTTGTCGTCGTTAGTCTTTTGGGGTCCACCAGGAGTAGGGAAGACTACATTGGCAAATATTATAGCAAAGCAAACCAACTCACACTTTACTGTTTTATCAGGGGTTAATAGTGGAAAGGCTGATCTTAGAAAAGTAGTATTAGAAGCAGAAGAACGTTTGAATAATGAAAACAAAAAAACAATTTTGTTCATTGATGAGATTCACCGTTGGAATAAGGCTCAGCAAGATGCACTGCTTCCGTATGTAGAAAAAGGAAAGTTAATTTTGATTGGTGCTACTACTGAGAATCCTTCATTTGAGATAATCCGAGCTTTACTTTCACGCTCACGAGTTTTTATTTTAAAAAGTTTAGAGGTCAAAGATATTGTGAAAATTATTGATAGTATTTTAAATGATAAAGACAGAGGATTGGGAAATTATAAAATTGAGATAAGTGATGAAGTGAAGGAATTGCTAGCAGGATTATCTGGTGGAGATGCTAGGAGTGCAATCAATGGATTGGAACTGGCTTTCAAATCAAAGTTTAGGAGTCAAAAGTCTAAAGTTTTGTTGACTGCGGATGATATTAAGGAAGCATTACAGCGAACACATTTGGTATTCGATAAAAGAGGTGAGGAGTTTTATAATTTAATTTCAGCTTTGCATAAATCTATGCGAGGAAGTGACGCAAATGCTTCACTATACTGGCTTGCAAGAATGCTAGAGGGTGGATCTGATCCATTATATATTGCTAGGCGAGTGCTTCGATTTGCTTCAGAAGACATAGGTATGGCAAATAGTGAGGCAATGATCCAGGCTAATGCTGCCTACGACGCTTGTCATAAGATTGGCTATCCTGAGTGCTCTGTGCATTTGGCTCAAGCTGTGGTATATTGTGCCAAGTCAAAAAAATCCAATGTTTTGTATAGGGCTTATGAAGAAGCAGCTATGGATGCTAGAAAAACTTCAGAGCTAGGTGTTCCAATCCATCTCCGAAATGCACCAACGAAATTTATGAAAAATATTGGCTATGGTAAGAATTATAAATATAATCCTGACATCGATGGTGAAGTAAAACAGGATTATTTACCAGAACAATTAAAAAATAAAGATTATTTCAAAAAAGCACTAACTAGATGGTTGGAGTATATGGGTGCACAAAAAGATAAGAAGAAAAAATAGTATGCAAAAATTACTCTTACACGTTTGCTGCGGACCATGTTCAGTAGCAATATTTGAAGAGCTTTCACAAGAATTTGATGTGACAGTGCATTTTTGTAATTCTAATATTCACCCAGAGACAGAATATGACAAGCGCAAGCAGGAAGTAATAAAGTTGTGTAAAGAGTTAAATTTAGAATTTATAGAAGAAGAATATAATCCAAAAGAATGGTTTGAAAAAACTGAGGAATATAAAGACGAACCAGAAGGTGGAAAAAGATGTCCAGTGTGTTTTGAAATGCGCCTAGACAAGTCAGCCGAGTATGCTAGTAAAAATAACTTTGATTGGCTCGCAACTAGCCTTACTAGTGGACGAAATAAATATGCAGAAATAATTAATCCGATTGGTTTACAGGTGGCGGAGAAATACGGAATTAAATTTTTCGAAGAAGACTGGAAGAAAAAAGGTCGTCAGGAAAAGGCGACTAAATTGATAGATGAAAAGGGAATTTATCGACAGGATTATTGTGGTTGCATTTATAGTTTGACAGAATAGTAAAAATATAATACAATTAATTCATTAGTTTTAATATAAAAAATATGGATTCTGAAATTAGATCTGGTGGTGAACCAAAAGGTGGGGAACAAAAAGGTCCGGGTCAAGAAGTGCGAGATTATGTAAACGATAAAGCAAGGGCTATAGCTTCATCTGAAGAATTAAGCAAAGCAAAAGAAGATCTTGGTTTTGGGGATTTGGTTGTTGAGAATGGTATGGCTGATATGGAAATCTTTGGAAAACAGGCAAAAGTATATTTTATAAATGAAGAAGGTGGTATGTCATCTGTAGATATTATTTTTGATGATGTCTCTGAACTAACTGAGTTGGAAGATCTGGAAAATAAAAAAGCTAGGATTGCTAGGGCTTTGAAAGATGCAGGTTACAAGGTTAATAATTGGCAACATGTAGGTTTTCCTGACAGTAGATTGAAATCTGTGGTTTATAAGGTGGAGAATGAAAAATAGAATTATAATATATAAGGATAAATAAAAAACCCAGCGTAATTGCTGGGTTTTTTTAATCTTACAATCTTTTAGTCTTCTATTTTTATTCTCCTACCATATTCTCCATCATGTTCTATAATAATTTTAGTAACTTTCTTATCAGCAAGTAGCCCTTCAATCTTTTCCGGCCACTCAATAATACAAATAGTATTTCCATCTCCCAAATAATCTTCTGCACCAATTTCAACCAGGTCTTCCGCATCTTCAAGTCTGTAAGTATCGATATGCACAAACTTGCTGACTTGCGTGCTTGCTGACTTGTTAATTTGGTATTCCTGCATCAATGTAAAAGTAGGACTTACTACATCTTCAATACCAAAATAACTAGCAATTCCTTTAGTTAGTGTGGTTTTACCAGACCCTAGATCGCCATAGAGCAAAACAATATCACCGCCATTGAGTTTGGTGGCAATGTCTTTGCCGAATTCGATCATTTCTTTTTCTGAGGATATTTTGTGTTTCATATTTGATGGCACACAGATGAGATGGATTAAACAGATTATAACGGATTATATCTGTGTAAATCCGTTAGATCCGTGTAATCCGTGTGCTATTATTTTTTCAATTCAGGATAAAGTGGAAATTTCTCAGTCAATTCTTTCACTTCTTGTTTTACTTGTGCCAAAACTTCTGCATCTTCATGATTCATTAGAACTCTCTCAATCATGTCAGCTACAATTTCCATTTCAGGTTCTTTCATACCACGAGTTGTCAAAGCTGGAGTACCAAGTCTAATACCAGAAGGGTCAAATGGACTGCGTGTATCATCTGGGATCATATTCTTATTTATTGTAATGGCAGCCTTGTCTAGTGCTTTCTCAGCAATTTTACCAGTTATACCTTTTGGAGTCACATCAATTAGAAGCAGGTGGTTGTCAGTTCCGCCAAAACATAGTTTATATCCAAATTCATTAAATTTGCGTTCCAAAACTTTGGCATTAGCTTTTATTTGCTTGGCATAAGTTTTGAAGTCTGGTTGTAAGGCTTCTTTGAAAGCAATTGCTTTGCCAGCAATATTATTTTCATGAGGACCACCTTGAAATCCTGGGAAGACTGACTTATCAATTTGCTTTGCAAATTTTTCTTTGCACATAATCATACCACCACGAGGTCCACGGAGTGTTTTGTGAGTAGTGGTAGTGACTACATCAAATATAGGCACAGGATTATTCATCTCGCCGCCAGCAATTAGGCCTGCAATGTGAGCAATATCTGCCATAGTCATAGCACCGACTTCGTCAGCAATGGCTTTTATTTTTTCATACTCAATTTCACGTGAGTATGCGCTGTAGCCAACCAAAATTAATTTTGGTTTGTGCTCAATAGCCATAGCTCGCAAATTATCCAAATCAATTTTTCCTTCGCTATTAGTTTTGTATCTAATAAAATTAAATACTTTTGTCATGTGGGTCACAGGGTGACCATGAGTCAGATGTCCGCCATGAGACAAATCCATTCCCAATATAGTATCACCAGGTTCAAGTAGTCCAAAGTACACCGCAATATTAGCTGGCGCACCAGACAAGGGTTGTACATTTACATGTTCTGCTCCAAAGATTTCTTTGGCACGATCTATTGCAAGTTGCTCTACAATATCAATAAATTCACATCCACCATAATATCTCTTGCCGGGATAGCCTTCGGAATATTTGTTAGTCAGGATTGACCCAAGAGAGTCCAAAACTGCCAATGAAACAAAGTTTTCCGATGGGATCATTTCCAAACCATGTTCTTGGCGGTCTAGTTCTTTATTGATTGCATCTTGAATATCTGGATCAAATTGTGATAATTTTTGTTTATTCATAAAAATAGGTTATGGGTATTAGGTTATAGGTGTTAGACTCACTTAATTTATAACATATTTTTGTATTCTTCGATTATTTTATATACGTTAGGGGAGCAATTATCAGGTAGGCTCTCAATGTCAAACCAACCATACTCTACCACATCATCACCAATTTTAATTTCACCGACTCGTTCTGCTAAAAAATGGTGTAAGGTCCACATGACGCCATCTTTTTCTCGTTCAATTGTTTCTAGTTGTTTAACTATCTTTATTTCTATTCCTAATTCTTCCATCACCTCGCGCTTGCAAGTTTCTTCTGGCATTTCGTCATTTTCTTTTTTGCCACCAGGAAAAAGCCAATTTGTAATATGACCAACTTTTTGCTCCTTATCTAGTAAAACCTTTCCATTTTCAATTATAACTGGGCCAGAGGCGATTATTGTTTTCATATTACTTTATTTGTATAAGTGTTATGCCAATTATAATTATGCCTATTCCAGCAAATTGAAGTGCTGTAATACTTTCATTAAATACAAAATATCCAATTAGGGTCATGCCGATTATTGATAGCGCTACCCATATGATATTGGTAATAGCGACACCTTCGTATTTTAAGCTAAAAGTCAAAAATACAGCCATGATAGCATACGATATAACTGTTAAAATCAAATAGGCAGGTGTTGGCTTGATGCTCCATATTTTTGCTAGAGATAGTCCTATCAGGTCAAACACTAATAGGGCAGCAAGTAGTAAATAAAAATTCATATGTATATATTCTATCAGTTTTGGCTTGTTTTTACCATATATGTCCCTTGCTTTCGATATTTCAGTTTCCTATAGTATCCCCGCACTCCAACCCCAGAAATTACAGCTAATTTTTCAAAACCATTTTTCTTAGCAATTTTTTCCGCTTCAAGAACTAGTTTCTTGCCCATGCCCTTGTGTTGGCTGGATTTTTTGTCTTGCTTGCCTACGTCGAGGAGTTGACCGTAAGTGTGGAGCTCTCTGATGAAGGCAGAATCTTTTATCTCAGGGAGTTTTGAATTTAAAATATCAGATGTAGAATATGGTATGCGTAAACGAAGGAATGCAAAGACGACTTGTCGTTCACTATCTTCAAAGCTTAAAAAATATTCATCACCGCCAGTTGTTTCATATTTATCGACAAATAGTTTTGGTATCAACTTGCTAATCTGAGTACTTGCCAACTTGCTAACATGTCCGACTTCTCGGCAGCGCAGGCATTCACACTTAAGACCTCGTTTTTTCATTTCAGAGTTCAAGTATTCGCGTAAGTTGGTAATCATATTTCCAGCTTCTATATCTGGAGTAGGAATATCGCGGATTAGGCGGGAAATTCTACAGTAGCCTGGAGTAGCTGACTTCATTTCAATCAAAGCTTCAAATAATTTTTTTTCAGAGTATGGTTTGTATTTGCCAGCTTTGATCCATTTATAAAGTGGGGCAGATTTAATAACTGTACAAGGATATATTTTTATCATGTCGGGTTTGAATCCGGGATCAGAAAAAAGCATTTTGTACATTTCTACATCATGTTTTGCGTTACTACCAGGCAAGTCTGGCATAAAGTGTAAGTCCACCTTAAAACCAGCTTGGCGAAGTAAGTGCATGGCATCTTTGAACTGTTGGACTGTATGTCCGCGCTTGGTAAGCTCTAAAATTTTATCATCAGGAGCTTGTAATCCTAGCTCTATTCTGGTGCAACCCATTTGACGCATGTGAAAGATTGATTCAGGAGTGACTAGATCAGGGCGAGTTTCGAGAGTTAAACCGATTATTTTGTGCTTGGCTTTTTTATCATTATAATTCTGTTCTTTTTCAAGATTAGTTTGTAAGTTTTTAAGTGTAGAAGTTTGCGGATATTTTTTTTGTTTTTTGCTACGGGTGAGATTATTACAAGCACGAAATGATTCTAAAATAAACCAGTACTGATATTTCAGCGGATAAAAATTCCACGAGCCACCTTTTATAATATACTCAATCTTGTCAGTCGGATGAGAGGATTTTTTTAGCATATCAATTCGTTTGACCATTTGCTGATATGGATCGAATGCCAAATTCAAAGCTCTGGCAGCGGCTGGTTCGGAAGATAGATAGCTTTTTGGCATGCGAGCTTCACTTGGGCAGTAGATGCATTTGCCCGGGCAGGCATATGGTTTTGTTAGTGAAGTAACTATTACCACACCAGATAGAGTGCGAATCCCAGCTTTTCGCATGAAGAATTCTAATTGCTTATCAGCTTTTACTCTTTTCTTTTTTACTAAATTTTGATATGATTGTAGTAGGTTGCGATTTGATACTTGAGGAATTTTTAGTGAATTACAAACTTTTCTACGGATATCATCAAACTCAGCCTTGGATTTAGGCTTTTTATTAATAATCTTTAAAATAATTTTTTCAAATTCACTCATAGTATGTCAGTATATAATAATTTTGCTCAAGAATTTAGTAGTACCCGTCAATATCTCTGGGATGATCTCAAGCCTCTGGCTAAGTATACCAGAGATGGAGACAAAGTTTTAGACCTGTGTTGTGGGAATGGTAGATTATACCAGCTTTTTGATGGTATGTCAATTCACTACATAGGACTTGATCAAAGCGAGGAATTGATCAAAAGGGCTTGGGAAAAGTTTCCTGGAGTTGATTTTAGTGTGGGAGATATGAGAGAGTTACCTTTTCCAGATGATAGCTATGATGTTATTTATTCAATTGCCGCCTTTCATCATCTGGCCAATGCTGAGGATAGATTGAAAGTCTTAGCTGAGATGCGAAGAGTCTTAAAGCCAGGTGGAAGGCTTGTGATGACTAATTGGAATTTGCTGGGCAAATGGGGAAGCGAGCAGGTAGAAAAGGGTAAGTATAAACGCTTTGAAAAGGATTTTACTGTGCCATACAAAAACCCAGAAGGCAAAGTTCTTGGTGAGCGTTTTTATCATGCTTTTGATTTGGATGAACTTGAAAGTTTGTTCGCCGAAGCCAAGTTTGATTTAGAAGAAAATTATTATATCAAAAAAGGGAAGAAGAGCGAAAAGCAAGAAGGAGAGAATATTGTCAGTGTGTCTATTGCCCTGTAATTAATAAAAAATTATGTGTTATAGCAAAGAAGTTTCATTAGTAGTTGGTTCAGTCATAGCCAGTGGATGTAGTTATTCTTGGTGGAAATATGTTTGGGGTAGTACTAAGACTAAGATTAAAAAAGCTTTGGCAGATAAAAGACTAATTTCTTTTTTCAGATATATTATAATTGGTTATGCTTGTATAGCTGGTCATCAGTTGATGGAATTTTTTGCTATATATACTGGAAGTAATATAGTCTATAAAATAGGTCTGATTACGTCTATCTCAGCCATGTATTTTTTTATGAAAGGGCTGGAGATTTTGACCAAAATAAATTTTGGTAGTAAGATTTTTGTTGTTATTATTGCTTTGGTGGGCTTGGGTATGTTCTTGAACGACATGACTTTTGAGAATTACCATTTTTGGGTGAGAGGTCATTCGCATATTATTTGGGCGAGTGCTTGGATGATTTTGTTTATTTATTGGAATGTTTGTGTTTTTTATGTTAGAAAAATTAGTCCTGTTCATGAGAACAAAAGATTGCTATTGTGGGCTACTTTTGCAATTTTGAATATTTCTTTTTTACTATCTTTGGGCTACGCATTTTTGTCTGCTTTTATCAATAAGGCCGGAATAGTTTGTTCACGAGATATACTAACTAGTTTTAATGTTTTGCAAGATAGTCCTTCTGTCTGATGTGTGTTTGCTGCTATTCAGGCATTTTTCATACCGCATTTGTTTTATAAAATGAAAAAAGGTTATGTGACCAAGATTCCTCTTCCAATAAAAAAATTATCAAAAAAGACAAGCTTTAGGCTTGTCTGGATTGCTATTATGATTTGGTTAATTTTATTTTTGATTTTGCCAATAGCTTTTAATGTTGCTTGGAAGATGGTAACGCGCTAATTACATTCCAGTAACCAAACAAACAACCACACCATCACCCCAGCCAAAGCCATTGTCTTTGGCTTTTTTTAATCCGGCAACAGACAAGGCGCTGTTGGTAGAGATTTGAAGACTTGTGGTTTGTTTCACTAGTTTTTGGGCATCTTTTATTTCTTCATTAGTTACAATCCAACCAGCACCTTCGGATTTTTTTATTAATTCCACCACTCTATCTTTGCGGTGAGCTATTTTGTCTACTATGGCTCCGGCAATGGATTTTATTGAGTCAGTCGTAGATGGTGACACAGAGCCATCTTTTACAAGCATTGAAGCTATTGGATTGCAGGTGGTAGTTTGGACAATGTGTATTTGCGGTTTTTGATCTAGAGTGAGATAGCTTTCACCCAAAAATGCTTCCGCCATTCCTTGTGCTGTAGTGCCGGAAGATGTTGGTATAAATACAGCAGATAGGTTTGGAATGCTATCTAGCTCTTGGGCTAGCTCATAATAACCGAGTAGTGCATTGTTATCAGTAGATTGACGTAGATTTCTAGAGCTTCCTTCTTTTTCAATTTGAAAAGCAGTCTGTTTTGGTCTTTCTACTTGTTCGATTTTTATATTTGCATCAATAATCGTATTCATTAGGTTTTTCATTTTTTGCGGATTAATATTTTGTCCAACAAAAACAGTCAGTTTTATTTTTTCTGGATTATTATGATTATGAACTTGTACGGCATGGACAGCTGCGAGAGCTGCATTACCAGAAGAAGAGATTACAAAGTTACGGCTGTCGTCTTCCTTGAAGTATTTTTTTATCATGACAGGAATAGACCTGCCTTTGTGCGATCCGTATTTGTGTTGGTCCTCGCGCTTGAGATAAACATCTTTTACCCCCAGAGCCTGAGCCAGCTTACTATACGGCATTTGAATTGTTTTCATAGATTTGCAAAATTTACTATTTTATTGTACTATATTATCACATTACTATTAACTTTACTATTATGAAACTAGTTTGTCCCGAGTGTAAAAATGAGGTGGATCTTACTCCTTATCCAAATTTAGCAAAAGATCAGGTTGTAGAGTGCAATGTTTGCGGTATTTCTTTGCTTGTTACTGAGGCTGGAGACGAAGTTCAGACAGAGATTGTGGATGAGGGGAAATAATACACTGATTTAGACAGATTTTTAAAGATTACACAGATTATATTGATCTGTGTTTTATTTTTGAAAAATTTCCTTTTTTAGGTTAGCTATCTTTTTTTCATCAAGCAAGGCTTCGTATATTTCAAATTTTAAATATATCGATGTTGCACAAAGTTCATTGCGAAAGATATTTAAGAATTCATCAAAAGTAGATAGTTTCACATTTATTTTTTCTCCACTATCTATATCTTGCTCGGTTATTTTTTTACAATTTCGTGCTATGAATATATATTCGGGAAAATGAATTTTTGATGTTCCCGAATACTCTCGGTATAATTCAAATGATTCGGCAGTATAACCAGTCTCTTCCAAAAGTTCTCGAGCGATTGCTTGTGCTGGTTCTTCGCCCTCGTCGATTCTACCACCTGGTAGACTGGGATACCAGTCTCTATTTGGCTGGGCTTGTTCTAGTGTGATTATTTTATTGTCAACAATTGCGATACATTCGACTGATGGTGCACGATGTATTCGTTCAAAAGTTGCCTTGCTCCCATCAAACATTTCTTGCTCCCATTGATACACATCGAAAATTACTCCGTCGAATACTTTTTTTGCTTCTTTAGGTATTTTCATAATTAAGTAGATTAGGCAGATTAAGTAATAAGCAGAATAAGCATATGGTTTAAGATGCTTAATTTGCTTACATGCTTAATTTGCTTACTAGCTGGTCTATCATTCCACGAAATCCGTGTGATCCTAGAAAAACTATCACATCACCGGGGGTGGTATTTTCTATTAAATAATTAATTAACTTTTCGTCTTCATTAATAAAATTTGCATTACTATGAGTTTTGGAAATTACTTCAGTAAGTTTTTCACCATCCAGTGGTGCTGGTTTGTTTGGGTCGCGTTTTATATGAGTTAGGCGGGGGATTATTGCTTCGTCGGCTTGTTTAAATTTATTATCATAGCCACTGATACTTTCTTCTTGGCGATTACCAGAGTTTGGTTCGAAGACTGCAAAAATTTTTCCATTGTAAATTTTTCTTAAGGTCTCTAAAACAGATTTTGCTTTATCAGGTGAGTGGGCAATATCGTCGAAGACTGTAATGTCGCCATCAAGTTTTTTTTCTAGTCTTCTTTTTATATTTTTAAAACTTTCTAAAGCTTTTATTATTACATCTGGCTCAATACCGAGCTCATGTGCCATGGCAAATGCTCCGGTCATGTTGTCGGCCATATAGGAGCCTAAGGTTTTAGGTTTTAGGTTATAGGTCTTAGAGTTGTTGATGATGGAAAATTCCAAGCCATCTTTTGTTGCGATCACATTCTTATACTGATAATCGCTATCATCAGATGGTCCGTAGCTCATATAATCTTTAATCCTCAATCTCGAGTCTTTTATTTTTTCACTAGCAACAATAAGCCCACTTTTAGGCATGTCATTAATTAATTCCTGAAATGCATCAAAATAAGATTCTTCCGTTGGATAAACATCAGCGTGATCCCACTGGCAAGAAGTAAGAAGTAGGTGAGTGGGATGATAGTGGAAGAATTTTGCCTGCAAGTCCCAGCGGGCGGATTTGTATTCATCACCTTCTAGAATATTATATTTTGAATTGGTAAGGTTAGCCGCTGGAATATCATTTAAACTAATTCCACCGAACATGTAAGTTGGATCTAGTTTTGCCTGTTTTAAAATCCAAGTCAAGAGCGCTGTGGAACTGGTCTTGCCATAGGTTCCAGAGCAAATGATGGAATTTTCTTTTATAAAAAACTTTTCAATTAGCTCGGGATAAGAAACGTATTCTAAATTATTTTCTTGTACATGTAGCCATTCGGGATTAGTTGATCCGGCAACATTGCCAACTACAACCAGATCAGGCTTTCCCATCTTTTCAGGATGCCAGCCAGTATAATAATCAACTCCACTTTCTTTCAAATAAGTTGAGATTGGTGGGTATATTCCTTTGTCAGATCCAGTTACATTGTGACCAGCTTTTTTCATAGCCAAAGCAAGAGCTGACATGGCAACTCCGCAGATTCCGATGAAATGGATTTTTTTATTTTTGTGCATTTTTATTAGCTTGTGCATTTTTTAAAATCAATATGCCTCTAATTACAGATAAAATAATGCTTATATCAAAAAATAGGTAGGATAAAGGATGTTTTGGAATAAAACAAACTTGTGGACACATTTCAATATTATTGGAAATATCCTCTAATGCTGGTTTTGGTAATTTTTTTGACGAAGGCTCTGAACTTCGAAAACCTTTTAATGGATTAATTATAAAGTTAAAATCGTTTTCGCAACCACTGCGGCAGGTGTTTGTTGGGTTTGGTTGCATAAAATAATATCCTGACAAAATTAAAAAAATTATAGATAATAGTAAAGTTATTCTGGATAGTCTAGTCAGTTCGTTATTTTGCATATTATTTCAAAATACTTTTCAATTCCTCCAGATCTTCACTCCACTTCTCACCATCAAACCATTCTAGCCCTTTGAATTGGAGTTTATATTTAGCTTTTTCATCTTTGGCTGAGCCGAGGTAGATGAATTTTTTATTATTTTCTTTTGCATAATTTATGGCCTGAATCATCATGGACATTCCTGTATTTGGGTTGAAGACATAAGACTTGGGACTTAGGATATAAAATGGATAAGAGTAATGCAAAATTTCTTCATTTTCAAAACATATAGAATATCCAATAGTTTCTTTTTCGTTTTTATAAACAAAGAGCTTATTAAAATTATATTCTGTTGTTAAAAGTTCTTTTATCTTGTTGGCAGAAAAAGTGCCATCACCAAATTTTTCAGTATAAAAATCTTTTCCCATTTTTCCTATCTCCCAATTGTATTTAGCGTAAGGTAGGTCATATGTCCTATGTCCTATGTCCTCTGTCTTTTTGAGTATACGTTTATTCTCACTCGACAATTCAAACTTACTCAAATCAATCCGTAGGCTTCTAGTCTGATAGATTGCACCTTTACCATTGCGTCCAAACAAAAAGCCCTGGTCGTATAGGGAATTGATATTCTCGTCAGAGAAGTCCGTTATAGTTTGTTCGTTCCATTTTAGATACATAGAAAATGCTAATATAATGCAATCCAAAGACCTAACAATACAACTGCCGCATGCATAATCCAAAATCTCATGACAGTTTTTTCTTCGCTCCAGCCTCGCAGTTCAAAGTGGTGATGAATTGGTGCCATTTTGAAAATCCTTCTGCCCAATACATGGCGACCAAAGACTTGTATAACTACACTTGTTAATTCTATATAAAAAATAAATGCGAGAAAGGGGAGTAAGAGCATTTTGTTTATCACAATTGCATTAATAGCAAGTAAGGCCCCCAAACCAAGCGACCCAACATCTCCCATTTGAAATCTGGCTGGTTTGATATTGAAATATGTATAAGCGATTAGAGCGCCGGCAGTGGTGGCATTTAAGATTGCAATTTCGTTATAACCATTTAGCCAGCTAAGAATCGTTAGTGCGCCAAAAGTAAGAGTAAGTGATCCACCAGCCAGACCATCCATACCATCGGCGACGTTCACTGCATTGGCGGTAAACATGACAAAGAAAATAATAAGCGGAATAATCCACCAGCCAATATCTACATAGCCATCAAAAGGAATATGGATCTGGCGCCAGTGCTCGCCAAGTTTGAAATAAATCCACCAAGCTGTAATCGCACCAGCTGCGAATTGTAATAATAGTTTTTCATGTACATGCACGCCCTTACCAGGATGAGATCCGAGCCAGAGTGAGCTGCGTTTAAAAAGTGCCCAAGGCAGACCAATTGTGAGCCAGATACGTTGTTTCAAGCTCTTGTGTACACGGATTAATTTTAAAATCTGCTTTAGTTTTCTGTTTCTTCTTTTTCTTCCAAAAATATTTAACAAGTCATCCACACCACCAAGAGTGGCAGCTAATAACATTACACCAATAGGCACCCAAGTAAATTCACGTTCCCAGTTGAAAATAAGGGTTATAACTGCGACAGTGGCAATAATAAGTATTCCACCCATAATTGGTGTGCCGACCTTCTTTTTTATATTGAGCGTAGCATCAAATTCAGATCTACGGGTGACTTTGTATTTGTACAACACCTTTATAAGAGCTGGTGCCCACAAAAATGCGATAGTACAAGAAAACAAGCCAAAACCAATGGCTGTTTTTAGTAGGTCTAGTGATTCCATAGGTAGTACCATATCTTACATATAATACCAAAAAGTGGTAGAAAAATCAAGTTATTGACTTTTTTATGCTTTTGAGGTATATTGGGTTTTAAACTGAACCATATGGAGGAAAATATGCGTAGAGAAGAGTGCGGGTGTTGTGCAGGCACCGGTATTGTGGATTGTCCTGGCACTTTCGACAAGAAGTGCTCCGGAGACACTACATGTGTCACTTGCGGAGGGGAGCTGATACTAGACTGCTCTATCTGCAGTGGTCAGTCGTCGGTGGTCGCGTCTGGTGATGCTGTTTTCTTCACTAAGATTGATCAGCAGATCGGCGAGGGTGTCGAGGTCGTGGCTGCTTTAGGTACTGGTGCAGATGCTATGACCCATACAGGCTTGCCAGATCGTGTAATCCATTAGTATGGAACTACAGGGCCGGTTAAGTTAGTGTTCTTTTACATGGGAGGGAGGGCGGTTTGCTACGGCGACCAAACTTCTTAGATTATAAGATTTGTAATTTGAGAAATTTAAAAAAACTACGTAATATCCACCCAAGGTGGACAAGTGTTACGTAGTTTTTTTATTTTTAAATCTATATATTATTTAACCCTCTTGATCTTCAATTCTTTTGCCATCTTTGCGTGATTATGCGTTTCAACTTCTCTCCATTCTTGTTCTAGAATATTTTTATTAGAATCTATAATTTTAATTTCACCTTGCTTGATACCATGATTATATTGTCCGTCTGTTGTAAATTGGAATGAGTGAGAGTATTTTATTTGATTTTCTGATACTTCATGAACTATTAAAATATGGTGTAAATCATTTTTTAATCCTGTGTTCATCATAATAATTAAGTCGCCAGGTTTTACTTCAGAAAGTTTTACTTTTGCTGTGTTTACGTCGTTGTTAAAAGTTGAAACACCAGTATTTTCTACGATTCTAAGTTTTGCAATTAATTTGCGTAATGGATTTTTTATCCATGGATGTTTTAGATGTTTTTTTAAGTTTCCTAGTTCTGCATCTAAAATATGATAAATAAAACCAGAACAATCAATTCCAAGATTGTGATCTACTAAAAACTTTTTTGATTTTTCTGAATTCAAATTATCCAAATCAACTTTTTCTCGCAAGGCAAAAAGAAGTGTCTCTTCTTCGATATCTTTTGGGCTGCCCTTGCCAATTAGGACACGAAGGGCACCGCGGACACCTGATCGACGGTTATTGAAATATGGGCAAAGAATTTTGTTTTTGCCGATAGATAGATTTCGGTAATTTTCTATTACTTGCAGGGCTTGTTTTGATAGTGTTTGGGAAGCCATAAGCCGTAAGTTTTAAGCTATAAGTTGTTTAATTTTTTTTCCAGTGCCATTGAATTTATCATGACCTTCCATTATAGATTGATTAATTTGTATGCGTAATAGATCCGATCCTTGTTTAGTGTTGTCGTATTTTGTTAAAATAAAGCCCTCTTTTTTTAGTTCTTCTATAGTTTTAGATGCGATATGTGTTGCTTGACTTGTGATACGTGATATGATTTGCGCACCATCTTTTATCTCTGTGAGTTCATGATTAGTGAGATCAATGTCCAGTAAACCAGCTAAGTGTGCTTCAAATGTTGTAAGCGAATCTTTTTGCAACTGACTTTCGTAAGTTGTGCTAGCTGGTTGCCTAGCGTTAATTTCAACAAGATAAAGTTTGTCGGTTGATTCTTCCACCACAATGTCTACTCCAAATAATCCTTTCCATCCATCTTTGTGTAATTTCTCGCCGATGTCTGTTACTATTTTTTTATATTGTTCAAATTGTTCTTTGCTTAAATATTTATGAGGCCAGCCCCAGTCATTGCCAATAGTTGCAAATGGTAGGTCGGTAAAAGGTCTGAGGCCAGTAATTTGATAATTTATATTTCCAATTAAGATTTTGCTTTTTGTTACAATATTATTATTGGTAAAAAGTGGACCTTCAATATATTTGGCAAGCCTGGCTTCGCGCTCAGGGAATTTATTTTTTATTTCTTCTAGTTGTTCGTTTGATTCAATCAGCATTGTGCCACTGCCAGTATGTGAGCGGTTGAATTGTAAAATAAATTTTTCCTCTTTCCATTCTACATCCTTACAAAGTTTTACAGAGTAATCTGGTAAATATTTTTTGAGATCTCCTAACCAATCCAGTTGAGAGATTTTTTCTTCAATTTTGTCCGATAGTTCAGCCGAAGGATTTAATAAATTCCAATTATTTTCTGTGCAGATTCTTTCAATTTGTTTCGTGGGTTTGAATACTACCAGATTAGCGCTACCTAAGTTCTTTATAAAATCTTTTGTTTTTGGGTGTTGTAATAGCTCCCATGTGTCTAATTGCCTTTCTTCTTTTATGAGTAAAGTATTTGGGTTGTCCACAGACTTGAAAGATTCGTTAAAATTTGAGATAATATAGTAGTTGGGAGTATTTTCCAATGCACAAGCCCGCTCAATATCGCGGGTTACGTAGATTACTGGGGTTTGCTGTAATTTGTCAGTAAGTTCTTGCATAGTAGGGGGATTATAACTCAAATTAGGTATTTTTGCAAGTATTAGTATGGATGAAATCTATAAAAAACTTAAAGATTTTGGCAAGGTAAAATTGAATGAGCCAATGTCAAAGCATACTACTTTTAAGATTGGTGGTCCAGCTAGGTATTTTGTAGTAGTTGAAGAAACTGAAAAATTAGTTGATTTATTAAATTATTTATCTCAGAAGGGGATAGAGTATTATGTTTTGGGTGGAGGTTCTAATATCTTGTTTCAGGACGAGGAATATGATGGAGTGGCTATTCAAGTCAAAAGTCAAAAGTCAAAAGTCATACCCACAGGGCATCAGTATTCTCTGAAAAGCCAGGTGATTGAAGTGGAGGCTGGAGCGCTATTGGGTGCTGTAATGGGGTTGGCAATGCAGAATGGTTTGAGTGGTATGGAATGGTCAGCTGGGATTCCCGGCACTATTGGTGGGGCAGTGCGAGGCAATGCCGGTGCGTTTGGTCAGGCTACTGCTGATGTATTAGAAAAGGTAGAAGTATGGCAAGATGGAGAAGTGGTAGAATTTGTAAATGATGAATGTGAGTTTGTATACCGTGGTAGTATTTTTAAGGAAAATAAAAATTTAATAATTTTACGAGCTTGGTTTAAATTCAAAAAAGCTGATAAGGCGGAAGTTTTGAAAAAAACACAAGAAATTATTGCAGGGAGAAAAGGTAAATACCCAATTTATCCATCGGCTGGTTGTTTTTTTACTAATGTTGCGATAGAAAAATGGCCTGGAGATAAATCTGAGCTACCACCACTGTTTGTGGAGAGGGGAAAGGTTCCAGCTGGCTGGATGATAGATCAATTGGACTTTAAAGGTAAAGAGCTTGGTGGTGCAAGTGTTGGAGCTGAACATTGTAATTTTATTGTTAATAAAAAGGAAGCTACTCGAGCAGAAGTTTTGCAGCTCATGGAAGAAATTAAAGAAAAAGTGTATAATAAATATGGAGTAGAATTACAAACAGAAGTTGAAATTTTTTAATATTATAAATATATGGCAGAAGTAACTGATTTTGGGAGTTTTAAAAAGAGAAAAGAAGAAAAAAAAGCAAAAGAAGAGGAGGAAGGACATTATTCTGAGTCTGATAAAGAGATGATAGATGACTTAAAAGATCTTTTTAAAACTTTGCCACCAGAAAAGAGAAAGGATTTATTTAAAATAAATGGTGAACATGCTCGCAGTATTTTGAGAAAGGTTAGGGGGCAGTATACGACAGAAGAATATAGAGAAGCATTTTTGGAGGTTGAGAAATTATCAGACAAAGAAATAACAGACAAAATAAATGGAAGTTCTGAGTCTGATTGGGGAGATAATCCTGCTTTTTATGCAGCTTTGTTACACAGGGCCAAGCAACTTGAACTAATAAAATATTTTTAATTTTTCAAAAATATGAATATAAATATACAAGTAAAAGGAATGGACACAACAGATGCGATAAAACAATACGTAGATGACAAAGCAAATGATTTACTAACCTATTTTGATAATATTCAGGGTGTAGATGTGATTCTTGGTATGGATTCTCACCATCATAATAAGGGGAAGATTTATTTTGCAGAATTCAATCTACAGGTTCCTGGTAAAAATATTAATATAAAAAAGGAGGCTGTGGATTTGTACAAGGCAATTGATAAGGTGAAAGATCATTTGAAAGTCGAGTTAGAAAAATTAAAAGGCAAGATGAGAGAAATTGATAAAGAAGAGTTGAGAGATATGAAGGGATATCAGGAATAAGAATATAGGAATAAAAAACAAAAATCCCCCCGACGCGATGTCGGGGGGATTTAAAATATAAGGGGACCGACTGCAAACTACACCCCCTCTTCTACAGTTTTTGGTCGGTTGTACCTCCTTGGCTTAGTGCTGGGTTACGGGGCAGTCCGCACATGTTGATTCATCCAGCGCATCACAGATCAAACATTCATCTGCGATCCCACCCTCTTCCAACACATCTTCTGGTGTGTGGTCTTCTTGTGTGCATGTGAGACAGAGTTTGGTTCCGCAATTTCCAGAAACCAAGAGGGGGTGGTTGCAGTGCGGGCAATAGCCATCAGAGTTTTCTACTCCAGCTTTGCACGCCGAACACATCAGCTTGTTTTTTCTCTCTTTTGCCATGTTTCCTCCCGTGTTTTGTGGCATCATGTTTATCACCGTCGCGGTAGTAACTGACGGACTTCCTGCAAATTGAATTGCCCCTATGGCAATATTGTCGCATGTCGCCAGAATCCATCCGCATTTTAGGCAGCACATTTCGTGGCGACTACTCCCAGGCACTATTTTGAATGCCTGTTTGCTTCCACAAGCTTCGCAGTGTCTTTCTAACTCGATAACCTTCATATTTCCTCCTCGGTTGTTTGGATTTTACTTTAAATGGGAGGTTTTGTCAACTATGGACAAATCTTTTATTTTTTGCTATAATAGCGGTCGTCTACGAGTCTACCTAATTACTAAAATACCCATAACATACACATCTATAACTTAAAGAATTATGTCCCTATATACAAAAGTATTTGGAGATCCTAATGTAAAGATTTTGAAAGAAATCCAGCCTTTGGTTGTAAAAATAAATAATTTAGAAAAGGATTTTGAAAAACTATCTGAAGAGGAATTAAAGGGTAAAACAAAAGAATTTAAGGATAGATTGGCAAAAGATGAGACTTTGGACGACTTACTTCCAGAGGCTTTTGCCACAGTTCGTGAAGCATCCAAGCGTGTCACAGGCATGCGTCATTTTGATGTTCAGCTTCTTGGTGGAATTACACTTCATAGGGGTCAGATTGCAGAGATGAGGACCGGTGAAGGTAAAACTCTTGTTGCAACTTTACCAGTTTATTTGAATGCATTAGAAGGAAAGGGTGTGCATGTGATTACAGTCAATGATTATTTGGCAAAGCGTGATGCTGTGTGGATGGGTCAGATTTATGATTATTTGGGATTGTCAATTGGTATTATCCAAAATCAACGCATTTCTTATCTCTATGATTCAAGTGTCGTGGGTGGAGAAGAAGGTGGTGAATTGGATAGTGAGCGAGATGAAGAAGGAAGTTTCAAGGTAGAGGATGAATTTTTGCGTCCAGCTTCACGCCAAGAAACTTATCGGGCTGATATTACTTATGGAACTAATAATGAATTTGGTTTTGATTATCTTCGTGACAACATGGTGCAGACTGTAGAAGAGATGGTAATGAGGCCAGGAGATGAAATGCATTATACTATTATTGATGAGGTAGACTCTATTTTGATTGATGAGGCTAGAACTCCACTTATAATTTCCGCCCCAGCCCAGCAGGCGACCGAACAATATTATCAATTTGCTAAATTGGTAAAGCAACTAAAAGAAGGAAAAACTTCGGATGATTCAGATCCTGCAGATGTTTCAGAGCAAGGCGATTATAATATAGATGAAAAGATGCGGAGTGCTATATTGACTGAAGAGGGTATTAAGAAATTTGAACAGTGGCTTAATGTTGAAAATTTATATGTAGAGGGTGGAATTCGTTTAGTCCACCATATTGAGCAAGCCCTAAAGGCTGAAGTTTTATTTAAAAAAGACAAAGACTACATAGTAGATAATGGCGAGGTTGTTATTATTGATGAATTTACTGGTCGTCAGATGCCTGGCCGTCGTTATTCCGAAGGTCTTCATCAAGCAATTGAAGCCAAAGAAAATGTAAATATTCAGCGTGAGTCTCAGACTTTGGCTACAATTACTTTTCAAAATTTATTTCGAATGTACAACAAGCTTTCTGGTATGACTGGTACTGCTGTGACTGAATCAGAAGAGTTTATAAAAATTTATAATCTAGAAGTGGTGGCTATACCAACTAATAGACCAGACGCTAGATTAGACCAGCAAGATAGAATTTATAAAAATGAAAGAGGAAAATATAAAGCTATTGTAGAAAAAATAAAAGAGTGTCAAGCCAAAGGACAGCCAATTTTGGTTGGTACAATTTCAGTAGAAAAAAATGAAGAGCTTAGTGAGTATTTATTGCGCGAAGGAATTCAGTACGAAGCTTTGAATGCAAAAAATCATGAACGTGAGGGTGAAATTGTAGCCCAAGCAGGGCGACCTGGTGCCGTGACTTTGGCTACTAATATGGCTGGTCGTGGTGTGGATATCAAGCTCGGTGGTGTGCCAGCTGATCCAAATATGCAAGAAAAGGTAAAACAAGCTGGCGGTTTATTTGTACTTGGTACAGAGAGACATGAATCACGTCGAATCGATAACCAGCTTCGTGGGCGCTCGGCTCGTCAGGGTGATCCTGGTGAGACTCAATTTTTTGTTTCGACCGATGACGATTTAATGCGTATTTTTGCTGGGGATAGGTTGAAAGGAATAATGGAACGCTTAAAAGTTCCAGAAGATATGCCTATTGAGCAGAAAATGATTAGTAAGATGCTAGAAGGTGCTCAGAAAAAAGTTGAGGGGCATAACTTTGATATTAGAAAACACTTGCTTGAGTATGATGATGTTTTGAATAAACACAGAGAAGTTATTTATAAAAAAAGACGAGAGGCTTTGGAGCTGAGCAAAGAAGCTGGCAGTGAAGAATTGAAAAATAAAAATGTAGAATTCAAGTCATTAAAAGAGATGATCTTTGATTTGATAGAACAAGAGATTGAGTTTGTGGTTTCATTTCATACCAATACAGAGGATCGCAAAGATTGGAATTTGAAAGAAGTCTACGAAACAGTTAGAACAATTTTTTCTCTATCACAAGAAGACCGAGACAAAATTTTGCACATGGGTTCCAATGGCGATAGTAAATTGGAAGACGTAGAAGCAAGAGAGAAGTTAGTAAAATTTATATTAGAGAAAGCCAAGTTTGAATACATTGAAATGGAGAACCAAGTAAAATCAATGGCTCAAACTGAAGAAGAGGGTGAAAAAATGATGAAACAAATTGAAAAAAGCGTGATGATTAGATCAATTGATAATCTTTGGGTGGAGCATTTGGTTGCAATTGATTATCTTCGTACTGGAATTGGTCTGCGTGGATATGGCCAACGAGATCCTTTGGTGGAATATAAAAAGGAGACTTATGGCATGTTTAATCAACTTTTGGCTGGAGTACAAAAAGAAGTAGTCTATAGTATTTTCAAAGTAACTGCTGGTCTAAATCTTGCACCTACTATAATGGCCAATGATAAGATGGTAATGAAAGGTGCTCAAAAATCATCCAGCGATACACCTGGTGCTATAAAAGGCAAGACACGAAACGAAGAAGGGGATAAGGTTGGTAGAAATGATCCGTGTACATGTGGTAGTGGAAAGAAGTATAAGAAGTGTTGTGGAAAATAAGTCATTGATTATGCTTAAATAAAAAAACAGCCCAAAGGCTGTTTTTTGTCCCCTCCTTTCGAAGGAGGGGTGAACCCCGATTCGCATCGGGGGACGGGGTGGTTTGCTTCTACGGGATTTACTAATCTCATATTAATGCGAGCACCACCCCACCCGTTCTGATTGCGATCAGAACGAGGTGCCCCTCCTCCTCAAGGAGGGGATAAAACAAAAAACCACCCGCAATCCTCCTGCCTAGAATCTAGATAGATCTAGAACCTAGGCAGGCAAACGGGTGGCTATTGTTTGCACCGCCACTTCTTTGTCATTCTCTCAGGAATTCTTTTCTTAGGTATTCCGTTACCTTCGGGTTGCTCACGCAGACCAAATCTGTTAAGCCTGACTTGCAATGTTTTACAGGATCTAGAAATAAGTTAGTGCAGTTATTGCAACTAAATTTATCCCGGCTATTTGCAGATGAATGGAAAACGATTTTGCCGTCGAAAGCAGAACATACACGACAAGCAAAACCATTTGCTTGGACGAGAAAATCTGCATCCATGCCCTGACCAAAAGTATTACCAGTACCCATGACATCCCCCTGATGAGTTTGTTGTGTGCTGGTTAAAAGAGCTGTTGGGATGATTATCTCAAAATTATATTCACCTGTCAAATACAAAAATAAAATAGTAAGTACTATAAGTATGGTCTATTATTTAATTCTTCTTTGGAATTATAATTATGTGATAAATTGGTGCAGTGATTGAGAGTGGACAACCCCTCTTGACTCATCTTGGCTAATATTGTAAAATAAGCACCACTATTATACTTAAAATGATTATGAAAAAGAATAATACAAAGTCACAAGTTAGAGCAAAAGTTCGCTGGGGGATTGTTGGAATACTCGCACTTCTATTACTTGCGGGTTCTTTTGATGCTCCAGGATATTTTAATCGTGCCATAAACAAAGTAAATGCGGTTACTTATATTGGATTGCCAAATATCCCAGAAAAGAACTTTAATTTGGGTCTAGATCTTCAGGGGGGTGCTCATCTTGTATACCAAGCAAATACTAGCGGGCTAACTGGTGAAGAAAAGGGTCCTTCTGTAGAAGGTGTTCGTGATGTCATCGAGCGTCGTGTAAATGGTATTGGTGTTAGCGAACCAGTAGTTCAGACTACCAAAGTGGGGGATGACTATCGTATTATTGTGGAGATGCCTGGCGTGACTGATATAAATGAAGCAATAAAGATGATTGGAGAGACTCCAATTTTGGAATTCAAAGAGCAAAACGATGAACCATCTAGAGAATTGACAGAGGAAGAAAGACAGGGAATGAATGATTTTAATAAAGAAGTAAAGACAAGAGCAGGTGAAGCTTTGCAAAAAATTAAGAGCGGGTCTGATTTTGCAGAAGTAGTAACCGAATATTCAGAAGATTTGGTTAGCAAGAACAATGACGGCTATATGAGTTTCATAGGAGTAACTTCTCAATATCCAGAACTTTATGAATGGGCTGGTGGTGTATCAGAAGGAACTGTTAGTGCTACTTTGACAGAGTCTTATGAAGGTTATAATATATTGAAACGTGGAGCCGAAAGAGATGGTGATGGTCAAATATCTGCTAGTCATATTTTGATTTGTTATCTAGGTTCAGAAAGTTGTGATTCTCCTATTTATACAAAAAAAGAAGCACTAGAAAAAGCTCAAGAAATATATGATCAGGCCAATGCTGGTAATTTTGCTCAATTAGCAATAGATAACTCGACTGATTTTTCTAATAAAGATGAAGGTGGAGATCTCGGTTATTTCGGTCGTGGTATGATGGTGCCGGAGTTTGAAGAGGCAGTATTTAATGCCGATGTTAGTCAGATTGTGGGTCCGGTAGAGACACAGTTTGGTTATCATGTTATCTACAAGACAGATGAAAAACCAAGCAAAGAGTATGAGATGTGGCGTGTAATGCTTCGCACAAAAAAAGAAATTGATATTTTGCCACCATCTGATCCATGGAAAAACACCGACCTATCTGGTAAACAATTGGAAAGGTCAGAGGTAGTTAGTGATCCACAGACGGGTGCTGTGCAAGTTTCTCTGGGTTTTGATAACGAAGGTAAAGAATTGTTTAAAGAAATTACCACTAGAAATGTTGGCTTACCTGTTGCAATTTTCTTGGATGGGCAGCCAATCAGTGTGCCGACTGTCAATGAGCCAATTAGTGATGGGCGAGCTGTTATTTCTGGCTCATTCAACTTGCAAGAAGCTAGATTGCTCTCTCAGAGATTAAATGCTGGTGCTCTTCCAGTACCAATAGAATTGATTGCTCAGCAGAGCGTAGGCGCTAGTTTGGGCGCCAAATCATTGAATACTAGTCTAAAAGCCGGAGTAGTGGGTATCCTGATAGTAATGTTATTCATGTTGTTATATTACAGATTGCCAGGCTTACTCTCAGTAATTGCGTTAACACTCTATGTTACGCTTACTTTGGCTGTTTTCAAATTGATTGGTGTCACACTTACTTTGGCTGGTATTGCAGGTTTTATACTGTCGATTGGTATGGCAGTAGACGCCAATGTGCTTATTTTTGAGCGCCTGAAGGAAGAATTAAAAGAAGGTAAGAGTCTAAAAGCTGCTGTAGAAGAAGGATTCTTGAGAGCCTGGACATCTATTAGAGACGGTAATATCTCTACTCTAATTACTTGTGTACTATTAATCTGGTTTGGAACAAGTTTTGTACAAGGTTTTGCCGTTACACTAGCTATAGGTGTGCTACTTTCAATGTTCTCAGCTATTACAGTGACTCGTGTCTTGCTTAGATTTGTAGCTCCTTGGTTCAAAGAACATGGTAGTTGGTTATTCTTAGGCTATAAAAAACAATAATATGATTAACTTAATAAAGTATAAAAAAGTTCCATTTGTAATTTCCAGTGTACTATTTGTTGTTAGTCTGATATTGATTTTTACTATAGGCTTACGCCCGGGTATTGATTTTACTGGTGGTTCTCTAATGGAGATAACATTTAGCAGTGAGCGCCCAACAATTGATCAAGTAAAGGAAAGTCTGGGTCAATTAGATTTAGGACTTGGTGAGCCAGTAATTCAGCCCACAGGAGAAAAAGGAATGATCATCAGGGTGCAGTACATGGGAGAGGATGAACACCAAGAAGTTCTAAGCAATCTAAGAAAAAGTTTTGAGACATCTCCCAGCGAAGAGATTGTTATTTTGGAAAGTGAAGGATTGGAGGAGGGTGTAGATATTGCAGATGTGGAACTTGCAATAGAGAACAAAGTTTGGGAAGAAAGAATTGAAACAATCGGACCGGCTATCAGTGCGCAACTAAAGAGCCGTGCTATATATGCTGTAATTGCTGTTGTTATAGCTATTATTGTTTATGTGGCCTACGCTTTTCGAAAGGTCTCCAAGCCAGTTAAGTCTTGGAAATATGGTATTTCAGCTGTTATTGCACTAATTCACGACGTTACTCTTACTATGGGTATTTTCGTCTTACTTGGAAAATATTTGAATGTGGAAATTGGAATTCCTTTTGTGGTGGCCCTGCTTACAATTCTTGGTTATTCTGTAAATGATACAATCGTAGTATTTGATCGTGTTCGTGAAAATCTGATCAAGCGTAGCGCCGATAAATTTGCAGAGATGGTAAACTTGGGTGTAAATCAAACAATACTTCGTTCTATTAATACTTCTGTAACCACTCTAGTTGTATTATTCTCATTGTTCTTGTTTGGTGGTGAATCAATCAAGTATTTCGCACTAGCTCTAATAGTCGGTATTGCATCTGGTACATATTCTTCAATATTCTTGGCAAGCCCACTGCTAGTTGTTTGGGAAGAATTAACTCATAGAAGAAAGTAATTTTTGCACATATTTTACACGACCCCCTTTCGGGGGTTTTTTAATTATGGTATACTATAGAAAAGCCTGAAAAGATGGAAATGCTCAAAAGGCTTGAAATCCACATATAAAAGGAGGTATATGCAAGATTATCATAAGCTATTGGTTTGGGAAAGATCTTTGGAATTTGTAAAACTTGTATATAAATTAACCAAGCTTTTTCCGAAAGATGAACTGTGTGGCTTAACTAGTCAATTGAGAAGATCCTCTGTATCGGTAATGGCAAATATAGTAGAAGGAAGAGGAAAACCAACTGATAAAGATTTTTTAAAATTTTTATATATTTCAAAAGGTTCATTAAACGAATGTCAATGTTATTTCGAACTAACAAAAGAATTAGAGATAATCAATCGAGAACAATTTGATTTTATAGAAAATAAAAGAGGAGAAGTTGGATACTTACTTTATAAATTAATAAAATCATTAGAGAGATAGCCTTTTGAGCGTTTCAAGCTTTTTTGGCATTTTAAGCATTTTTATTATGTCTGATAAATTTATTCGTCACCTTGTTTCATTTCTTGGTATGTCTGTGTGCATGCTGGCTTGGTGGTCTGGTTATGCTTCTGGAAAATCTGGCTGGTGGTGGACGGCTCTGGGTGTGATAGTAATCTACGCTGTGATTTATAAATTAGTTGAAGCCTAGTATATGGATTTTGGATTTTATTCAATTAATTTGGGTTTTGAGGGAATCTCAGATTTTTTTGCTCAAGGTACCTGGGAAATAATTGCAGGCTTGTTTGTGATGTTTGGTTGGGTGATAATTTCTAGTTTATTTTTGACAGTTGCTATTAATTTTTACCAAGAGTATAGAGAAAATAAATACACGGCAGATTGGAAGTGGGTAGTATTGGCAATAGACATACCAGCTCTGAATATCCAAACTCCAAAGGCTGTAGAGCAGATGTTTGCACATCTGGCTGGTGCGTTTGACCAACCAGACATTGCAAATGCTTTTCGCGGTGGCTATAAGCAACGCTGGTTTAGTTTGGAAATTATCAGTATTGAGGGTTATATTCAATTTTTAATTAGAACTGAAGAAAAATTCCGCGATCTAGTCGAAACATCTGTATATGCTCAATATCCAGAGGCCGAGGTTGTCGAGGTAGAGGATTATACATTTGGTGTTCCAGATAAATTTCCTGATAAAGATTATGATATTTGGGCATCTGATTTTGGCTTGGCCGAGAACGATGCTTATCCGATTAGGTTTTATAGTGAATTCGAACATAGTATTTCCAAGGATACTGTTTTGAAAGATCCAATGGGAACATTTTTGGAAAGTTTTTCTAGAATTGGTTCAGGTGAGCAGATGTGGTTTCAGATTATTATCGAACCAACCTCTAATGATTGGAAAGAAAAAGCAATAAAGAAAATTAGAGAGATGATGGGTGATGATTCTAGTTCTAAAGGTGTTTTTTCAGCATTTAGGTTTGAAGAATTGGGAAAAAGTTGGGATGAATTAAATTCTCAATTATTAGGTGCCCCAGTGTCTGAGGGAGAAGATGGCTCTGCCAAGGAGAAAGCAAAGAAAAACATGTTAGATATAACACCAGGGCAATCAAAATTGATAGCAGGTATGGAAGAAAAAATTAGCAAGATTGGTTTTAAAACTAAAATGCGCGGAGTATATTTAGCTCGTAAAGAAGTTTTTCGTCCAGAGAGAGGGGTCAATGCTATGATCGGTGCTATTAATCAATTTAATGTACCCAGCTCCAATTCCATCGTGCCAAATTTTGGTATTAGTGTGTCCTATTTTATGAAAGAAAGGCGCACAATCTATCGAAAGAATTTATTAATGAAAGCTTATAAAAAACGTAAATTGAAAGTTGGAAGTAATCCTTTTATCTTAAATACAGAAGAGTTGGCCACTGTATGGCACTTTCCGATGTCACATGTAAAAACTCCACTATTGCAAAAATCCCAAGCAAAGGCTGCAGAGCCTCCATCTGGTTTGCCAGTTGAATTTATCGCAGATCTTTTTGAGCCCGAAATCCCGACACTAAAAGAAAAGAAAAAAACAGAAGGTTATAAGACTGACGCCGGCTATATGTCTGGTGATGAGGACGTAAAGTTTGGATAAAAATTAATGAATAGCCAATGAAAAAACCTGCTTTTGCAGAGTTTTTTTGTCTCTTGCCTTTTTGTATCAAATAAGGTAATATGAGCATATATGGGAGATGAGGTACAACAAATAAAGGACAAAATAGATGTGGCTGAGCTAGTAGGGGAATATGTCCAACTAAAGCAGTCTGGGGTGAATAAAAAGGGTCTTTGCCCTTTTCATAATGAAAAAAGCCCATCTTTTATGGTAAATGCTGAACGTCAGAATTGGCATTGTTTTGGTTGTGGCAAGGGCGGAGATATATTTAGTTTCGTGGAAGAAATAGAGGGTATGGATTTCAAGGAAGCTCTAAAGTATTTGGCCGATAGAGCTGGTATCCAACTTACTACTTTTAGATCAGATGTCGACTCTAGTCAAAAAAATCGTCTAAAAGAAATTAATGGCGAGGCTGCTAGATTTTTTCATAATTTTCTTTTAAAGATGCCGGCTTCAAAATTAGCATTGGATTATTTGAAAGATAGGGGATTGAAAGAAGAGACCATTGAGGAGTGGAAAATAGGTTTTGTACCAGAACAATGGGATTTGTTAACACAATATTTATTAAAAAAAGGTTTTAGTATCGATGATTTGGTTGCGTCTGGTCTAACAATTAAACGCGATGGTGCCAATTCCCAAAGTGGTAAAGGTTTTTATGATAGGTTTCGTGGTCGTATTATGTTTCCAATTTGGAATGTGCATGGTGATGCGGTGGGTTTTACAGGGCGTGTTTTGGTAGAGACAGATAGATCTGGCGGTAAATATGTAAATACTCCACAGACAATTATTTATGACAAGTCAAATATTATATACGGTCTAAATAAAGCAAAAAAAGATATAAAATCACAAGATCTAATTGTAATGGTGGAGGGCCAAATGGATGTGGTAGCCTGTAGTCAGGCTGGAATGAAAAATGTAGTTGCGTCTAGTGGTACAGCGCTTACAGAAATGCAAGTAAAATTGTTGAAGCGTTATTCTACTAATATAAACATGGCTTTTGACGCTGATGAAGCTGGACAAAATGCAGCAAAAAGAGGTATTGATATCGCTCTAATTGAAGGCATGAGAGTAAAAGTAATAAGAATCCCAGAAGGTGCAGGAAAGGATCCAGACGAATGCTTGAAGAAAAATTCAGATGTTTGGTTTAATTCTGTAAAAAATGCTCAGGATGTGATGGAATGGTTTTTTGATAAAAATATTTTAGGTATAGATTTGTCAGATCATAAGCAAAAACAAAAGGTAGCCGATGCTATTTTACCAGAAATAGCACTAATTCCTTATGCCGTAGAAAAAGATCATTGGCTAAGAGAGCTTTCGGGTAGAATCGGTGTGGATGTATCGGTATTGCGCGAAGATATGTTGCGAGTAAAGACTAAAACAATGAAAAAGCTGAAGGTGGTGGATACAAAAGCAGAGACCAAAGATGAGAAAGTAAGCAGTACTAAGACCAAAAAAGATAGACTCGATCTACTCTTAGAAAGGTTATTTTGTCTTATTTTCAAATTCGACAGCCTAATACCCGATTTTATCGCGGGGGATAAAGCAAAAATCTTATCAACAGACGAATTTAATGCCCTTTACGAAGTTATAAAAAAAGAGTATACTAAAGACGGTAAGAACTATATAGAAAAAGTAAGGCAGGAATTTTCTGTCGAAGGAAAAGAGAACCCAGTCGATATTCTTTTACTTAAGGCTGACTGGGAATTTTCGGATTTGAGGACGGGTACAGAAAAGAAAGAATTTGATAGTTTGTATTTTGAGGCCACAGAGGAATGGAAGAAAAAAAGAAGGATGAAAATTCAAACAGAGATTGAAAAAGCAGAAAGAAATAAGGATAAGGATAAACTAAAAGAATTGTCAGAAGAATTTAGTAAGATATAATACTCCTAATTTACGAATTTTATCCGAATTCCTGCCGGCAGGCAGGTACCAATATCCTAATATTAAGAATAATAAGGCAATAATTTTTTACATGCCTAGAAAAAAAGCCGTATCTTCAAAAGCTAAGGTGGCCAAGAAGAAGACAACTCAAAAAAAAGTTGCTAGCAAGAAAAAGCCAGTAGCTAAGCCACGAAAAAAAGTAGTGGTAAAGAAAGTAGCTCGAAAAGCTACTACTAGAAAAAAGGTTGCGATAAAAAAACTTCGTGCCAAAAAAACCTCTGTCCGTAAGCCATTAAAACGGACTACCAAAAAAGTTGCCACTAAGAAAAAAGTGGTAAAAAAGAAAATAACAAAAAAACCTGTAAAATCTACAGTGCGTAGGTCTAAAGCGGGTAGGTCCTCGACCGCCAAGGTTAGATCGGGCAGACCACCAAAAAAACAGCCAAAAACAACCAAGGCTGGTTTTGTAGTTCCAGAAGAAGTTATAGAAGAGCCTAGTATGGAAAGACTTTGGCATTTGGTGGACAAGGGTAGAAACAGAGGATTTTTGACTGAAATTGAAATATTACAGCTATTTCCTAGAGTGGAATATCATTTAGAATTGATTCAGTCTTTCTTGACTACTCTTGATAAGGCTGGTGTTTCGGTTGTAGAAGTAAAAGAAGGTTTGTTGGGGCGAGTGGAAGAAAAAAGGGAAATTTTAGAGCAATTTCAAGGTGAGCAACCAGACGTTGCCCAGGGTGGCGGTTTTGATCTAGGTTCTATTTCACAGGATTCTATCCAAATGTATTTGCGTGAGATTGGTAAGATTCCATTGCTTACTGCTGAACAAGAGGTTTCTTTGGCCAAGCGCAAAGAAAGAGGTGATAAAGCGGCTGATAGAAAGCTTATTGAGGCTAACTTGCGTTTAGTTGTTTCTATTGCAAAGAAGTTTGTTGGTAAACAACTTTCCCTTCTTGATTTGATACAAGAGGGTAATATTGGTTTGTTTCGTGCTGTAAAGAAATTTGATTATCGAAAGGGTTACAAATTTTCTACTTATGCTACATGGTGGATTCGCCAAGCCATTACCCGTGCTCTTGCAGATCAGTCTCGTACAATTCGTATTCCAGTACATATGGTGGAGACTATCAATCGTTTTCAGCAAACACAGCGTAGATTGTTGCAGGATTTGGGTCGCGACCCTACACCAGAAGAGCTTGCCGCTGAGATGAGTGAAGATATAGTAAAAATCAAACATATTATAAAGATAGCCCAAGATACTGTCTCTCTAGAGGTCTCGGTGGGGGATGATGACGATGATGATTCATCACTTTCCGATTTTATCGAAGACATAAAGACAGTCAGTCCTTCACAGTCAGCTGGCAGAGAGCTTTTGAAAGATTATATAAAAGACGCAATGAAAGATCTGTCTCCACGTGAACAAAAGATTTTGGAAATGCGTTTTGGGTTGACAGATGGTGTTACACATACTTTGGAAGAGGTTGGTCGTGAATTTGATGTCACTCGTGAGCGTATTCGTCAGATTGAAGCCAAGGCACTTGAGAAGATCCAAACTTTTGATGTAGTTAGTAAGTTGCGAGACTACTAGTGACAAAATACAAGATACACGTAATAAAATACAAAAAAAGAATTGGCCAATATACTGGTCAATTCTTTTTTTCTGTGATGTCTGTATTAAATGACAGTTACCACATTCCACCAAGCATCTACAAAATCGGCGCGTTTATTTTTATACTTCAAGTAATATGCATGTTCCCAAATATCTAGATTTAGAATAGGTTCGTGTCCTAAAGTGTAGGGTGAATCTTGGTTTGGTAGGGAATAAACTTCTAATTTTCCTTCGGTATTGCGTACGAGCCAGGCCCAACCAGCCCCGAAATGGGTTTTTGCTATATTTCCAAATAGTTCTTTGAAGCTTTCTAATGAAACAAATATTTCCTCAATTTCTTTCACTAATTCCGCATCTATTTGTTTTTCTGGTGACATACTTGCCCAGAAAATGTTGTGATTTAGATATCCACCGCCATGATTGCGAATTTTACTTCTATCACTATCAGATACTTTCAAATTATTTAATTCACGCAAAATATCTTCGGCAGATTTGCCTTGTATTTCAGGATAATTTTCTAATACCTTATTAAAATTATCTAGGTAAGCCTGGTGATGCTTGGAATAATGGATTTCCATGGTTTTGGCATCCAAATGCGGTTCTAGCGCATCGTAGCTATAATTTAGTTTTCTTAGTTCAAACATAGATTTAGGTTTTATGTTGATTAGGTTGTAGGTATTTAGATTATAGCTTACCAACCAAATCTAATCCAGGTGTTAGTGTTTTGTCACCTGGTTGCCATCTGGCTGGGCAGACTTCGCCATTGTTTTCAGCTACGTACTGGGCTGCTTGTATTTTCCTAAATAATTCTTTGGCACTGCGCCCAATATCGTTATTATGAATTTCATAGGCCTTTATTTTTCCTTCTGGATCAATAATAAAAGTAGCACGCCAAGATAGGCCTTCTTCTGGAATGTAAGTTCCTAAAGATTTACAAAGTCTGCCGGTTGGATCTGCCACCATAGGGAATTTTATTTTACCAATGGCAGGTGAATTGTCATACCAAGCTTTGTGTACAAATACAGTATCAGTACTTACACTGATGATTTCAGTATTAATATTTTTGAATTCTTCGTACATATCAGCTAATTCCTCTAATTCGGTTGGGCAGACAAAGGTAAAGTCCGCTGGGTAAAAGAAAAGAACAGTCCACTTGTCTTTGTAATCAGATAGTTTGATCTTCTTAATTTGGTTTTCGTGAAAGCACTCAAGTTCACAATCGCAAACTTTTTTGCCAATTAGATTGCTCGGATGGCATTCGTGTATTTTTTCCATAGTTTTCTAGTTAAATATTTTAATTCATACTTATGTGGTATTATATAATATTTTAATTATATAAGCAATGTGGATAAGTTGACTAAGTATATTATTTTCTTTATAATACCCACACTTTAATATTAAAAAAAGATATAATATGAAACCAGAAGGACTAAAAACACAGATTTTTTTAGATAGTGGTGACCCAAAAGAAACCAAGGAGATGCTAGATTTATTAGGATTTCTTGATGGACAAACTACGAATCCATCGCTTTTTGCCAAGAGCCCAGAAGTTCAAGAGAAAATTTCCAAAGGTGAAAAATATACCAAAGAGGAGATTTATGCTGAATACAAAAAGATTATTCAAGACATTTCAGCTTTGATTCCTGGTAAATCCGTTTCAGTTGAAGTTTATGCTGATGCAAATACTTCAGCAGAGGAAATGCTAAAACAAGCTAGAGAGATGAATACTTGGATAGATAGTGCACATATCAAGCTTCCTTTGACATCTGAAGGTCTAAAAGCGGCTGAAACATTGGTTAGAGAGGGTGTGGATGTGAACATGACACTTATCTTTAATCAGAGTCAAGCTGCCGGAGTGTATGCTGCCACAAATGGCGCTAAGAAAGGCCAGGTGTTCCTGTCTCCATTTATTGGCCGACTCGATGATATTGATTTGGATGGTATGAGTTATATAAAAAATGTATTGAAAATGTATAGAGCGGGGGATGGACATGTAGAGGTTTTGGCGGCCAGTGCGCGTAGTTATGAGCATTTTTTACGTTGCTTACAGCTTGAATCTGATCTTGTCACTGTGCCTGGCAAAATATTGCGTGAGTGGGCAGAAAACAATTTTGAATTACCTTCTGAAGATTGGCAATATGAACCAGGAGATTTGGCGCCAATACCTTATGAAGATATGGATCTTAATAAAAATTATATGCAGTACAACATCCAACACGATTTGACAGACAAGGGGATTGAAAAGTTTGTTGCTGATTGGAATAATTTGCTAGTTTAATATTTTTGACATATATAACTATATCATATATAATAAGTATGATATTAAAATTACTTATGAGTAAAATAAAATTTCTAATTGTATCTATAACTTTAGTGGCTTTGTTGAGTCCTGTTTTTAGCTTGGCAGCCACAGAAGAGGGTGTTAACAAAAATATTGAAGGAGAAAATAAAGTTGAGTTTATTTTATTTCACTCCGAGACTTGCCCTCATTGTAAAGACGAGATAAAATTTATTGATAAAAAATTGCGTAAAGAATACGATGAATTTGTAGATTTTCAGCTTTATGAAATAAGCGAACCTGGAAATCAGGAATTATTCCAACAGTATGGATTTTACTATAACGTAGATGTTAAGGGTGTGCCACTAACGCTGATAGATGGGGAGGTTGTTTATGGATATGGAAATGATAAGACCACGGGAAAGCAGATTTTAGAAACAATAGAGCGTAAAATAAATGAAAGAGGTTTAAATGGCGAGGTTCAAGAAGTAGAGGATAGATCTGGAATTATAAATATTCCTCTTTTGGGTGAGATAAATACCAAAACATTTTCTTTGCCAGTTTTGACTATAATTATTGGACTACTTGATGGGTTTAACCCATGTGCTATGTGGGTATTGTTATTTTTGATCTCACTTCTTCTTGGTATGGAAGATAAGAGAAGGATGTGGCTTTTGGGTTCTATATTTATAGTTGCTTCGGGAGCGGTTTATTTTTTCTTCATGGCAGCTTGGTTGCAGTTTTTAACTTTTATTGGAATGATTCTGTTGGTCAGAATACTTATTGGTAGTATTGCTGTGGGAGTTGGTGGTAAAAATATTTGGGATTTTTGGAAAAATCGCAAGACAGATGGTGTAGTCTGTAAAGTTTCCAAAAATGAAGGAGCAAAAAATACTTTTGATAAAATAAAAGACATTGTCTATCGCAAGAGTCTTTGGTGGTCAATATTGGGTATTTTGATATTGGGATTTTCTGTAAATCTAGTAGAGCTGGCTTGTAGCGCTGGTTTTCCTGCAATCTTTACTCAGGTGCTATCAATGTCTGACTTGCCAATGTGGAAGAAATATCTCTATATGTTGGGCTATATTTTCTTTTACATGTTAGATGACATGATTATATTTGCTATTGCTATGATTACTCTCAAGTCAAAAGTACTTGGATCCAAATATGCAAAATATACCAATCTTGTTGCTGGTCTAATGATTTTAATTTTAGGTATTTTACTTGTGTTTAAGCCAGAATGGCTGATGTTTAGTTAGCATTGGCTTTACAGATTTAAAAATAATTCTACAAACCAATCCTCCTAGTGGGGGTTTTGTTTTTATTAGATAATTATGATATAATATTTGTATCTTGTATTTTAATACGTGTATTTTGTATATTATATTATGCCTACACATCACTTAAAAGCAAAAGGACAACCAGAGGAAGAAAAAGAAGATGTCTGTCTTTTTGCCCAAACTAATTACCGCAATCAAATGCGGCGTTTTGGTACAAAAACCGATGATAGGCGTCGACATATGTATGTGGTAGGGAAGACTGGTATGGGCAAGACAACCATGATGGAAAACATGGTTCTTCATGATATCTATGCTGGTCACGGAGTGGGTGTAGTAGACCCTCATGGGGATTTTGCTGAAAAAATTATTGACTATATTCCAGCAAATAGAATTAATGATGTTGTATATTTCAATCCGGCCGATGTTGATTTTCCAATTGGATTTAATATTTTGGAAGTGACGACTGAAGAGCAAAAATATTTGGTTGCAGCGGGCCTAATGGCAGTTTTCAAAAAGATTTGGGTGGACATGTGGAGTTCTAGAATGGAATATATTCTGAATAACACCCTTTTGGCTTTATTAGACTACCCAGGTTCTACACTACTTGGAATTAATAGAATGCTTTCTGACAAGGAGTATCGTAAAAAAGTAGTTCGTGCTTCCAAGGATCCGGTTATCAAGTCCTTTTGGCAGACAGAATTTGCTAGCTATAATGAGCGTTATGCCCAAGAGGCAGTCGCTCCAATTCAGAATAAAATTGGTCAGTTTTTGTCAGCTAGTGTTATTCGAAATATGGTTGCCCAGGTCAAGTCTACGATTAATATTCGTGAATTGATGGATAACAAGAAGATTTTTATAATGAATCTATCCAAGGGTAGAATCGGTGAAGATAATAGTCGTTTACTCGGTGGTATTCTAATAAATCAAATTCAGCTAGCTGCCATGGAAAGAGTCGACATGCCCGAAAAAGACAGAAAAGACTTCTTCTTGTATGTTGATGAATTTCAAAACTTTGCTACACCTAGTTTTGCAAATATCTTATCAGAGGCTCGTAAATATCGTCTAAGTCTCATCATGGCACATCAATACGTGGCCCAACTAGATGAAATTGTGGCTGATGCAGTCTTTGGTAATGTGGGCACAATTGTTGCTTTTCGAGTTGGTGGGGCTGACGCAGAAGTACTGGTAAAAGAATTTACTCCGACCTTTATGGAGGAGGACATTGTCAATTTGGCAAAATATCATATATTTTTAAAACTTATGATTGATGGAGTGGCATCCTTACCTTTTAGTGCGGTGACCATGCCACCAATTGGATCTCCAACAGGTAGTACAGAAAAAGTAACAAGAGTCTCTCGTGAGCGTTATGCCAAAAAAAGAAGTGTTATTGAGGATAAGATTTTACGTTGGAGTGGTATGTCTGAGGGGAGTGAAGATGGGGGTGAGGGATTATCCAAAGAAGACCGCCAAACAAAACCTAAGCCCAGAGAAAGAGCCGAAAATAGAAATGAAGAAAAGAAGCCTGAGAAGAAAACAAAAGAGGAGAGAATGGTATCAATTCAAGATTTGGTATCCAACAAAAAAAGAGAAGGTTCTAAAGATGATAAAAAACCGGATAATGGGAGAGAAGAAAAAAATACCCAAAGGGCATCTACCTACATGGATAAAAAAGATAATAGTGTAAAAAAAGAAGAAAGCAAGAAAAAACCAGAAGTGAAACCAGTTGAAAAAGAGATTAAAGAAACAAAACATCAAGGAGTACAAAAATCAGACGAAATAATATCCAAGAAAAAGAGGAACAGAAAAAGGAATAAAAAGAAAAGCACAGATAGAGGTGTAGAAAATAATACAGATTTTTCTCAGACACCTGCCAAAACCTTAGATAATAGTCGGCAAACTGTAAGCGAGCCAAAGAAAATAAAACAAGATGAGATAATAAGTTTTGATGACAATGCTGATTCCGATAGTAAAAAGCAAGATAATAACTCGCAGGATGATGCACATAGAAAGGACAGCTAATATTGATATTGTCACACTGTATACCTAGAAGAGTCAGTGAATGTATTTCATTGACTTTTTTGTTAAAATAAGGCAATATAGATATATAAGAATTGATTTAAATATAGTTATTTTATGCAAATATTAGACAAAAATATACTAAATAAGCTTAAAAAACCAGACCCATCTAGTCACAAAGGACAAAATGGCCGTCTTTTGATAATCGCCGGATCAGAAAAGTTTCACGGTGCACTTCTCATGTCTATGCAGACAGCGTCTAGAATTGTAGACATGGTCTATGTCCATTCGCCAACCAATGCTGGGCTAATTGATAAATTAAAAAATGAAATCGCGGTTTTTATTAATGTTTCAAATAAGGAGTTGTGGGATACAGTAGAAATGGTAGATGCAATTTTGATTGGTCCTGGCTTGGAAGAGACACGAGCAAATAAGAACCTAGTTCATAAAATTTTGAAAAAATATCCAGAAAAAAAGATTGTAGTGGATGCTACTGCTTTTTGGCATTTGGATCCTTTACTATTGCATCCAAACTGTGTGGTCACCCCTCATTCGCGTGAGTTTGAAAATACTTTCAAGTGTGAGCCAAACGCAGACAATGTTTTGAAAATGGCAAAATACTATCAGTGTACCGTGGCTTTGAAAGGCCAGTATGATTACATTAGTGATGGTAAAGAGCTTTATGAGAATAAGACTGGTAATGTGGGCATGACAAAAGGAGGTACCGGAGATGTGGTAGCTGGAATAGTTTCTTCTTTTTTATGTAAAAATGACCCTCTTACTTCAGTTTTGGCTGGTATACACCTGGCCTGTCATGTTGGTGATAGGTTGAAAGAAAAAGTCGACACTTTTTTTAATGCCGAAGACTTAATTAGAGAGGTGGGGGAGGTTTGGAAAAAGTTGAAAAAATAATTTTTATGCAACACATAAAACCTTTCAAAAACATAAACAAAACAAATGTAGACATTGCCGGAGGAAAGGGTGCATCACTTGGCGAAATGATAAACAGCGGTATTCCAGTACCAAATGGCTTCGTTGTTTTGTCATCAGCATTTGATAGATTTTTGGAAGAGACAGATCTAAATGCTGAAATAGAAGCAAGGCTAAAAGAAGTTAACACAGAGGACATCAATTCATTGGACAAGGCCAGTGCTATTATTAGAGATACAATTCATGATAATAAGATGCCAGAAGATTTAACAAAAGAAATTTTAGAAGCTTATGATGAACTTGGGGCTGAGCATGTGGCAGTTAGATCCAGCGCCACAGCCGAAGATGGTGATATTGCCAGTTGGGCGGGAGAGTTGGAAAGTTATTTGAATACTGACAAAGACAATGTTGTAGAAAAAGTGAAGGATTGCTGGTCATCATTATTTACTCCTCGTGCAATTTTTTATCGTCATGAAAAAGGTTTAATTGACGAGCATGTTTCTGTTGCTGTTGTAGTGCAACAAATGGTGCAGTCACATATCTCAGGTATTACTTTTACTGTTCATCCTGTTACAGAAGATTATAATCAGATGATCATAGAAGCCGCTTATGGTCTTGGTGAGGCAATAGTTGGTGGTCTGGTTACTCCAGACAGTTATATTGTGCATAAGGATGATATGAGCATTTTTGATATAAATGTGGGGCATCAAACAAGGAAGCTAGTGAAGTCTCCACCCAAGGCGGATCAATCTCGGTCTGAAAAAGTTCCCAAAGTGGTAGAGGACGAAGACGGGGCGAATGAATGGATTGAAATTAAGAGCGAAGGTGAAAAGCAAAAATTAAGCGGTAAACAAATTATTGAGATGGCCGAAGTTTGCAAAAGAATCGAGGAGCACTATGGTTTTCCCTGTGATATAGAATGGGCAATTGACAAAAAAGGGAAAATATTTATCACACAGTCTAGACCTATTACGACTTTAAAAAAATAACTAAATAATTCTTAATATAAATTTTATGAATCTAAAACGTGCAATCATCTTCGGAGTTGGTGTCTGGGTAGCCGCATTCGTGATTATCTCAGTCTTAATGTTCATTCCATGGTTCAAAGATAGTCAGACTAGAATACAAGTGACCTGGTGGGTATTGGAAATTCCAGCAGTATTGCTTTTGGCAAAATGGTATTTCAAAATGGATCCTCCAACAATTAAAAAAGGATTTTTGCTTGGCCTGATCGGCCTTGTTGTTGGTACAGTCTTTGATATAGCGATAACAGTACCTTTTTTTGTGAAGTCCTACGCAGTGTTTTATGCTAATTGGCTAATGTATGTTGGTTTTATATGGGGAATAGTACTTACTACATATGCTGGATATGAGTTTGATGCGACATTTACCCAGCCAGAAGAAAAATAATTAACACTTGAAATAATACTTAAACAGGGTTATAATAACCCTGTTTAAAATTAAGAATATTACATGAAAAATAAAAAGTATCTCCATCTAAGCATAATTTTTTTAGTACTGGTTTCTTTGCTTTTGGGTGTGTTTATAGGCAGGGTCTGGCAAGTACGAGGGCTCTTAACTGATGATAGCGGAGAGGTAAAGATAACAAAAGTATTAGATCTATATTCCCAAAGCCGATCCCCAGAGGTTGAATTTCAGCAGTTTTGGGATTTGTGGGACAAAGTAAAGACTCAATACGTCGATCAACCAGTTGATGAGGTTGGTCTGTTTTATGGTGCTATGCAAGGGTTGGTGAGTGGTCTTGATGATCCTTATTCTATCTTTTTTGTCCCAGAAGAAGCTCGTAAATTTGCTAGGGATTTGTCCGGAGAGGCATTTGACGGTATTGGTGCAGAGATAGGCATACGAAACAATCAATTGACTATAATAGCCCCGCTAAAAGGGTCTCCAGCTGAGAAATCTGGTTTACGATCGGGGGATAAAATATATGCTATTGATGGAGTGGAAACTTATGATATGAATTTGGAGGAAGCCGTTAGTAATATTCGCGGTAAAAAGGGTACAGAAGTTAAATTGACAATCAGTCACGACGGTTTAGAGGGTCTCGAAGATGTGATGGTTGTTCGTGATACAATTTCAATTCCTACTGTTGAATGGGAGATGAAGGATAATAACATTGTATATTTGCGTGTCAGTTATTTCAATGATGATACTTGGGGAGATTTTGATAAAGCTGTAGGTGAAATTTTACTTCAAACGCCAAAGGGAATTATTTTGGATTTGCGAAGTAATCCTGGCGGATATTTTGATACTTCAGTTTCGGTTGTCAGCGAATGGGTTAGCTCTGGTGTAGTAGTAAAAGAAAAATTTAATGAAACTGATGAGCGTGAATATCGTAGTGCCGGTAAGCACCGTTTTGCAGACCTGCCAACAGTAGTTTTAATAGATGAGGGTACTGCTTCTGGGTCAGAGATCGTAGCTGGAGCCTTACAGGATTATCAGTTGGCCACTTTGGTGGGTAAGACAAGTTATGGTAAGGGCTCTGTCCAAGAGTTTGAGATTTTACCAGATGGTTCCGCCCTAAAACTAACAGTAGCTCGTTGGTTTACTCCATACGATAGACAAATTGATAAAGAAGGAATAGTACCAGATATAGAATTAGAAGAGATGTTTGTAGACATCGTAATTGATGAAGAGGCTGGTGATATTGATTTTAGAGATCTCGGTGTAGAAAAGGCATTAGAAATACTATCAAAATAATATGTACAGTGGAAAAGTAATTCACGGTAATGGTTATGGTAGGCAGTTGGGTTATCCGACTGCCAATTTGGATATAAAAAAAGAAGATATTGATCTGCCTTCCGGCGTTTACGTTTCTAAAGCTGTCTTATCTGGCAATAGTTTCTTGGCAAGCCTCACCATCTTAGAGAGTCCAGTTTTTAAATTCGAGGTGCACTTGTTGGATTATGCTGGAGAAGATTTTTATGGAGAAGTTTTGGAAGTGGAAATTGGTGAGAGAATAAGTGATTTGATTGAGTTTAAAGACGAAGAGGAATTAAAAACAAAAATTAAAGAAGATTTACAGAAAATAAAAAACCTATAACAGTCATAAGTCTTAAGTCTTATGTCGTAATCATTTTTATGGGTAGTTTGGAGAAATTTAGAAAATTGGAGGTTTGGAAAAAGGCACATTATCTGACACTAGATGTCTACAAGATTACTAAAGATTTTCCTAAGCATGAATTATATTCCCTAGTTAGCCAAATTAGGAGAGCAGTAGTTTCTGTAGTGGCAAATATTGTAGAAGGAACAAAAAGATCTACCAATAAAGATAAAAAACATTTTTTTGTAATGTCTGATACATCTTTGGAAGAAGTAAAGTATTATTTTATTTTGAGTTATCAGCTTGGATATATTACAGAAGAAAAAGCTGGTGTTCTGACAGAAAAAGCCAGAGAAGTTGGTAGGATGTTAAATGGTCTAATTAAGAGTCTTAAATTGTAAACTACTTATGGCTTAAGACTTAGGGCTTAAGGCTTTTACACTCTTTCTACCCAATGTTTATCAACTTCTACTTCCAACTCCAGGAAGATTTTTTTATTTATAGCTTGTTCTAGTTCTTTTCTTGCCATCTGTCCGATTTCTTTTATCTTTCTTCCTTTTTGTCCAATAATTATTTTTTTGTAACGATCTTCATTTGTAAGAACTTTTGCAGTGATAACCATCACATCTTTTTTGTCTTCTATATTTTCTACAGCCACAGTTATGGAGTAGGGGATTTCCTTTTCAAAAATTGAAAAAACTTTTTCTCTGATTATCTCTTCAATCCAAAAATAGTTATCAACATTTGTAAGTTGGCCATTTTCGTACATCTCATGGCCTTCTTCTAAAAATTCCATTACCTTTTCTCGGAGTGGTTGGATGTGGCTAGCTCGCAATGCTGATAGTCTAAATAGTCCATCAAAATCATCTGCCCACATTTCGTAATCACTCTGATGTTTTCTTTCTCTTGGGCTCAAATCACTCTTGTTTATCACAAGTAGCTTTGGAATGTCCAAATACTTCACCATCCCGAGCATGGCTCGTTCTTCATCACCAATCTCACGAGTAGGGTCTGCCACATATACGATTAAGTCTAGCTCTTGTTCTAAGACATTTTTTACTTTGTTCGTTAACTTAGCTGTTAGTGGATTTTTTCTATCCTTAAAGACCCCTGGTGTGTCTATAAAAATAGCCTGCCCTTCTGGTGTGTTCATTACGCCGTGAATCTCATGACGAGTCATCTGGGCACGAAAAGACGTGGCAGCAATTTTGGTGCCGACTAGAGTATTTAAGAGTGTTGATTTTCCTACATTAGATCGTCCTACCAAGACGACAAAACCTGATTTCATAAGTTTATTTGGATGGTTTATTAAGATCGCGATAAGTATAGCATATACTTGCATAAAAATCAAGGGTGTTGTACAATATTAGTATATGAAGGTAATATTACTACAAAATGTACCTGGAACAGGTGAAAAAGGAGATATAAAGGACGTAACCGATGGTTATGCTCGTAATTTTTTGATAAAGAAAAACTTGGCAAAGCCAGCTACGACAGATATTGTAAATAAGCTACAGGCACAAGAAAAGAAAAAAGCAAAGTTGATGGAAGGCGAACTAAAAGAATCTCAGCAAGTGACATCGAAAATTGATGGGGCTGAAATTGAAATTTTGGCCAAAACTAGCGATGGTGGTAAGCTTTACTCTGCTGTAGGTGCCGCCAAAATTGCCCAGGAGATAAAAAGGCAATTGGGATACACTATAAAACCAGGTCAAATAGAACTGAAAAAAGCAATAAAAGAATGCGGGGAATTTGAAGTCAAAATAAAATTTCCGCACGGCCTAGAGGCCGACCTGCAAGTCAGAGTCTCCGAAGAGTAAACAATCACCCCTCCATCTACGGAGGGTTTTTTAATTATAAAAAATGTGCTATAATGTGTACATTATAAAAATGACAAATCATATTTTATGAGTAAGAAAACAAGAAAATTTATATTTATTATTGGTGGTGTGATGTCTGGGGTTGGTAAGGGTGTTACAGCTGCGTCTATTGGGGCAATTTTGCGATCTAAGGGGTTTTCTGCCACGGCTTTGAAAGCTGATCCTTATGTAAATGTAGATGCTGGTACTATGAATCCAGTAGAGCATGGTGAGGTATTTGTTACAGACGATGGTGATGAAACAGATCAAGATATGGGTAATTACGAACGATTTTTAGAAATTGATCTAGATTCTAATAATTATATGACCACTGGTCGAGTCTACCAAGCTGTAATTGAAAATGAGCGCTCAATGAAATATAAAGGTAGATGTGTGCAGGTGGTGCCACATATTCCAGAGGAGATCATTAGACGAATAAGGGCTTCAGCCGAAAAACAAGATGCTGATTTTACTATAGTAGAAATTGGTGGGACAGTGGGCGAGTATGAAAATATTCTCTTTTTAGAAGCTGCTCGTATGATGAAGCTAAAAAATCCAGGTGATGTTGCTTCTGTTCTAGTTAGCTATTTGCCAGTTCCAGCTCATATCGGTGAGATGAAGACCAAGCCAACTCAGCATGCTGCTAGAACTTTAAATAGCGCTGGTATACAGGCTGATATGATAGTTGCTCGTGGACCACACGAATTGGACAAGCCACGTCGAGAGAAGTTAGCTGTCTTTTGTGGGGTAGATAAGGATTATTGTATTTCTGCTCCGGACGTCGATTCAATTTACAAGATTCCAGTAAAGATGGATGCCCAAGATGTTGGAAATAAATTATTAAAAGTTTTGGGTGTGGCCGCTAGAAAAAGCAATTTGACTCCTTGGAAAAACTTAATAAAGAAAATTAATGATGGAAAAAAGACAGTAAAGATCGCAGTTGTAGGAAAATATTTTGGAACGGGTCAATTTACTTTGGCAGATTCATACATATCTGTTATAGAAGCGGTAAAGCACGGTGCTTGGGCTAATAGTGTAAAGGTGGAGATGGATTGGGTAGATAGTGAGGAGTTTGAAAAAAGTCCGGCAAAATTAAAAAATCTAAAAAAATATAACGGAGTGATAGTTCCTGGTGGATTTGGTACACGTGGAGTAGAAGGAATTATAAAAGCAATTCAATTTGCCAGAGAAAATAAAATACCATATTTTGGATTGTGCTACGGTATGCAATTAGCTTCAATCGAGTTTGTTCGTAATGTGCTTGGTAAGAAGCAAGCTCACACAGTAGAAGTAGATGAAAATACCAAAGAACCAGTAATTCATATCAATCCAAATCAAGCCAAAAATGTCCGTGCCAATCGTTATGGTGGTACTATGCGTCTCGGAGCATATGATTGTATATTACGAAAAGATACTAAGACTATCAAAGCTTATGGTTTAGATCAGATTAGTGAACGCCATCGACATCGTTATGAATTTAATAATGACTATCGCGAAGCCATGGACAAGGCTGGTCTGCAAGTCGTGGGAATAAATCCAGAGTCAGATCTCGTCGAAATAGTAGAGCTTAAAAACCATCCATTCTTTGTCGGGGTTCAATTTCATCCTGAGTTTAAATCAAGGCCAATGAGACCTCATCCGCTATTTAAAGAATTTGTTAAGGCATGCTCTAAGTAAAAAATTACAAATTTTAAAACCACCCAATTGGGTGGTTTTTGTTTTTGAAGGAGGAGGGACACGGGTCGCGAGTACGTGCCCCTCCGGGGAGGCCAAAAGCCTCCTTATGATAAAGAGGTTGAAAGCATAATGCTTCCTTCTCTTATTTTTAGTCGAACCCTGTTTGCAAGGCAAGAAGTTAGCGGAACTTAATGAAAAGACAGGGTTCGATAGTCAAAGAATATCATATTTTTTTAGAAAAATCAAGTACAAAAAAACTATCTTTTCAGATAGTTTTTTTAATATTTCTAAAATTATCTAGAGTAGCTCAGTCTGCGTATTTGCTTGTATTCTATTTTTCAAATAATATTTAACAGCTTCAAACCCACCAACCAAAATACCAACATAAAATAAATTACCAGCTAGAGAGTTTCGGAAAAAGGGGAGTGCCATGTAATAGCTCTGCATTAGTCCGGCGAAGTTGTGGATATACATTGTACCAAATGCCCAGACAGAGAAGTTTGTTACAATATAAAATAACACGGAAGAAAGGAGTGTCGCGGAAAGCACGGAAGCAAAACTTTTTCTTTTTCTGGCAATTAAACCTATCCCCACAGTTAAAATAAATCCTAGATATACAGAGGCCATGATTTGCCAGGAGTAAAAGCCAATAAAAATGTCGCTCAAAAACATGGCAGAGATTGGTAAGATCAAGGCATATTTTTTTGGTAAGTATAGTGCGCCAAATAAAGCTATGGCACCAATAGGGGCGAAGTTTGGCATGTGGGGAATAAAACGACAGGCGATTCCTAGTGCGATCAACAGTGTTGGGATAATCAATTTCTTCATAGTCGTTAGGTGCTAAATCATTAGTTATTTAAATTTTCGTATTGCCATTTGAGTTGACACTTGTTACACACGATTGTATTTAGATCGGCTTGTGTATCATCAATATATATATTCCACTCACGACTTGCAGTAGCAATAACACCGTCTAATTCTCTTAATTTTCCATCACCTCTCATTTTATATTCTACCCCAGATTGTTTTAGTAAATTTTTAACACTAAGATTTTTCTCAGCTACAAATTCAATTGTATTTATATTCACCTCAGACTTAACTATTTCCATCTTATAATCTCTTGTTCCAGAGAATAGGCCTGGATTATCATTAGACACCACACTACAACCAGCTAGAAATATCGTCGCGAGGGTTAGAAGTATTATTTTTTTAGGTATCATACTGTTTAATTTTTAGGTCATTAGGCCTTGGTTAGGTCTTAATATGGAGATATTATACCAGAGTTTGTAAGAATCTCCAACCTAAGTAAAGCCCTAGTGCTCCGGCCATAGAGGTGGCCCCAGCGAAGACACCCTTGGCAGTTTTGGAGTAGGGAATAGTTGTGGTATTTGCAGAGGATAGAACTTGATTTGTGAGTTCTGTTTTGTCGGTGGAAGTTGATGGTAAATTATTATTACTATTTTGTTCTATTGCTATATTGCTAGCTTCGTTAGGTTGCTTTGTTTTTGATAGTGCGCTAGCGGCCGGCGGGTTGTAGTTTGGATTGGCTTCTGTTACAGGAAGTGGTATCTCCACTTCTTCCTCATCTAATATTATTTCAGGCAATACTTCAGCTGTTGAAGTTGGTGTTTCTTCTTCCAAAATTTCTAAAGTTGTTGTTGGAGTGCTTGTGGTAGTTTCTGTATTCAAATCAATATCTAGTGTAGAAGTAGGTGTGCTAGTCGGAGTAATAATTTCTGCTGGTTCTGGATCGATACTTCCGCTACCTCCACCACCATATGTAAATGTTGCGCCAGTAGAAAAATCTTCAACTATAGGATCAAGCACTACTGGCCAAGAAGTTCCAGCTAGTGCAAGTACCGCATGTTTCATGGCAAACCAATCTACAGTTCCCGGTACCCAGGCAGATTCATAAAATCCTTCAGAATTAACTTGTTCAGTCAGAGGGTGCCAAGGATTTTTATCTTCATCTATAAGCCAATCTGCTTGAGTTTCTTCCAGGGCATTTATTCCCATCAGTACCCAACTAGTTGTCATAATATCCGAACTGCCCCAGCCCCAACCACCATCAGTTTGTTGTGTCGTTTTTAGATATCCAGCTGCATTTGAATAAATATCTTGTTCAATAGAGGCGCCCTTGCTGTCAGCATATTTCAAAGCATTAATTGCTGCACCAGTAATGTCATCTCCTGCAGTTTTTTGAGTTGGGTCAAACCAATCTGGCCAGGAAAAAGCACCACTCTCTAGTTGCCAAGATTTAATTTCTATAATTATGTCAGTAATAATAATTTCGTTTGCACTGGTATCAAGAGCAAGTAGCGCAAGCAAGGCAAAGACATCGTCATTGATACCATTTAAACCGTAGCTATTTTCTATATAACAAATCGTGTTCATTTTTTCTCTGAGTCCCAGTATTGCTGGGTCGCTAGTTTCTACTCCAGCTGCGAGTAATGCTAGTACATGTCTAGGATAAGTTGCACAAGAATTCATGTCACTCGGATCATCCAGATTATATTCTTTTTCATATTCGAGAAGTGTCTTTCCATCTGTTATTTTTATATCGTCAGCATATTGACCATCGGCACCAAAAGACATGATGGCCCAATCAGTCACAGTTCCGTCCATTATTTTTCCAGTTTCGTCTTGCTCGGATTTGAAATAATTTAATATTTTTTGGATTGTCAGATTTATTTCATCATCACTAATAAGTTCTATTTCGGAAGTCTCTTCTAAATAACTTCCACCACTACCCACCTCGGGATTTTGTTCTGTCGATGTCGGAGTACTGGTCGGTGTAGTTATTTCTGGTGTGCTCGTCGGTGTAGCTGTCGGTGTTTCAATTTCTGGTGTAGAAGTAGGTGTGGAAGTCGGAGTAGTTATCTCTGGAGTAGAAGTCGGGGTGCTGGTCGGGGTTTCAATTTCTATTGTAGTGGTCGTAGCTTCATCTTCCCCAATCACTTCAAGCGTGGAAGTGGGTGTTTCTTCAATAATCTCAGGTGTAGATGTTGGTGTATCATCTTCCTCCTCTATAACTTCTGTAGTGGAGGTAGGAGTTTCTTCTACTACTGGGTCTGGAACAACCTCTTCTTCAGCAGGTTCTTCAATCACTTCATCTACCACAACATCCAAAGTTGAACTACTGGTCTCCTCGGCCAATACTGGCAAGAAAAATACAAAACTTCCAATCAAAATTAAACTCACTAAAAAAATTCTGTGTATTCCTTTTAGTTCCGTGTAATCTGTCTTTTTAAAATGATTTTTCATATTTCCATTCTATTATGTCTCCTTTTTTAATTATATAGTTTGAAATTCCAATTTTTGCTGAGTCACCATTTATATAATAAATCCAATACTTACCAGCTTGCGGATCGTTTTTTATTCCATTTATTTCTGTTACAAAATATCCCATTCCAGCACCATAGTCTTGTCCAGAAAACATAAAGGGTTTGACAGACGAGGCTGATAAATTTTGCATTAGTTCGTAAACTGTTGTTTCTTCTCTCATTTCCCTGGTGTATTTTTCACCAGCGACGGTTAGGATTATAGGGTTTTCAATTTTGGATTCTGTACTTGTGGTTTTTTCTTCAAGGTTTTTTGTGTTTTCTGTATTTATTTGCTTCGAATTTACCTCATCCTGTCCTTCTCCTTGTAAAGGAGAAGGGGCGTTCTGAGTCTCTTTTTGTTTTGTTGTCTCATCATCTATTTTAATTTCATCAGCTAAGGGGATAAATATTTCCTGCTCAGGATCTACTTGTATATTATCCCCGAAGAGGGATGCCCCGCGGGTATTATGTGTATCTTGTATCTTGAAAGCTTGGTATCCACTAATTCCAGCAACCAAAATTAATGCGAAAAAAGCAAGTAATAGATATTTGTGGCGTTCTATGTATGGCATATTGACAAAATGAATAATTTAATATAAGATCTATCTTATTAGGGGGTGGCATGGAGATTTTCCAGCTCTTTGTGGCATATCTTTGTTGGGTATTGCTTGGTTACTTCGTCGCATTTCAGATTGGTATTATAATCTGGTGCTACAAGTGTCGGCATAAAATCTTTAGAAAAAGGGGAAGGGGATAGCGGTTCGTAAGGGCCGCTTTGAAATTTACAACAAAAAAACTTTCCAGAACGGGAAAGATTTGAATACTTTGTGTTATTTTTTTACACAAAATAATTTCCTGCTCGGGACTTGTCCAGCCATAGCCTAGGAGGCGACGGAGGATTTTAATATAAATACAGATCGGACTTATCTCGACTTCGTCGAGAAACACCGTTGCGGCACAGTGTGGGATTTACACCCACTTCCGTAAATATATAGTTTCATTGTAAAATGGTAAACCTATTATGACAGTATTGAAAAAACATGTCAAGTGAGGTATTATGAATAATATGTGGACAAGCTCTAAAAAACCAATTCTAGCACTAGCACCAATGGCAGATTTTACAGATGCTCCTTTTTGTCGTGTCTGTCGAGAGGTTTCTGGAAAGGATTTTGTAATATTTCGCGAGATGGTAAGTGCTGAGGCAATTGTGAGAGACAGTGAGAAGACATTGAAGATGTGTGGGTTCGATAAGATTGAGAGACCAATAGTAATTCAATTATTTGGCGGTGATCCAGAAATAATTAGAGAAGCAGCAGAAATTGTAGTGAAGAAGTTCAAGCCAGATGGGATTGATATTAATATGGGTTGTCCAGTCCCAAAAATCACAAAAAAGGGCCAAGCTGGCGCCTCTCTTTTGAAAGACCAAGACAGAGCCGTGGAGATAGTAAAAGCCTTAAAATCGGCAAATTTGGGCGTCCCAGTGAGCGTAAAAACAAGGCTCGGATGGGCAAATGATGACGAGATTTTAGAATTCGCACCAAAGCTAGAAAAGGCTGGCGCAGACCTAATTACTATTCATGGCAGGACCAAAAAACAAGGCTATTCTGGTCAAGCAAATTGGGATAGAATTGCAGAAGTAAAAAAATTAGTAAATATTCCAGTCATTGCAAACGGTGATATTAGAAGTCAGGAAGATATAGATAAATGTATAGATATAACTGGAGCTGATGGTGTTATGATTGGCAGGGGAGCCTTGGGGAATCCAAGGATTTTGGGTGGTTCAGAGTTACTTCTAAAAGAAAAGGTAAAAGTAGTACTAAGGCATGCCAATCTACATATGGAGCACTACGGAGATGAGCATGGACTCAAAACATTTCGGAAACATTTATTGTTTTACTTTAAAGGTTTTCCGGGTGTAAAAGAGTTACGGCAAGAGCTAGTAAAGGTAGAAAGTATCGCTGATCTAGAAAGAGTACTGACCAAATTACAATAAAAATATTAGTTTTATAAAAAAGCCAGACTAGTCTGACTTTTTTTATTTTTCCACATTTAGCTTGACAAGAGCTAAAATTTATGGTATGATTTTTATCATATGGAAAAGGCCTCGCGTTGAGGTCTTAAGAAGGGGGAAGGAATGAGCAGAACGTCGAAGGGATTTATTATTGTCAGTGTTGTAAGGACTGGACAGACACAACCGGAGACTCTCTACATCTTCGGTGCGTCTTCACAGAAAGTCGGCGAAGTTCATGGTCGAGTCCACGAAGACGCCTCCAATCGGAGGGTCGCTATCTCGAGGATTTTCTTCGATACTCAGGAAGATCTCGAGTACGCCGGCTATGCCGGTGAGAAACACCGCGGTATCGCGTTTGTCGGACGACCGACAGACAATGTAAAGTCTGGAACTCGGTTCCACAAGATGAACACCCGCCTTTCCGGAGGTTCGGCCGAGAGAACCCACCAGTAGAAAAGTACCTCACCGACCTTTTTCTCTCATTCTGAGTGAAGATCGAGGACAGTGGTACAGGCAAAAACCACCCGCGACTCGATTTGTTTCTAAGTGTTTAGAAATAGATCGAGGAGGATAGGGTGGTTTTTGTTTTAGCATTGATTCTATTGATTACTAAAAGATTTCACAGATTCGATTTGATTTTATTTGAGTATTAGTATAAAATAAAATAACTGTTAGGAGCGCCCGAATGGGCTGAGAAGTATCCTTGGAACCTGATCTAGGTAATTCTAGCGTAAGGGAAGCAGAAACATTAGTTTTATAAATTTTTGTTTTTGATTTCTCTTGAAAGAGAGATTTTTTTAATATGAAAATATATATAATTGCCAATGGAAATTATAACTACTTATCCAAATTGGATGGAGTAGTTATTTGTGCTGATGGTGGAGCTAATAATTATAAAGATTTTCCTGATTATGTAATTGGAGATATGGATTCCATTGATAAAGAATTGTTAGTAGAGTATCAGTTGAGTGATAAAGTTAAGGTAATTTTTGACAAGGATAAAAATAAAACAGACTTAGAATTAGCAATAGAGCTAGCTCAAACATTAAAGCCATCCCAGATTATTATTTTGGGTGCAGTAGGGGATAGATTGGACCATACTTTTGGAAATTTAGCTTGTCTGTCAAAATTTGACGGCAAGATTAAAATTGAAGATGAAATTCAAGAAATATTTTTGGTAAGTGATTATATTGAGATAATTGGAGAAATAGGGGAGACCATGTCTATTATTCCTTTGAATGAAGTACAAGGTCTTACTTATACTGGATTAGAATGGAATGTAGAAAATAAAGATGTTGAATTTGGTTGGCTAGGAGTTTGTAATAAATTAATTCAGGAAAAAGCAACAATAAAATTAAAATCAGGTAAATTATTAGTTTTTAAATTAAAACACATATGATCGACCTAAGTATCATAGACTATTCCATCGTTGGAATATATTTTGTTGGAATAATCCTAATCGGTTATTTCGTAAAGAAAAAAATAAAAAACGTGCCAGATTATTTCTTGGCTGGGCGAAGACTAACACTGCCTATTTTTGTCGCCACTCTTGTAAGTACTTGGTATGGTGGGACATTGGGAGTAGTAGAGCTTTCATTTAATTACGGAATAGTAAATTGGCTGACTCAAGGATTTTTCTGGTATATTAGTTATTTGTTTTTTGCTTTTTTTCTTGCCAAGAAAGTTCGTGAGACAAATCTATATACAGTACCAGATCAGTTAGAAAGATTTTATGATAAAAAAGTCAGATTCCTCGGCGCAATATTTAATTTTCTCATGGTCACACCAGCTCCGTATATGTTGTCTCTTGGTATAATATTTAGCCTAATGTTTGGCTGGCCAGCTTGGGTAGGAATTGTACTCGGCTCTGTGATTACACTTTTCTATACCTACCGTGGTGGTTTTGTGGGTGATGTGATTACAGATGTGATTCAGTTTTTTCTAATGTTTGTTGGTATTGGTTTGATTATTCCTTTTGCCATTGCTCAGTTTGGTGGTTTGGAATTCTTGCAAGCCAATTTACCAGCCAGCCATTTCACCTTAACAGGGGAGTGGACTACGCAGATGATTCTGGTCTGGGGCTTTATTGCTTTTTGGACACTGGTCGATCCAAGTTTTTATCAGAGATGTTATGCAACAAAGGATTCAAGCATTCCAAAAAAAGGTATTCTTATTTCAATTTTATTCTGGCTTGTTTTTGATATTTTTACCACAACAATCGGAATGTATGCCAGAGCTGCCATGCCAGAGCTAGATCCTGTCACAGCCCTGCCTACTTTTGCGGCCGCTGTGCTACCCACTGTGTTTGCGGGATTATTTTTTACAGGCTTGCTGGCGTCCATCATGAGTACGATTGATTCCTTTACACTGCTTGGTGGTATGACGCTCTCTCATGATATATATAAAAAAGTTTTCAAACCAGATATCACAGAGCAAGAAGAAATAAAAGCAACCAGAATCGGAGTTGTTATAACATTAGTCTTTTCAGTAATTATTGCTCTGTTTGCCAGCTCAATTATCGGCATCTGGTATACGATCGGAACAGTCGGAATCTCAGCACTCCTCGTCCCAATTCTGTTCGGTTTTTTCTACAACCCACGTAAAACTTCGTCACGTGGCGAGAAAAAAATACCAGCAAGCGCGGCATTTTATAGTATCATCTTTGGAAGTCTCACTGCTGTGGTCTGGCTAGTCTGGGGCTATACTCACCTAGACTACGGCTGGCCAGTCTATTGGTTTAATATTGAACCAATGTACCCCGGCTTACTTGCTAGTCTGGTTGTGTTTTTGGGAGTTTTGTTTACGCGAAAGCCTAAAGAAGTAACAGAAGAAGTTGAGATTTAGTATGTACTATAGACCGTACTATTATATTGTGTATTTCTTAAATTAAAACACCACAAAATTTGTGGTGTTTTTTTTGTTATCTGTTATTTGAAAATTGTTAACTAATCCGCAATTTCCCTTTCTCCACCTCAACCTTAACTTTAGTACCATCTTCAATCTTACCCTCAATAATCTGCATGGCTAGAGGATCAAGAAGTTCTGTCTGAATTACACGTTTAAGAGGTCTGGCACCAAGATTTGGATCGTAGCCTTTTCCAGCGAGCCAGTCTTTGGCTTTGTTTGTTACATCTAGTTTTATTTTCTTCTCATCCAGACGCTTTGCTACGATTTCTAGTTGAAGGTCCACGATAGAGCGGATTTGTTTTTCATCTAGTGGGTGGAACATGATAATTTCATCTACACGATTTAAAAATTCTGGTTTAAATCTTTCACGAAGAGATTCCATGATTTTGTCTTTCATTTTAGCTTCTCTTTCCTTACTGGCTTTTTTACCACCTCCTCCGCCCAAGGCGGATCCGCCTTGGGCGGAAAATCCGAAATCACCAGTGCGTCCCATTTCCATAATCATTTCCGAGCCAATATTAGAAGTCATGATTATAACTGTATTTTTGAAATTAACTTTTCTGCCTTTTGCGTCTGTTAAATGTCCGTCATCTAGAATTTGCAACATCATGTTGAAGACATCAGGGTGAGCTTTTTCTATTTCATCAAAAAGAATGACAGAGTAAGGGCGACGGCGAACTATTTCGGTCAGTTGTCCACCTTCGTCATAACCAACATAGCCAGGAGGGGAGCCGATCATTTTGCTGGCAGCGTGTTTTTCCATGTATTCACTCATGTCTACGCGGACGAGTGATTCCTCGTCATTAAACATAAATTCAGCCAAGGCTTTGCCCATTTCAGTCTTACCAACGCCTGTTGGTCCCATGAAGATGAAAGAACCGATTGGACGTTTTTCCTCGGCAATACCAGCACGAGAGCGACGAATAGCATTGGATACTGCAGTAATTGCTTCTCTTTGCCCAATCACGCGTCCGCCTAGGTCCTCTTCCATGTGGGCTAGTTTTTTTACTTCATCTTCCAGCATTTTGGAAACTGGAATACCAGTCCAGCGGGCGACTACACCAGCAATATCTTCTTCAGTTACTTCTTCTTTCAGGATCGCTCTACCTTTTTGAACATCAGCTAGATCACGCTCATATTTTTTTATTGCCTCTTCCATTGTTGGAATTTTTCCATAGCGAATCTCAGCTACTTTTTGCAAGTCGCCTTTACGCTCTTCAATTTCTGCTTCTTGTTTTAATTTATCAATTTGTTTTCTGTGATCGCGGATTTTGGTAATGACTTCTTTTTCATTTTTCCAATGCACTTCTAGTTCATTACTTTGTTCTTTCAGGTTTGCTAGTTCTTCTTTTAATTTTTTACTACGGTCTTTTGACTCTTCGTCTTTTTCTTTTTTCAGAGCGCGAAGTTCAATGTCAATCTTCATCATTTTGCGCTTCATCTTGTCCAGATCATCTGGCATAGAGTCAATCTCCATTCGCAGAGCTGAAGTTGCTTCGTCAATCAGATCAATTGCCTTGTCTGGCAAGAATCTGTCGGAAATATATCTGCTAGATAGCTCCACAGCAGCTACAATAGATGGATCTGTAATACGTACACCATGATGCACTTCATATTTTTCCTTAATGCCACGAAGAATGGCAATAGCATCGTCTTCACTTGGTTCATAAACCATGACTGGCTGGAAGCGACGCTCAAAGGCAGCATCTTTTTCAATGTTTTTTTGATACTCTTTGATAGTAGTAGCACCAATAGTATGGAGCTCACCACGAGCTAGAGCAGGTTTTAACATGTTGCTGGCATCCACAGCTCCTTCACTAGACCCAGCACCTACAATAGTATGAAGCTCGTCAATAAATAAAATAATTTCACCAGCTGAGTCAATTACTTCTTTCATCACAGCCTTAAATCTTTCTTCAAATTCACCGCGAAATTTTGTACCAGCTACGAGTGAGCCAATATCTAGAGAGACAATTTCTTTATCTTTTAAACTTTCTGGAACATCGCCGTCTACAATTCTCTGTGCCAATCCTTCGGCAATAGCAGTCTTACCAACTCCAGGTTCACCGATTAAGACAGGATTATTCTTTGTCCTACGAGATAATACTTGCATTACTCTGCGAATCTCATCATCACGTCCAATTACTGGATCAAGTTTTTCTTTTTTTGCCAGATCAGTAAGATTTTTCGAATATTTTTCTAGAGCCTGAAACTTTGCTTCTGGAGTGGGGGAGTCTACCTTTTGGGTACCACGCACAGTTGCGAGGACTTTTAAGACATCGTCATACTGCACTTTTTGAGTAGATAATGCATCAGAAATTGGATTTTTATTTGTCAGAAAAGCAAGTAGAAGATGTTCTACAGAAATAAATTCATCACCCATATTCTTACTCTCATTACCAGCATTTTGTAGAATATATATCATTGCTTGCCCCATAAGGATCTGCCCCATACCACTTTGGGGGGCTTTTCCAGCTGGTTTGGGAAGTGAAGTTATCATTGTCTGTATCCCTTCACGAAGTTCTTTTAGATTAACTTTTAATTTTTTCAAAACCGAAACAACCACACCCTCTTCTTGTTCAAGCAAAGCAAAGAACAAATGAGGTGGTTCCATCTGTGGCTGGCCATTTTCATTAGCAATAGCCGATCCCCGTTGCAGAGCTTCTTGAGTTTTGTGGGTAAAATTATTAGGCATCATAAAGCATTGATTTAGACTGATTTAAACAGATTCCACCGAGTGATTGATTATCACTCTATGTATAGGAGTGATAATAGTATACTATATTGTAAAAATTTGTCAAATAGTGTTGTAAAAGGGTTAAAAAGATGCTAAACTTCCTACAGAGTAGTTAAACAGCGGAGGTTTCCCATGATTGTGGACAATTTCAGTCTCATTGCTGCGCTTTATGTGGCTTTCTGGGTGTTGATGGCCTTCGCCATCATGATCCTTGTCTTCGTCAAGTCTGATAGCAGGATGTTTCTGTGGATCATTCCTGTCTTCGTTCTGGCTAGTGTTTCGTACCTTGTGTTTCTATTTGTTTCTGGTCAGCATTATCAAGAGGGTCCGTTCGGGCCATCAGAACTTATGATAATGTTCATTGTGGCTCCATGGACTGGGGCGCGGGCAGATATCCAGAGGGAAGACTGGGAACGAGAACGAAAGTGTCGTGAAGAAAGAGAATTCCTCATGGTATAAGCCCTCAACATGGTCAACCTTCTCACCGATCTTTCGTCTCTTCGTGATACAATATCGCGGTAGGGACCATTTCAAAACTACCCGGGACCTGCTAAGCGTCTAATTATTAGATGCTTAGCAGGGAGGATACGGGTAGTTTTGTTTATTGTAAAAATTTACTGAATATGTTAATATATGGTTATATTTTAGCATAAAAACAGCTAAATATGAATATATTAGGAATAAGGATCGATAAGTTGAACAAACAGCAAGCACTAGAAAAAGTAGCTAATTTTTTAAATTCGGACAAGCAAAATAAAATCTTTACTCCAAATCCAGAAATGTTAGTGGATGCCAGAAAAGATAGTTATTTCAAAAAAATTCTAAATAGTGGGGACTTAAATATTTGCGATGGTTTTGGGATTACACTTGTAACACGAGGAAAGCTAAAAAGAATTCCTGGAGTAGACTTTATGCAAGATATTTGCAAGCTTGCAGAGGAAAAAGGCAAAAGTATCTATTTGTTGGGGAGTAGTTCAGATGAAGTGGTGAAGAAGGTATCTGAGGTTTTGCAGAAGAAATTCCCATTGTTGAGGATTGTCGGCCATGATAAAGGGCCTATCAGTAAGCAGGAAACAGTAAACAAGCAACAAAAAGACAATGAAGATGTTATTTATGATATAATAGTCAAAGCACCAGACATTCTTTTCGTTGCGTTCGGTCATGGAAAGCAAGAAAAATGGATACATGAAAATTTGGTAGATCTTCCAAGTGTAAAAATTGCTATGGGTGTTGGTGGATCATTTGATTTTATATCTGGCAAGACTAAGCGTGCACCAGAGTGGATGAGGAGGATTGGTTTTGAGTGGTTATATCGTTTGATTAGAGAGCCAAAGAGATTTTTTAGAATATGGAAAGCTATCATTACTTTTCTTTTTCTTGTAGCTATTAGACAAAATTAAAATAAAATTATGTTAGAAAAATCTATAGTAAAACATATAAAACAACTAAAACAAAAAAAGTTTCGTAAAGAATTTGGTGAGTTTTTGGTTGAAGGTTTTAAGGGGGTAGGAGAAGCCATTGATTCTGATTTTGAAGTAGTTCTAGTTATTATAGAAGGAAATAGACGTGATGAAACAGAGATGAAAGAAATAATAAAAAAAGCTGAGAAGAATGGTGTGCCAGTAGAATTTTCCGGACGACAGGATATTGGTGATATCAAGACTACGGATACATTCCCAGGGCTTATGGCTGTTATTGCACAAAATCAAGTAACTCCAGAAGATATCACAGGCGAGAAATACATTATCTGTTTAGATAGTGTAAAAGATCCAGGAAATCTCGGTACTATTATTCGCACTGCAGATTGGTTTGGTATAAAAAATATTTTGTTGTCAGAAGATTGTGTCGACCCATATAATGAAAAAGTAGTAAGATCAACCATGGGTTCTATTTTTCATGTGAATATTTTTGAGAGTGCAGGACTCGAACACACCTTAAAAACTTTCAAAGAAAAGCATGAGTACAAAATTTGTTCACTTGTTATGAAAGGCGAAGACTTAAACAAGCTAAAAGCTACTAAAAAAACAATTTTTGTTTTGGGGTCAGAATCTCATGGAGTAAGAAAAGAAGTTGAAAAAATGTCTGATAAGAATTATACTATCGGAGGTAAAGGTGATGCCGAGTCACTCAATGTGGCTATAGCTGGGGGAATATTAATGAATCAATTATGAAAATAAAAACTATAATTATTGTGGTTTTACTTTCTCTAGTTATTACAGGCTGTTCTTCAAAATCTTCTGTAAAGATAGAAGGTGTTAAGCAAAAAGACATTTTTGCTTGCAAGCAAGATTCGGATTGTGTAAGAGCCTATAGTATGGAGGAGTATTGTGACTACGATATTGCAATTAATAAAGAATATAGCTCTGAGTGGCGGGAAGTTAATCGGAATAGTTTGGATAAATTTGAACTAGTTACCTTTGCATGCAAAGCGGGTCTTGGGCCCCCTGCTAAATCTAAGAAAGCAATTTGTAGATTTAATAAATGTACACTTTCTTTCTTTTCTTATAAGAATTAGAAAATTGTAGTAGAATAAAAAAAGAAAAATTAATATAAGTAATAATATGTTCGTAGAAGAACATCATGAAGTGTTTGGACAGGTCTTTAGAGGTGAAGATTGTCAGTACGATGATATGATTCAACCAAAGGATGTCACATTAGATAAATAAAAGTATTATGATAAAAACACGTTTTGCACCATCACCAACCGGATTTTTACACGTCGGCGGACTCAGAACCGCTTTATTTGCGTATCTTTTTGCCAAGAAAATGGGTGGTAAATTTTTGCTTCGTATAGAAGATACTGACCGTGAGAGATTTGTAGAAGGGGGAATGGAAAATATCCTAAACTCATTGCATTGGGCTGGAATAAAACCTGATGAGGGAGTAGATTTTGATGCGAGTAAAAATATTGTTCAGACTGGAGAGGTCGGACCATACATCCAGTCAGAGCGTCTAGAAATTTATAAAAAATATATTGACGAGCTTACCCAAAAAGATCATGCTTACTATTGCTTTTGTTCCAAAGAAAGATTGAGCGAAGTAAGAAAAGTTCAAGAGATAAATAAACAACCAACCGGTTATGATGGTCAGTGCCGTAATTTGAGCATAGAAGATGCAAAAGAGAGGATAAAAGCAGGGGAGAGCTGTGTAGTCCGAATGAAAATGCCAAAAGAAGGTGCAACAAAGTTTACAGATCTAGTTCGTGGTGAAGTTGAATTTAAAAATGAGCTTATAGATGATCAGGTAATTCTTAAAACCGACGGCTTTCCGACTTATCATCTAGCCGTTGTAGTAGATGATCACCTGATGGGAATTACTCACGTAATTCGCGGTGAAGAATGGATTTCTTCTACGCCTAAACATATCAAACTTTATGAAATGTTTGGTTGGGAAGTACCGCAGTTTGCCCATCTATCACTTCTTGTAAATGAAAAAAAACAAAAACTATCCAAGCGTCACGGTGATGTCTCCGTAGAAGATTTTAAGGAAAAAGGATATTTACCAGAAGCATTAGTTAATTTTATATCTTTTCTTGGTTGGAATCCTGGTGATGAACGTGATATTTTTAGTTTAGAGGATTTGGAAAAAGAATTTGATATGGCGCAAGTTGGTAAGGCTGCCGCAGTATTTGATCGCATAAAACTAGATTGGTATGGTCAGCAGTATATAATGAATATGGACCTTACTGATTTGGCAACGAAATGCGAGTCATTCTATCATAATGCCGGAATAAAAACTGAGGATTGGAATCTAGAGTCTGTGGTCCAACTAGAGCAGGGGAGGGCCAATACACTGGTAGAGATTGTAGAAAATACTGGCTTTATTTTTGCAGAAAAATTAGAGTACGAATCAGAATTATTAGTTTGGAAAAAATCTACAAAAGAAGATGCAAAAGAAAAATTGCAATTAGTTTCAGAATTTTTAAATACTCTAGAAGGGGAGTGGTCCAAGGAAATATTGGAAGAAAAAGTCTTACCTTGGATAAAGGACCAGGGATTCGGCAATGGTGATGTATTGTGGCCAGTGCGCGTGGCTTTGTCAGGATTGAAGAATTCTCCTGGACCATTTGAAATTGCTGGGGTTTTGGGTAAGGAAAAGACTTTAGAGAGAATTAAGGTGGCTGTAGGTCTGGTATAGGTTTTAATTTATATTAAACAGACTAGGATTAATCTAGTCTGTTTTTTTGTTTTATGATATAATGTATCTATGAAGAAAATATTATTGCTAATATTAATTTTAGTAGTTGGATTTAGTATCCAGCCTATTTTGGTTTTATCTGGAAATACTGGAGGTAATAAGGCTGAAATAGATCAGCTCAATGACGCTATTGCAGAAAAGAAGGCCAAAATACAGCAATTAGAGAAGAGTATCTCTGACTATAAAGATAAAATAAAACAAAAGCGATTGGAAGCGGTATCGTTGTCCAATCAGATGGCCATAATAGACAATCGTGTAGCTCAAGTGGAGCTTGATATAGAAGCAACAGGTGAAAAGTTGGATTCTCTTGTGCTTGAAATAGAATCATTCGAACTCTCTATTGAGGATAAAGAAAAAGTCATAAAAAAACAACAATCAATGTTGGCAGAGCTTATTCGTACTATTCATCAAAATGATAACAAGAGTTATATAGAGATAGCTGCTTCTTATGGTAATTTTTCTGAGTTTTATAACAAGTTACAATACTTGCAAACAATGGAAAAGGACATGGGATCTAGTGTCCGCGGTATAAAAATAGCCAAGACAGATCTAGAAGATAAAAAGACCAAAAAGGAAGAGAGGAAAGAAACCTACGAAGATCTAAAAGAAGAATTAACTGAAAAAAAGACAAATTTAGAAGAACAGGTTTTCTTGAAACAAGATTTACTTGTCCAAACTCATTCATCTGAATTAAAATATAATACACTACTTGGTAATTTGAAAAAACAATATCAACAGATCGAAAATGAGGTCTCTTCTATTGAGAAAGAGGTGAGACGAAAATTGGAAAGCGGAAACAAATTGGAAGTTATTACGGGTGACCCTACAAAATTATCCTGGCCAACTCAAAGTAGATATATCACATCGCGTTTTCATGATCCAGACTACCCATACCGTCATGTTTTTGAGCATAGCGGAATAGATATTCGTGCCGGCCATGGTACGGCTCTAAAGGCCGCTGGATCTGGTTATATAGCTCGTGCCAAGCGCTGTTCTGTGAGCTCATGCTATAGTTATGTTATGATTGTCCACTCAAGTGGTATTTCTACCGTATATGGCCATATGAGTGGTATCACAGTGAGTGAAGATCAGTTTGTAACTAGGGGAGACGTAATAGGATATTCTGGTGGTACGCCAGGTACTGTTGGTGCTGGACCATTCGTTACTGGACCACATCTTCACTTTGAGGTACGTAAAAATGGTATTCCAGTGAACCCACTTAATTATCTAGTTAAGGACTGGTAAGGCTTTGCTTTGGTTTCTAAAGGACCTAATGCTAGGCGTCGCACAATATTAGAGCAGGGGAGAGCGGTTAGAGAGAGCAGGGGGGTATAAATTTAATATAAGACTTGCATCATTGTAAGTTTTTTTGTTTTAAAATTATTGCAAGTAATTAACAAATACTAATAGTAGTTAGAGATATTCTAATAAAATTTAAAAACTTTTGTAAAAATTAAACGAGTTGTATCATCAGAGGATAGAAATACGAAAAACCCTTGAGTGATAGGGTTTTTTGGCTAAGGTTAGCGGTATGTTGGGACCTAGGTGTTTTAAAGGCCTATTCTATAGCGTCGCATAAGATACATTGTGCGACGCATATACTATACTCTAATAAAGCTTTTATACTACTCCTCTATCTCGCTCTAATAAACAAATTACTGCCAGTAAACTTTACCGGGAAATCTCAAATCAATATAGTTTAAGTTTTCGCGACTCACCTTTTGTTTTAGAGTGTATTCAAGCTCTTCAAACTGTGATTTGACTGGGCTATCCAGTTTTACTAGTAAATGCCAGCCTTCGCGCGTTCTTATGACTGCATCCCCTATCCCATTGTGAATTTCTATATAACCAAAAGGTATATCTGTGTTTTTATTTATAAAATTAAACCATTCTATGGCGCCAGATACCATATTTGCATCAATTACTTTTGAGTTTATTTCTATCTTCTGATCTCTTGTGTCGTAAAATATTGGATAGTCTCCCATCTCTTTTATTATCGAAACTATATTTGGTCGGTGAGTTTGTTCTAGTACCTTTTCTTCTGTTATTTCTTCACCGAGCTCATTGGTAGTGGTCACTGTTTCAGTCTTTCTATCCCACTCATCATCACCTATCTTGCGTATGATCTCTACGATCTTGCCTTCGGTATCCAAATAGCTATACTCCCTACCATTGTCATATATTACTGTAGAAATTTTTTCTTCCAAAACAATCTCTAAAGTATTTGGAAAAGTTTTTTTGACGATTATTGATTCTAGCGGAAACCTTTGCTTTAGAATATCTTTTATTTCGTCTACATTTACTAGGAAATAGCTCTCTCCTGGAAAGATAAAAAGTCTATTATAGTCTATTACCCCAAAGACAGCATTGGTGATGTCAGTTTGTTCGATTCTCTGTAATCCATTTATTTCTACATCTTTTATTTTGAAAAAACTGCTATAGAGGCCTAAACATGCCATAGCAAATAGCGAAATTATTAATATTGTTATTTCTATTCTCTTTTTCCAGTTAGTTACATCACGATCTCTTTGCATGGGATTGCGCTTGCTATTATGCCAAGCAAAGTCTTTTCTTTTGCGAAAGTTATCATTGTCAGAACTCAACAAAAAATTAGAGGCTTTTTTGAACCCTCTCCCCCACTTACGTTTATATTTGTGTCGATTGAAAATATTTCTACGCACAAACTTGGCTAATTATTATTTAAATCCCCTATTAAAACTTCTAATGGTCTCTATGACCCAAGTCACCCAATACTTGGCTGAAACGGGCAAATCTTGGCAATGAAGCAGGTCTTTTTGAAAGCCCCCAAAGCCTTTTTTGAAGTGGGTTATGCCTCTGAAAGGGTGTTTTTTGTGAGCGTCTTCTGGTGCGATTCCCCAAAAATTATAATATTTTATCCCTCTTTTTTTTGCTTCTTTTATTGCTTCCCATTGCAGTAGATATGAGGTTGGAAGTTTCTTATCTAGTCCTAGTGATCCACTATGTCTGTAGGCTGCCATATTACCATAAAACATCATAACAGATGATGAGTCAAGCCTTCCGTCTGGTAGATAGGCATTGAATAACATTACTTCATTGTTAGGAGTAAAAACAGAGAATTCTTTTTTTACATAGTCATCTGAGAATCTATGAAAGTTGTGTCGCTTGGCAGTTTCGTCATGAAGCTCGTTAAATTTTCCTAGGTTTTTTATGTCAGATGTTTTTTCAATTTTTATTCCATCTCTTTCACAGCGGCGAATTAAATTACGATGGTTTTTTTTCATCTCTGCCAGAAGTTTTTCATCGGGCTTTTGGATATCAAGTAACCATGTTGTTTCTGCTAAGACATGTATTGGAGCATTGCTGTAACCTGCTTTTTTGAATATTTTTTTACTCTCTTTTGTATCGTCTATAAAGGGGCTAACGCGAATAAAGCTATATTTATTTTCTTTGGCAAATTTTTTGAGGAATTTTGTTAGTTCTTCAAGAGCTTCTCCTCTGTCTTTTTCGGATAAGATTGGCCCGTATGGAAGATATAAAAAGTCTCCTCTTTTTGCATGTGTACTGACTACTAGGGATCCTCCAATTAGCTTACCACTATTATAGATACCAAAAATCCATGAGCTCTCCCCCATTGATTCATAGAAGTCACCGTACTTATATGACTGAACAAAAATTGTACTCGGCTGAGCCAGTACGAATTCTTCCCATTCCTGTTTGTCTTGAATTTGCTTAATTTCCATATCTATTAATAATAGCAATTATTTTTTCTGCGTCTCTCTTTGTTATATGTCTATTTGTCGGTAAGTTGATAGATTGATTTGATAGTTTGTCAGCGTTAGGACAAGACCCTACTTTGTAGCCAGACTTGCCCAATTCAACGTCTCTTGGTGCAATAGCTTGGTTGTACCAGTTTCCTAGGATAATCCCTTGTTTTTTTGCGATCACATGCAGTTTAGTAGGGTTTTCGACTAATAGTGTATATCGTAACCAGACAGATTCATCAGACCAGTCAGGTTTTATGATTTTAGAATTAGTAATTTGCTGGTCATATAATTTTGCAACTTCTTGTCTGTGCTTATTAATACTGTCAAAAGTTTTGAATTGTTTTAGTAAAATTGTAGCCAAAGAATTCGGTAGAAGTGATGGGTAGAATATTACCTGTTTGCCATGTTTTTCTGGATTATAAATTACTCGATTCATTAGGTTTAGTTTTTTTGAAGTCCCAAGTATCCACTTCCCTACTCCGAGATTATAAAGTGGTTTTCCTTTTGCAAATGCGATATAGTGAAATAAATGTTGAATTACTTTGAGTTTCCTTGCAAGTGGTAAACGAGATTGAAATTCTTGTAATTTTTTGGATATTTCATCGTCATTTGTAATTAGTCCCCCACCGCGCACACAAGAAAGTATTTTATCAGATCCAAAACTAAACATCCCAATATCGCCAAAAGTTCCCAGTAGTTTCCCATCTTGCTTTGCCCCAAATGAATGGGCGCAGTCTTCTATAATTTTTAAATTATGTTTTTTGGCAATTGCAATTAGGCTTTTCAGGTCAGCCGGCTTGCCAAAGGTGTGCTGTATAATTAAAACTTTTGATTTGTCTGTGATTTTCTTTTCCAGATCATCCGAATCCATGTTAAAATCATTTTTGATGTCCACATAGATTGGTTTGGCACCGGTCCAAGTGATAGCATTGCTTACTACCATACAAGTATAAGATTGGACTAAGATTTCATCATCTTCCTTTATTTCACAAGCTTTCAAAGCGTGGTTTAGTGCTGTGCGACCGCTATCATAATTGTACGCATGTTTTGATTCAAAATATTTTTCTAGCCACACCTCTACTTTTTTTTGTGCACCACCCATCCTTAGGGTCGCCCACTTCCAAGGTAAAAATAAAAAACCACAGGCTGTAAAAGTATCAGACAGTGTTAAGTTTGGAGAAAATCCAGTAAAGATTGGTTTTTTATAAAATTTCATATTATTTTTGTAATCCTATTTCTTTCATTACGTTTGGTAGCATGCGATTTTCTAACAGTACTACTGAATTAGTATTTTTTATACTCTTAAGATATTCCAACAAGTCTTCTGGTTTAAAAATTTCTTTTATGTCTAGTTTATATTTGTCTACTGCTCCACTTTTTAGTGGTGTTATAAAGTCGGGTGTTATGATCACCAGTTCATCGGCCACAAAAGAAATTTCTCCCCCAATAATTTCATGAATTTCTTCACTGCGATCTGCTAGTTCCAACATTCCTCTGGTCACCACAATCCTTCTTTTTTCAGACGGAAAAGCATTCAAAAAATTGAGCGCAGCTTTAAACCCAGCAGGGTTGGAATTATAACTATCATCAATAATTGTACATTTGCCATACTTTGTAAGCTCAGTAACTCGGGTTAAATTTTCTATAGATGTTTTTATTTCTTTGTCAGACATGCCCAGCTTATCAGCCACTAGAATACATGCACCAAGATTCAAGGCGTTGTGGTCTCCTAATATTTTTGACGTTACTGTTTCCTCACTGCCTTTGTAAAGATATGAAAATGAGGTACCTTTTATGGAAGTTTTGAAATTAGTAATTAGAATGTTCGGATTAACATCTTCTTCTAGGCCAAAGGTCATAGCAGGAGCTTTTAGTTCTGACAAAAATTCAGTACAATATTTATTGTCCGCATTTGTGATGGCTAGGCCATCTGCTGGTAAAGATCTGAGTAATTCATATTTAGTCTTTTGGGTATTTTTTATATTCCCAAAAAGTGAAAGATGTTGTTCATTAATGGCAGTCATGATTCCTATCTTGGGTTTTACCATGTCGCAAATCAGTTTTACCTCCCCTATCTTATAAGCTCCCATTTCTACTGCAAATATTCTTTTGTCAGAAAAATTATTTGCCAAAATAAAACGTGCAATTCCAATTTCTGTATTTATATTTTTTGGTGTACAGACTATTTTGAATTTATTAGATAATATTTCAGTCAAGAATTTCTTAACAGTACTCTTGGCATAACTACCTGTGATGCCAATTACTGTTAGATTTTCTTGTCTTGCTAACTTTTCAGTAGCTTTTTTTATTAAATATTTTTTTATATGAGTTGTCAGTTTGTTCAATATCCAGATTACAAAACTAATGATAAAAAAGCGCAAGATCATTAGTAAAAAGAATATGGCCCAATCTCTTTTTATTAAGAATAATGTTCCCTCTAGTAAGATTGACAATGCCATTGCCAGCATAGCCTTTTTTGTTATTATGGGTCGTCTTAATTTTTTCTTTATTAGTTTATAAATACCAACAGCAAAATCTAATAAAAATATAGTAATAATGGCAGTTTTGATTGTTAGAGTGTCGTTTATCGGCCAAAAAAGTAGAATGATAGCGAGTACAGAACGCCAAAGTGTTTGGTAGCGCAACCAGAAGTCTCTTCCTTGCTGGGTACTGAGAAAATCTTTAAATCTATCCAGTCTATATTCTTTCAATTGCCAGACATAAGCAAAATCACAGTAGTCAATAAAGGCACTGATAAACCAGAGAATGAATATGATTAGGTTAATTGGTGAAAACATATAGTACTTATACTAAAAAGTTTTTTATTTTTGATAGTAGTATGTCTGGCTGTTGGATATGCAAACCATGCTTACCGCCTTTTATTATCTCTAATTTGGAATTTGGAATTAGTTTATCTAATTTATAAGCGTTTTTAATTGGCACATAAGTATCCTTTGTGCCCCAGATAATAAGCGTTGGTATTTTTATTTTATTTACAGCCTCGCTTAAATCTTCACGAATGACTTTTGTAAAAATATCACGTTTTATTCCAGACGTATCCGCATAATCTTGTGAGCGAGTAACTCTGCGAAATATTTTTTCAACTTCCACATCAGCTTTTTCTAGCATCGGTAATCTAAATATCCACTTCCCTGTTTTTGCAACAGCACCAATAATTATTCTACGTAGTTTTTTCTTTGGTCGAAATACTGCTGGACCACTTAGGACCAATCTGTCCGCCAGTTCAGGATTGTTAGCTACTAGATACGATGCAACTTGACCGCCAAAAGAGTGCCCCATGAGAGTAATTGGTTTACTAGTTAATTTGTTTATTTGTCTTTTTACAAATTCAGCATATTCTTCTACCCCCCAAACAGTATCAGGACAAGGCTCATCACCAAAGCAAGGTAAGTTTATTACTTGTACATCAAAATCTTTACTAGCTATACTAGTAAAGTCTTTCCAAGTTTCATCTGTTCCTCCCCAGCCAGGGAGGATTATTAGTTTTTGTTTAGGCATTTTATTATTTAGATGTAAAGTAAACCATTCCGAATGCAAGTAGAAAACATAATATATACGCTATTGTAAAATTGATCCAATGAAAATCAGGAAATTTATTGTTGAATAAAATTAGAATAAGACTGAAAAAAATTGCCGCAATTGCACCGTATACCCCCCCCCACAAGAAAACTATTGGCGCTAGTTTTATCCCCTGCCGTTATTAGTATATATGAGATTGCAAAAACAATTGGAATTCCGCCGATAGCACCTGCAAGTTTTGGTCCCGCAAATTTTGCAATAATTAAAATTATTCCCGTTACTACTGCGGACACTAAGCTTTTTAAAATAATATCCATAATTTTTAATTACTAATTATTTTAAAATATCTTTCCCAACCCAACCTCTCAAAACCTCTGGCACAACCACACCACCATCTTCTTGTTGGAATTGCTCTAGAATCGCAGGAATAAGGCGACTAGTCGCTAGTCCTGATGCATTTAGTGTGTGGACAAATTGTTTTTTGCCATCTTCATCCTTATATTTTACATTTCCGCGTCTGGCTTGGTAATCTAAGGCATTGGAAACACTACTTACTTCTTTATAGATTTCCATGCTTGGGATCCAGACTTCGATATCATTTGTTTTTGCCATGGCTGCACTGCAGTCCCCTGCTGCTAGCTGAGCTGTTTGATAGTGTAACCCCAATCCTTCAACAAGCTTTTCTGCATTTGCGAGTAGCTCAGCAAAAGCTTCCCAAGAATCTTCGGCTTTTACAAATTGGAACATCTCAATCTTATTAAATTGATGTCCGCGGATCATTCCCCTCTCTTCTTTGCGATAGCTACCAGCTTCACGGCGGAAGCATGGTGAGTAGGCATAATATTTCAAAGGCAGCTCAGTGCCATCTAAAATTTCATCACGATGATAATTTCCAAGCATCATCTCGGATGTTGCATTTAAACATAGCTTGTCTTGTGTCCAATATAAATCATCACGAAACTTTGGTAAGTGTCCTGACGTATAGGCAGATTCTTCACTTAGTAAATATGGTGGAAGAATAAATGTATAGTTATTCTTCTTGTGAAAGTCTACAAAATAATTTAATAGCGCCCATTCTAGAAGCGCACCGTCGCCTTTGTAAACCCAAAAACCTGAACCAGACATTTTTGCACCACGTTCATAGTCAATCAAGCCTAACTCTGTTGCAAGCTCAACATGGTCTTTTGGTTTGAAGCTAAATTCTGGTTTGTCTCCAAAAGTTTTTACAACTTTATTATTTTCTTTTCCGCCAGCTACCACATCGTCGGATACTATATTTGGAAGTTCTGCCAAAGTTTCCTTTAATTTAGTTTCAACTTTTTTTAATTTTTCATCAAAAGATTTTATATCCTCACCAATCTTTTTCATTTGCTCAATTATCTCCGGAGTTGGTTTTGTTTTTGAATGTTTGTTGCGCTCGGTTTTTAGCTTATCAGCTTTTCCAATTAGATCTTTGCGCTCATCATCTAGTTTTAATATTGTAACGAAATCCAACTTATCTTCGGTTGTGCGTTTTAGAAGATTTTGTTTTATTTCGTCGGTTTTTTCGCGGATTAGGTTTATATCTAGCATAAACTTAGGTTATGTATTTTAGTAATTATCTTTATAGATTGTTTTCTTTCATGATTCTTTTTATTTCCGGCATAATTTCGTCAAAGATTTTTTTGTTCTCTCCTATATAGTCAAAATTAATATACTCATCTGGCTCAATCCATTTCATTTCCATGATTTCAGCGTCATTAAAATCACCATTTTTTTCTATTACTTTGCAGACAAATGGAATAAGTACTATTTGTAGTTTTGTTCCAGGATATTCCCGTTCTGTAATATGAATATTGTCTATTTTTTCCAAAACTTCTATTTTATAATTTGTTTCTTCTAGTAATTCTCTTACAACATTTTCTTTCATGGTTTCGCCAAATTCCAAAACTCCACCGGGCAGCTCCCATCTACCGTGAAAATCTGGGTTAGCAGGATCATTTCTTTTGCATATTAATAACTTTCCATTGTTTGCTATAATACCATAAGGTACCACAATATGTTTACCTCCGTATTGATTATCTAATATGTGTTTCATTTTTCCAAGTGCTCTGCCGCGGTGAGAACAGTTATTTTTTTCCTGCACTGTCATCTCAGCATAAGCCTTGCCAACTTCGTCTACATGAAAAATTGGATCATAACCAAAACCATTTGCAGGTTCAATAGATTCTCTTAGTATTTTTCCTTCAGTCTCTCCGTAAGTTAATTGCACTTGTTTTCTGTCTGGATCATATAGAGCTAGACAGGCTTTGAAGCTGGCTCCGCGTCTTTCTTCTGGTACACCTTCTAACTTATCCAAAATTTGTTGCCATCTACCAGTTGAGCTATCAGCAATTCTGGCACTAATCACTCCAGGCCAGCCATCTAATGCGTCTACAAAAATTCCACTGTCATCGGCTAGAGAAATTAAACCAGTTTTTTCACCGTAGTATCTAGCTTTTAGAATTGCGTTGCCTTCGATATCTGGTTTATCTTCCACTGGTTCTTCTGGAATGTTTTCTAAATCACCTAGAGATATAAATTCAAAAGGCAAATCGTTTAAAAGATGCTTTATTTCTTTAAACTTTCCTTCATTAGTTGTTGCTATTAATAATTTTGTCATAAGTGTCAGTTAATCCCGAGCGAGACCACCAAGCGTGAGCGCGGGTGGACGATGAGGGATCTTTCGAAGAGTAATTATTTTGGTATACATTTGTATAGCGTAGTTCAGTATACTTCTTCTTCGAAAGATCTCTCACTCACTCCGTGTAGTTTCGAGATAAATTATATAAGCCTTTCAATATACTTCTTAATTTTACTAGATTTCAGTCTTGCTTCTTGATATTCAGTAAGCCTAACAATTTGAGTCTCAAGCCCCGCTTTGGTAATTGCATCAGCTAAATCATCCACATAAGCACGCTGGTCATAACCAAGTGCTATAATATCTGGCTTTTCTTCCTCAATAACTTTATAAACATCATCTTTGTCACCCAGACAAGATTTGTCAATTAGTTTTATTTGTGAAATTAAATCTAAGCGTTCATTTTCATTATGCATCGGACCAATGCCTTTTATCTCTTCTACATTTTTATCCCTACCAACAACCGCGATTAAATAGTCACCATATTCTTTTGCTTGCTTAAACATATGGAGGTGTCCACAGTGTAAAATATCAAATGTACCAAATATCATTACACGTTTCATAAACACGGAATTACGGAATAAGCGGAAAACACTGAATTATCTTTGATAATTTTTAAAATTTACCAAACGTTTTATTCCAATTATTGGATTGCCAAAATTTATAAGTAGTCCTATTTCAAGTTTGCTGGCTTTTAAATATGTGACTGTTTGTGTTTGAGATATACTTGGTAAATCACCGCTTAAAGCTTTTAATTCGACAATAATTTTATCTTCAATTACTAGATCGGCTCTAAATGTTCCTATTAAGTTATCTTTGTAATATACATCAAATTCTTTTTCTGTTTCGAATTCTAAACTTTCTTTTTCAAGACCAATAATCATTGCTTGGTGGTATATCTCTTCTTTAAAACCAGGACCAAGTTCTTTGTGTATCTCAATGGCAACTTTAATTATTTGACCTGTCAATTTACTTTCTTTAAGCTTCATATATTCTTCCGTGCTTTCCTATTTTTCCGTATCTTCCGTGTTGTGTTCTAAGGGTTTCATCAAAGGAAAAATCTGACACTCTCTAATTGGTTTATTTTCCAAGAAAGAAAAGAGTCTCTCAGAAAAACCAAATCCACATGTTGGTGGCATGCCGTGCTCAAGAGCTTCTACAAAATCGTGATCGTGTGCTTGTGCTTCTGTATCTCCCGCCTCTTTCATCTTGGTCTGCTCAGCAAATCTCTCGGCTTGGTCAATTGGATCATTGAGCTCTGAATAGCCATTACCAAGCTCTGATCCTGCGATAATAGGCTGGAAACGCTCGGTAAGCTCTGGATTATCATCCTTTCTTTTTGCTAGTGGTGATACCAAGACAGGAACATTAATCAAGAATCCTGGACCTTTGATACTCTTTCGGCAGTATTTCCACAGTGAATCAACCAAAGCACCTTTGGCTTCAATTTTGTCGTACTTAACTTTTAATTCATCTAGTTTTGCTTTTATTTCATCAATATTAGCAGATAAGATATCAATACCAGTTTTTTCTTTTATAGTCTCTACATAATCGTATCGTTCCCAAGTTTTGCTTAAGTCAATTTCATCGTGGTCCCCCATTATAAATTTAAGAGTACCCCAAGTTTCTTGAGCGACGTGCTTAATCATTCTCTCAACTAATTCCATTCCCATTGTATAGTCAGCATAACCCCAATAGAATTCCATCTGAGAGTAGTCTTGCAAATGTTCTCGGCTCATGCCTTCGTTTCGGAATTGTCTACCGATTTCAAATGTTTTTTCAAAGCCAGCTACCATAAGTCTCTTTTGCCATAGTTCCCCCATTGATATTCGTAAAAATACATCGATGTCGAGCGCATTATGATGAGTAGCAAAAGGTGTAGCACTTGCTCCACCGGCAGTTGTTTCTAATACCGGAGTTTCAACTTCCAAGAAGCCCTCGTCAACCAAAAATCCACGCACAGAATTCCAAAATTTTGCTTTGCGCTTAAAAACTTCACGCACATCACTATCCATTACCATTTCCAAATATCTTTTTCGTAGACGAAGTTCTTCGTCTTGCAAACCATGAAATTTATCTGGTAGTGGTAGTAAAGCTTTTGAAAGTAGTGTCCATTTTTTTACAAGAATTGATTGTTCGCCTTTTTGTGTTACAAAACGTTCACCTTCTACAGAAATAATATCGGCACCATCAATTTTTTTGGCAAACAATTTAAAGTTATCTTTTCCAATGTCATCTTGCTTGAAAACAATTTGCATTTTTCCACTCTCATCTTGAAGCTGACAAAAAGCAATTTTGCCCATGTCGCGTTTTAGCATGATTCTACCAGCTACTACTACTTCCTTACCCTCGTCTAGTTCTAAGGCAGCTTTTAGGCTGTGGACTTTGTGAGATTTGGCTGGATAAGGATTAACCCCAGCTTCGCGCAGGTCGGCTAGTTTTTTAAGACGAATTTCACGTTCGTCATTAATATTGATTTCAGGTTTTTTGTCACTCATAAATACAAAAAATAATGCTAGAAAATTAGCTAATTTATGGATATATTGTACCAGATTTCGCTACACAAGGCAAATACTTGGCAAAAGGGCAAAAATGTACTACGTATATTATCTAGTAGCAATAAAATATCTAAAAAAACCGCCTAAATAAGCGGTTTTTTTTGTTTATAGTAGTCTTTTTTGAGCTAGCGTACTTCTACAATCTTATATTCTTGCTCCCCTGCTGGTAGCTCCACTATTACCTTGTCGCCCTTTTTACGGCCAAGAAATGCATTTCCTAATGGGGATTCGTTGGAAATCCTGCCTGACGCAGGATCAGCTTCTTGCGCACCTACGATAGTGTATTCACGTTTTTCTCCTCTTACTTTTACTACAATAAAAGAACCAAGCTCAATTGTTCCGCCACCACCAGTAGTGATGATTTCAGCATTGTCCAAAATTGCTCCGATTTCTTTTACTCTGCTCTGTGCCCAGGCCATATCTTCACGAGCCTGATGGTACTCAGCATTT
>JABIBU010000009.1 GCA_018652595.1 Candidatus Magasanikiibacteriota bacterium | reverse complement strand
GGGTTCGAATCCCTTGGCGCGCACCAAAAGAATCTGTTATAGGTTCTTTTTTTATGCTATAATACAAGAAAATTAATAATAAAATTATGTTTTTTAGGCACAAGTACAAAAGAATGGATAGTGACATTGCTTTGATAAAACATCATGGTATTTTTCGTCGTCGACTTACTTTGTTTCAGGCTGTGGCTATGATCGTGAGTATCACAGTTGGGGCTGGTGTACTTGGTATTCCTTATGTAGTTGCCAAGGTAGGACTCGCAGTTGGTATTTCGTATATTGTTGGTTTAGGGCTTTTGATGATGTTTTTGAATTTATTAGTCGGAGAAATTTGTGCTAGGACCAAGAGTAGCTTGCAACTAGTTGGATTGGCACGAAAATATCTTGGAAAGACTGGTGGTTTTATTATGACTTTTTTGGTGTATCTAATGTCTTTTGGTATTTTGGTTGTCTATATTATTGGCGAAGGAGAGACGCTCACAGCTTTGTTTGGTGGGGATCCATTTTATTGGAGTTTGCTGTTTTTTGCAGTGGGTAGTATCTTGATTTTGGTAGGGATGAAGACAATAAAGACAGTTGAGTTTTTTTTGAGTTTGGCTATTTTGTTTATAGTTATTTTGATAGCGGGTTTAAGTGCTCCACATATAGAGTTGCCAAATATTATTTATAGTAATCTAGCTTATTTGTTGTTACCTTACGGTGTTATCTTATTTGCTTTTACTGGTTCCAACGCAATTCCAGAGGTGCACGCACTTCTAAAAAAGCGAGATACTGATTTTAAAAAAGCAATAATTATAGCTGGATTAATTTCTATAGTAGTGTACGTAATGTTTGCTTTTGCAGTGGTGGGCGTGACTGGAGCGGAGACAACAGAGATTGCCACTATTGGATTGGGAAATAAATTGGGTAAGTCCATGTTGTTGTTTGGAAATGTGTTTGCTCTTTTGGCAATGGGCACTAGTTTTCTCATGGTCGGTCTCTCTGTAAAGGATTCAATGCGTTGGGATTACAAAATTCCAGATGCTTTGGCCGCTTTTATTGTTTCTATTGTTCCACTAGTTATCTTTATGTTGGGTTTACGAAATTTTATAAAGGCTATTGACATAGTGGGTGGAGTTTTTGTAAGCTTAGAGATGATGCTTTTGGTGTTGGTTTATTGGCGCGCCAAACAGCTGGGAGATTTGAAAAAGAGTAAATATCGTCTGCATCATGCATTACTTTTGAGTATCCCGCTTCTTTTGGCTCTGGCTATAGGGGCAGTATATAGTGTGATGAAGCTTTTTTAAAAGTCATAAGTCATAAGCTATAAGTTTTATGAAATACAAAGAAATAATTAAAAAAGCGAGAGAACTGGCGTATAAAGAGAGCGGAAAAACAGTCCTACCTTTGTTTGAGTTAGCTAATAAAAAAGGTCAAGAACTAGCAGAAATGTTGGAGGTAGATAAAAATATTGTGATGCTAGGTACATTATTTATGGATTTGAAGTTGAAACAGGCAATGAAAGAAAATAGATTGAATGAACATGTTCAGATGAGTTTAGAGGCCACAAAAGATTTTTTACTAGAATTTGATTTGGATGAAGAAATAAAGAATAAAATCTTTAATTGCGTGGAAGCCCATCATGGCACTGTGCCATTTGAAAGTCTTGAGGCAGAAGTGTGTGCCAATGCAGATTGTTATAAATTTTTACATCCAGAAGGAATATTTAGATACATTGGTATTTTGAGCAGTAGGGATGTTGATTTTCAAGAGGTTTTAAATCAGGTTGAGTATAAAACGGACGAAAAGTGGAACATACTATCACTTGATGTTTGTAAGAAAGAATTAGAACCATACTATAGGCAGTTTAAAGATCTTATTGACAAAGCACACTAAATCTGATATAGTATACACGTTCCAAAGAAAATGGTGCTCGTTGTTGGTTGGTTTTATCGCGCTTTAGGTCGATAGGCACGATTACTGCTCAACAACGTTCGTTTTCCTCCTTCGCTAAAGCTATGGAGGAAATATCTATCTTCCCAGGAACAATCTAATTTAAGGTTGTTTTAATTTACAAAAAATATGGAAAAACATTATTTTACTTCAGAGTCGGTTACAGAAGGTCATCCTGATAAAATTTGTGATCAAATCTCCGATGGAGTTTTGGATGCAGTTCTCACAGATGATCCAGATGGGGCATGTTGTTGTGAGGTATTTACTACTACAGGACTTGTGGTGGTTGGTGGTGAGATTACTACCAAGACTTATGTGGACATCCCAAAAATTGTTCGTAGTACTCTAAAGGATATTGGATACACAGATGCTGACTATGGTATTGATTACAAATCTTGTGGAGTAATGGTCGCGGTAGATGAGCAGAGCCCGGATATCGCTCAGGGTGAAAAAGAGGAAGAGGGAGCTCACAAAGCACAAGGAGCTGGGGATCAGGGCATGATGTTTGGTTATGCTTCTAAGGAGACTGCTGAGCTAATGCCAATGCCAATTATGTTGGCACATGGTCTGACTCGCAAATTGGCAGAAGTCCGCAAAAGCAATACTCTTGACTATCTTCGTCCAGATGGCAAATCTCAAGTTACAGTTGAGTATTCTGATGGCAAGCCTGTTAGAGTAGACGCAGTAGTAGTGGCTACTCAGCACAATCCAGATGTTGCATTAGAAAAACTGAGAGAAGATGTCCGTCGCGAGATTATTGATCCTATTTGTGGCGAGTTTACTGATGAAAATACAAAATACTATATCAACGAGACTGGTAAGTTTGTTATTGGTGGGCCTCAAGGTGATACTGGAGTTACAGGTAGAAAAATTATTGTAGATACTTATGGTGGAAAGGGTCGTCATGGTGGTGGAGCATTTTCTGGAAAGGTACCAAACAAGCAAGATAGATCGGGTGCTTATATGGCACGTTATATTGCAAAAAATATTGTCGCAGCAGATCTCGCAGATGAGTGTGAAGTTCAGCTTTCTTATGCAATTGGCTATCCAGAACCGACCAGTGTATTAGTAGATACTTTTGGAACTGGAAAAGTTGATGGTGAAAAATTAACCAATGCTGTTAGAGAAATTTTTGATCTCACTCCAGCTGGAATTATTGAGACTCTTGATTTGAAACGCCCAATTTACAAAGCAACAGCTTCTTATGGGCATTTTGGTAGAGATGAATTTCCTTGGGAGAAGATTGATAAGGTGGAGGAGCTTAAGAGCAAATTAAGTTTGTAAGCCAATAAGCCCTAAGTAGACTAAGTATTAAAAAATCTCCCAAACGGGAGATTTTTTATCTGACTCTATAATCAATACTTGATAATAGGGGCAGGGGACGCTTCCGGGGGCTTGGAAGCGTCCGTGGGAACGAGGCCACGAGATCGCAGTGGATGCTTTCTTGTAGCCCACGAGGTGGGAAAGAGCAGGGCAGTAGGATTTTACGCCAACTTCCAGTCGGGGCGGGTAGGGCAGTCAGGATGGTCGGCGAGCCCCTCTTCGTTGTGGCTGAAGAAGACTACGTCCTCTCCGTCTGTACCATCTACCACTACGAAGGTGTTGCCGTTGGCCATTCCGAGGCCGATGTTATGGCGCACCTTACGCTTGCGGTGTATGGTTGCCAAGAACTCTCTTGGCTCACAGATGAGCCACATGAGGGACAGCCCCCCGCCGGTTACCATCAAAGCGATGGCGGTTAGGTCGAAGCGAGCGCCTGTGAATTTGGCTGGGATCAGCCACATTATCAGGCCGATCAGAGCCAAGAAGGCCAAGAAGGACAAGGTCTTGCGGTTGTACTCGTTACTATTCATGGGTTCCTCCTTCAATGCCCGTGTATAGGGCAGGGTTTTAGTCAAAAAGAGCACATTTCACTATATCATAATTTTACCATTTTGTCAAGTATTTTGCTAGTAAAGTATGCACATTTGGCTAATTTTAGTAAAAAATAAAAAATCTCCCGTTTGGGAGATTTTTTATCTGTCTTTGTTATCAAGCTTTAATAACAAAGATATCTGAGCGACGGTTGACTGCGGGAGTCAATCCGTCGCCTATTTCGGGATGAGATAGCTTTCATACGCAGGAGGCGTCAAAAAGCATTCTCCAAAGGAACATCTTAATGCAGTGCCTAGTTAGTCCGGGAGAGAAGATCAACTAGAAAATTCGCTAGCAGATTCGGTCGCGATGAACCTCTCCCTAACCTTACCCAACATGAGCAAGGCTATTTTTGTCTGGTCGTAGCAATAGGAGACCACACCAGACGTGTGCTTGAAGAGCAACGAGCTCTAATTTACCTTTTGTAGAGCACCCTATCTATTTCAACCCAGCATCGTTGCTGGATGAAGTTTGTGTTACACCCGCTCTTGCGGGGAGAAGGTTTAACATAACATCTGACAATTTAATATACTATAATTATAACAGTTTGTCAAGTATTTTGCTAGGATTAGGTTTTTTTGGTAATTTGCATTTTTTTTGGGTTGTGAGTATAATAGGGCTCGAATTAAACAAATAATATGAATGAAAGTATGCAAAAAAATACTCCAAAACTCAAAAAAGGTTTAGCCCAGATGTTAAAAGGAGGGGTAATAATGGATGTAGTAAATGCTGAGCAAGCCAGAATTGCCGAAGACGCTGGTGCAGTGGCAGTAATGGCTCTAGAGCGGGTTCCATCTGATATCAGAGCCGACGGTGGTGTGGCTAGAATGAGTGACCCAAAGATGATAAAAGAAATAATGGCAGAAGTTAGTATTCCTGTTATGGCCAAAGTTAGGATTGGTCATTTTGTGGAAGCACAGATTTTGGAAGCATTGGAAGTTGATTATATTGATGAGAGCGAAGTCTTGACTCCGGCGGATGAAAAGTATCATATAGACAAATCAAATTTTAAAATTCCATTTGTTTGTGGTTGTCGTAATCTTGGCGAAGCATTGCGTAGGATATCAGAGGGTGCTACCATGATCAGAACCAAAGGCGAGGCTGGTACTGGTAATATTGTTGAGGCAGTTAGGCATATGCGGACAGTTAATGAAGAAACTGAAGCTCTGCAAAAAATGAATGACAGCGAATTAGAAAAATATTCCGAGGAAGAACGCACTGCTTTGGATTTACTAAAAGAAGTAATTAGTTTGGGTAGATTGCCAGTAGTAAATTTTGCTGCCGGCGGAATAGCTACCCCAGCTGATGCGGCACTTATGATGCAACTTGGTTGTGATGGTGTTTTTGTTGGTTCTGGAATTTTCAAATCAGATGATCCAGCTGGGCGTGCCAAAGCAATCGTGGAGGCGGTAATGAATTTTGAAAGTCCTAAAATTCTAGCAAAAGCTTCCGAGGGTTTGGGGGAGGCAATGCCCGGTCTTGAGATTGATTTGCTAGAACAAAAATATGCTGGTCGTTAAATTTGAATTATGAAAAAGATTGGAGTTTTAGATATTCAAGGTTCAGTAGAAGAGCATTTTGCAATTTTGGATAGTATTAGTAAAGATAGGTTTGAACCTGTTTTAGTAAAAACAATTGAAGATATAAATGGACTTTCAGGATTAGTTTTGCCTGGAGGCGAGAGTACAGCGATAGATAGTCTTTTGCAAAAATATAACTTGGATAATGAGATAGTAAGCCAAGCAAAAAATGGAATGTTTGTGTGGGGAACCTGTGCTGGTGCAATTATACTTAGCGAATTAGGTTTGATTGATATTGGAATAGAAAGAAATGCTTATGGTGGGCAGTTGCATAGTTTTGAGACCGAATTAGAATTTAACGGCAAGAAAATTCCAGGAGTTTTTATAAGAGCGCCCAAGATAAACAGAGTTGGAGAGGGTGTAGAAATATTATCAAAACATGATGGGGGTGCTGTGGCTGTGAGAAAAAATAATATTTTGGTTACTACCTTTCATCCTGAATTAACCGACAATATCACTGTTCATGAGTATTTTGTAGAAATGTGCTTGTAGGATGTAATTTTTATCAACAAAAACCTGACTTTTTCAGGTTTTTTTGGTATAATAGAGATATATGACAATATTACAGTCTGTTGTTTTGGGTATAATTCAGGGTTTAACAGAGTTCTTGCCGATTTCATCATCTGGGCACCTTGTTTTTGTGCCAAAAATCTTTGGTTGGGTAGATCAGGGATTGTCCTTTGATGTTATAGTTCATTTGGGGAGTTTGGTGGCAGTTTTGATTTATTTTAGAAAAATACTTTTTAAAATTATAATTGGGTTTTTTAGTTTTAAAACCAATGATCCTGAATTGCAGAATAGTAAAAAATTAGGCTGGTTGATTATTTTGACGATTATTCCAGCTGGGATTATCGGATTATTATTTGG
>JABIBU010000022.1 GCA_018652595.1 Candidatus Magasanikiibacteriota bacterium | reverse complement strand
TTATGTTCAAAAAAATAAATTCAGTTTCAGTTCTTGGGCTTGAGTGCGAACCGATTACAGTGGAAATAGACATGGGAAAGGGGTTTCCTGGTTTTGCTGTTGTTGGGTTGCCTGACGCAGCTATTCAGGAAGCAAAAGAGAGAATTAGAACTGCTTGGAAAAATAGTGATTTGAAATTTCCCAATGGTCACAGAATTTTGATCAACCTCGCTCCGGCTGATGTGCGAAAAGAGGGTTCTGCATACGACTTGCCAATGGCGGTTGGTATGTTTGTGGCTTTGAATGATTTGCATATTGATTTGGCCGATTCATTATTTGTAGGCGAGCTGGCGCTGGATGGAAAACTTCGTCATACCAATGGAATTTTGCCACTCGCAATTTATGCTGCTAGTGCAGGTTATAAAAAAATATTTGTACCAGCAACAAATGCAAAGGAAGCTAGTCTAATTGCTGGTGTAGAAGTCTATCCAGTAGAAGACTTTCGATCCATGATAGATCATTTGGGTGGCGAAAAGATGATCGCACCAAAAGAAAAAGAAGACATTGAATCTTGGTTTGAGACTGCTGATTATGAGATGGATATGGCCTATGTGAAGGGGCAGGAGTATGTAAAACGCGCTTTGGAAATCGCAGCCTCAGGTGCACACAATATTTTATTATCCGGTCCGCCTGGTTCTGGCAAGACTTTACTTGCTCGAACTCTTCCAACAATTTTGCCACGCATGTCGACTGACGAAGCAATTGAAGTTACAAAAATTTATTCAGTATCAGGATTGCTTCCTGATGACAAACCACTTGTTACCGAGCGACCATTTCGCTGTCCACATCACAGCGCTTCGGGGGTGGCACTTGTTGGTGGAGGAAGAATTCCAAAGCCAGGTGAGATTTCTTTGGCTCATCGAGGAGTTTTGTTTCTAGATGAGTTTTCTGAGTTTCCGCGTTTGGTCTTAGAAAATTTACGTCAGCCACTTGAAGATGGTGTAATTACAATTTCTCGTGCGCATGGCACGCTTAGTTTTCCAGCACGCTTCACTCTGGTTGCTAGTCAAAATCCATGTCCGTGCGGTTATGCTTCTGATCCAGATCGGACATGTACTTGCTCGCCAATGCAAGTAGCAAACTATCAAAAAAAAGTTAGCGGACCCCTACTTGATAGAATAGATCTACATGTAGAAGTGCCACGAGTAAAGTTTGAAAAACTTTCGGGGGATGAGTTGGCCGAAGGTTCGGACAAAATTCGCGAACGAGTGGAAAAAGCAAGAGGACTACAGAGAGAGCGTTTGAAAAGCTCGCCATATGAATCTAATAGTGAGATGAAAAACAAAGATATAAAAGAATTTTGCAAATTAAACGATCAGTCGGTAGAATTATTAAAACAAGCTGTGACACAAATGCATTTGTCAGCTCGTAGTTATCATCGGATTTTAAAATTATCTAGAACCATTGCAGATCTTGGTGGATGTGATGATATTGAGACTGAGCATGTGGCAGAAGCACTTCAATATAGAGCGAAGAGTGAGTGACGTGTAATATGAATAATGTAACTAAAAACCAACCTTGCGGTTGGTTTTATAAATTTTTAATTTTGCATTTATCATTACCTAATATACTGCAACGGATTGGATCTTCTGCCATTTATCCTAACTTCAAAGTGGATGTGTGGGCCAGTGGATCTGCCAGTAGAGCCCATGGCTGCTATGGTCTGGCCCTGGGTGACATTGTTGCCATAGCTAACATAAAGCTTGCTAGCGTGACCATAAACAGTTTGTACTCCTCCTCCATGATCTATTATTACATAACAACCATAACCACCATTCCAACCACATTGTGATTTTATAACAGTACCAGATTTGGAAGCATAGAGGGGTGTGCCAACTGGACCGCCGATATCAAGACCGGTATGGCGCCAACCATAGTATTGGGTGATGCGATTTACAGACGTTGGCCATAGATATCCTGATCCGGCTGGAGCAGAGACAGATGGTTTTGGTGCTACCACTTGGCTTAGTTGGCTGTACTTTTTGGTTGGTGGTGTGTATGTATAGGCAGGTCTTGGTTTTACGCCTTCTGGAATTATTAATTCTTCTCCAACTTGTATATCAGATCCACCAGTCTGTAGTTTGTTGAATTCAATAATTTTTTCGGCACTAGTATCATAAGTTTTTGCAATTTTCAAAATTGTGTCGCCTGATTTTACTTTGTGTGTCAGACCAGAAACTGGTAAGATTTTTAATTTATCACCTGGTCGGATATATGAACGAACAGATAAATTATTTGCCCACAGAATGCTGACCACATCTATGCTGTATTCTTCGGCAATGGCTCCGATGGTTTCACCAGACTGTACTGTGTGTAAAACAACCTGTGTTCGTTTGCTAGGTCCTGTTGTGCTGGGTAGATCAGCCCCCGGTATAATCGTTGGTTTGTTTACGGCTGTTCCTCCGACACTGAGACTAGTTATGTCAGGCTTTATTAGGGTATTTTGACCAAGCGAACCAGAACCTGGTTGGACAGACACAGAGCCCTGTTTCCAACTTTCTTGTTGTTGGGTGGGTGTTAGAGTGGATAGTTTTACAGTTATTTCTTCCAAATCAAAATCTTGGTTACCTGGCCCAACCAGTTTGTATAGCAATGTCTCGCGACCTGGGATTTTGTTGATATCTTTTGTGTAGAGTTTGCTATCCGGAACCATTACCAAGACTATTATCAAGAAGAGTGCAATCTGTAAGACGCTTCTTTTGCCAACCAATTCTATAAGACGAGAGTCCCAAGGTATCCTGAGTCTCCCTGTGTATTTTTGAATTTTAAATCCAATTTTGTAAAGTTGAAAACCAATAGTGTTTTTAAATAGGTCATTTAGCTTTACCAACACTACCCATAGTTTTTTCAAAAACCAAATTAAGGCTCTCTTTATATAGATAAGAGAGCGTAGAAAATATAGTAGAATTTGGTAACCTTTTCTGTCCATAATGGGAGGTATTATGCCGAGAAAATCGCTTTTTGTCAACTATTTTAGTGTTTGAATTATAGCATTAATTGATGTGGTTGGGTAGATGTTTTTTTATCCCCTCCTTGTGGAGGAGGGGTACCTCGTCCCGATCGCAATCGGGATGGGTGGGGTGGTGTTCGCATTAATGCGATCGCACTAGTTTAAAGATTGTTGTGCCTTTACTTTTTGTAAACCGCCTGCCATGCGTGGCAAGGCCTGGCGGGCAGGTCAAAAAGTAACAAAAAGTTCCGGGGGCAAAAAACTTCCGTCTCCACTGCGTTCCGCCGGATAAACTAATTTACCCGGCGTAGCTTTAGCGGAGACGGGAACAGTTTTGCCCCCAGGACCCCCGGGTGTTTTTATTACAACTATTGACTAAAATCATTTTTTCTCTTATAATAGTCACGCATTTAAACAAGTATTATTCTTACCCACAGGGCAGTAGCATGCTCTAATAACTTATATCTTATGATGACAACACTTCTCATATTGTTGCCAGCGATTGCCGCCATTGCCTATGGTGTGTTTTTAGTTCGTTGGATAAACAAACTACCAGCTGGTAGTGATCGTATGCAGGCCATTGCCAAAGCCATCCAAGAGGGTGCCAAGGCTTACTTAAACAGACAGTATAGAACTATTAGTATTGTGGCAATCGGAGTTTTTGCTTTACTTTGGGTTTTTCTAGGATTTAAGACTGGTCTAGCATTTTTGGTTGGTGCAGTTTTTTCTGGTATTGCTGGTTATGTTGGTATGACTGTTTCTGTCAAAGCCAATGTTCGTACAGCTGAAGCAGCAAAGACAGGCTTCAAAGAAGCCTTAGACGTAGCAGTAAAAGGTGGTTCTATCACAGGAATGTTAGTGGTTGGTTTAGGACTTCTAAGTGTTGGTGGTTTTTACTTAATTTTCAAAGATGTTAATTCACTTATTGGCTTGGCATTTGGTGGAAGTTTGATTTCCATTTTTGCTAGAATTGGCGGTGGTATTTTTACCAAGGCTGCTGATGTTGGTGCTGACCTTGTTGGAAAAGTAGAAAAGGGAATTCCAGAAGATGATCCACGTAATCCAGCTGTGATCGCTGACAACGTCGGCGACAATGTAGGGGATTGTGCGGGTATGGCAGCAGACCTTTTTGAAACTTATGCTGTAACAGCCGTAGCTACTATGGTTCTCGGATCCCTTATTTTTAAGGATGTAGAATCTGCTATTATTTTTCCACTAGTTTTGGGTGGTATTTCTATTATCGCTTCTATTGTTGGAATATTTTTTATCAAACTTGGAAAAAAGAAAAATGTCATGGCCGCCCTTTATAAGGGGCTGGTTGTGGCTGGTTTGCTTTCCTTGGTTGGTTTTTATTTTGCTAGCAGAAGTTATAGTGCTGATTTGGGACTAGCTACTGCAGATTTATTTTATAGTGCTGTCCTAGGTCTAGTTCTAACTGGTGCTATGGTTTGGATTACAGAATACTATACTTCTACCGAATACAAACCAGTAAAAAGTATTGCAAAAGCATCGGAGACTGGACATGGTACAAATGTAATTGCTGGTCTAGCTGTCTCTATGAAATCAACTGCTTGGCCAGTTCTCTTTATTGCCGCTGCCATGCTCGGAGCTTTTTCTCTGGCTGGTATTTATGGTGTAGCGATTGCTGCTATGGCCATGCTATCAATGACGGGTATTATTGTAACAATTGACGCCTACGGTCCAATTACTGACAATGCTGGTGGTATTGCTGAGATGGCTGAATTGGGCGATGAGGTTCGTGCTATTACTGATCCACTAGATGCAGTTGGAAACACAACAAAGGCGGTGACCAAAGGTTATGCTATTGCGTCAGCAGCTCTAGCAGCTCTGGTTTTGTTTGCTGACTATACTCACAAATTAGCAGATAACGGTATTGCTACAACTTTTAAAATTGATGATCCAAAAGTTTTGGTAGGATTATTTATTGGTGGTTTGCTTCCATATTTATTCGGTGCTAATCTAATGGAATCAGTTGGGAAAGTAGCTGGTGAAGTGGTAGAAGAAGTTCGTCGTCAGTTCAAAGAGATCGCTGGCATCATGGAAGGCAAAGGCAAGCCAGACTATGCAAGGTGTGTTGATATTGTAACAAAGGGTGCACTAAAGCAAATGTTATTACCAGCCATGATTCCAGTTGTGGCTCCAATTCTTGTTGGTTTACTATTGGGCCCAGCAGCTTTGGGTGGTTTGCTTGTCGGTACTATTGTAACTGGTTTATTTGTGGCAGTTTCCATGACAGCAGGTGGTGGTGCTTGGGACAACGCAAAGAAATATATTGAAGATGGTAATTACGGTGGCAAGGGATCATTTGCTCACCAAGCTGCTATTACTGGTGATACAGTTGGCGATCCTTATAAGGATACTGCTGGTCCAGCGATAAACCCTATGATAAAAGTTGCTAATATAGTAGCCCTACTAATTGTTGGGTTGCTCAAATAAGCATTGATTCCACTGATTAAAAAAGATTATACAGACCAAAACCACTCCTTTATGGAGTGGTTTTTTGTCCCCTCCACAAGGAGGGGATAATTTTTTTAAAACAAAAAACACATCTTTAATTTAGGTGTTTTTTTTGTTTTAGAAACAAAAGCCTTTTTATCTTTTTCAAAATATGCTAAAATACAGTTATTAAATAACAACCTCGTAATAGAGGATTAGTTTTTCTTTATGCCCAGAAAATATCGTCGTAAAAAAAGTAGTTTGGACCCAGTTTTATCTAGGGGGATTATAGCAATTGTACTTGTAATTTTTGCTGTGATAGTAGGGCTTAGTTTTTTTGAAAAGGCCGGTGCTGTGGGAATAATGCTCAATGAGTATGCCCTCAGCTTTTTGTTTGGTTCAATTCGATTTACTGTGCCATTTATTTTATTTATTTTCGCCTTTTTCCTATTCAAGGATATCGAGTACGACTACAAGTCGACTCACGGCATTGGCTCTATTATTTTTTTCTTGGCCATGTCTAGCTTGATGCATATTGGTTTTGAGACAAATGAAATGTGGAGAATGGCACTAGAAGGTCATGGTGGTGGAATTTTTGGTATGATGGCTTGGCCACTGCGTGAATATCTCGGTACTGTTGCTGGGGGTGTTATTCTGGTTGGCATGGTGGCAGTGTCGGTCTTTTTGATTTTTAATACTTCGGTTACTCATTTTATAATGATAAACAAAAAATTATTTGCCGGTCTAGGTTGGATTGGTAGAGTGATTGTTGGATCATTTAGTGTCTTTGTCCGTAAGGGGGAAAAACGGACAGAAGTAGAGGGGGACTATGATGAATATGAAGATGAAGAAGAGTACGAGGACGAAGAAGATGAATACGAGGAAGAAGATGAGGAAGATGAGCCCAAAAAGAAATCTATTTTTGCAAAAAAGAAATTGAACGAAGAAGATGAGGATGAAGAAGACGAAGAAGATGGAGGAAAACAAAAAAAGCACGAGTCTTCACCTTGGGACAAAAAGGTTGTTATAAAAAATGTTCCTCCAGTTAGCCTGCTTACCACCAAAAAAAGCAAGCCAACCAGTGGTGATATAAAGGCTAACGCAGCGATTATTCACGATACTTTTTCCGAATTTAATATCGGTGTTGAGGTAGGTGAGGTGCGAGTTGGTCCGACCGTTACACAATACTCTCTAAAACCTGATAAAGGCATAAAGCTTTCTAGGATTACGTCTCTATCAAATGATTTGTCTTTGGCTTTGGCAGCTCATCCAATTAGAATGGAAGCGCCAATTCCTGGTAAATCATTAGTTGGAATAGAAGTGCCAAACCATAAAGCGGCCATGGTAACCCTAAAGGAGACTTTGGAATCAAAAGAATTTGTTCGCCGTGATCACAATATGATGATTGCTCTTGGAAAAGATGTGGCCGGTAAAGTCTGGTTTGCAGACTTACCAAAGATGCCTCATCTGCTCGTTGCTGGTGCTACTGGTGCTGGTAAGACAGTCTGTATCAACACGATTATAATGAGTCTGCTATATCAAAATACTGCAGAGGACCTGCGTTTTATAATGGTAGATCCAAAACGAGTTGAATTAACACTATACAATGGCATTCCGCACTTACTTACTCCTGTTATTACCAATGTCCAAAAAACAGTAAATGCTTTGAAATGGACAACTGGGGAAATGGACAGGAGATTTGAAATGCTTGCAGCTGATGGAAGTCGTGATATTGGCTCTTATAATAAAAAACACCCAAATGATAAAATTCCTCGCTTGGTATTTATTATCGATGAGTTGGCAGATCTGATGGCATCGGCTGCATCCGAAGTTGAAGCTGGGATTATTCGTTTGGCCCAAATGGCTCGTGCTGTTGGTATTCATTTGATCGTAGCCACTCAGCGACCGTCAGTAGATATTATTACTGGGCTAATGAAAGCTAATATTCCAGCTAGGATTGCCTTTTCAGTTGCGTCCATTATTGATTCGCGTACAATCCTGGATTGTCCTGGCGCAGACAAGCTGTTGGGCCGTGGTGACATGCTCTTCCTTACAGCAGACATGTCCAAGCCAAAGCGTGTACAAGGTGCATTTATTTCAGAAAATGAAGTAAATGCCGTAGTGGACTATCTCAAATCTGGTGAAAAGGTAGAGTATGATGATTCAATTGTAGAAAAGGGTGGAAACGGAACATCTAGCATGTTTGGTGGCCCATCAGACGATCAAGATGCTCTGTTTAATCAGGCCAGAGAAGTAATTTTAGATGCTGGAAAGGCGAGTGCGTCATTTTTGCAGCGTCGTATGAAAATTGGATATGCGCGTGCAGCTAGGATTCTAGACGAGCTCGAGTCTGCTGGTATTATTGGTCCGGCAGATGGTGCCAAGCCACGAGAAATTTTAATTACTGAGCGAGTGATAGAGGAAGCAATGGACGCTGGCGGTGAGTTGAATGTGTTTGACGATGAAGATGATGAAAACCTAGAAGATGACGAGAATGAAGATGAGGAGTTGGAAGAAGAAAGCGAAGAAGATGAGGATGATTTGGAAGACGATGAAGAAGACGAAGGCTTGGATGAGGATAACGAAGATGGTTATGACGACGATGATGATGAGGAAGAAGAGATGAAGTACTAGATTTATGTCAGTTTTCAAGAAAAAAAAACTAAACCCACCAAAGAGAGTTTGTCTTCGTTTGAAAGAGGCGAGAGAGAGTTGTGGTTTTAGTTTGGAGAGGTTATCAAAAAAAACCAAGATAAGTAAGGATTTTTTGCAAGCTCTGGAGGAATGCCGGTTTCAGGATTTGCCAAAAGCAGAAATCTATCAAAAAAATTTTGTAAAAAGCTATTTAGAGGCCTTGTCTATTGATCCAGGTCCTTACTTACAGCAATACTTGTCTGAAGAGTCAGACAAAAAAAAGAAAATGGTTCACCCAAACAAAGAAGTGAAAAGAAATTATTTGCATGACCTGCCTGCATTTTTACGTTATGGTTTTGTGATTATATTTTTACTTTCTTTGTTTTTTTATCTAGGCATGCAAGTAAAAAATATAGTAGAACCACCAAGATTGGAAGTCTACTCACCTCCACAAGGTTTCATAACAAATGAAATGTCTATGGTGTTGAATGGTGAGACAGACAAAGAGGTCAGTGTATCACTCAACGGAAAGGACATTGGCACTGACGAAGAGGGTAATTTTGAAGAAGTTATAGATTTGTCTCCTGGGGTGAACACTCTGACAATCGAGGCTAGAAAAAAACACGGTAAAACTACCAGGGAGGTGCGTCACGTTACGCTCAAAATTGAGGATAATTAGGCATTTGACACCCCTTTTAAAACAATGTATTCTATGAAGTGAGGAGTGTATACCCTCACTTTTTATATTAAACTATATAACAATGAATAGGAAAGTTAGTGGGGCAAATAAATAAAAAAGTCTAAAAGACGACTTAGTAATAAATATAATCATTTAAAGATATGGCCAAAAATAAAGAAGAAAGCAAGATAAAATTGGAAGTGGCACAGACTGCAATTGATCAAATTAGACAAAAATATGGTGAAAACGCCATTATGAAATTTGGAGAGGCCAGGGCCATGCAAGTCCCTGCTGTTTCTACTGGCTCAATAACACTGGACATCGCACTAGGGGTTGGTGGTGTGCCTAGGGGGCGTATTATTGAGATTTTTGGTCCAGAAGCTAGTGGTAAGACTACATTAGCCCAGCACATTATATCAGAGGTCCAAAAAGAGGGTGGTATCGCAGCATTTATTGATGCCGAGCATGCACTAGATCCCGACTATGCTAAGAAAATAGGCGTGGATGTGGATAATTTGCTTATTTCTCAGCCAGATACCGGTGAACAAGCTCTGGAGATTTTGGAGACCCTTGTTCGTTCCAATGCTGTGGATGTGGTGGTAGTAGATTCAGTAGCTGCTCTTGTCCCACAAAAGGAAATTGATGGTGACATGGGTGATTCACATATGGGATTGCAAGCTAGGCTAATGTCTCAGGCTTTGCGCAAGTTGACAGGTGTTGTTAGTAAATCAAATACAATTGTTATTTTTATAAATCAAATCAGGCACAAGATTGGAGTATTCTTTGGTAGTCCAGAGACCACTTCCGGTGGTAATGCTCTAAAGTTTTATTGTTCGGTAAGGATTGAAGTTCGTCGTCGTGCTCAGATTAAACAAGGCGATAAAATTATTGGTAATCGTGTAAAAGCTAAGGTGGTGAAAAATAAAGTAGCTGCTCCGTTTAAAACTACCGAGTTTGATATTATGTACAACGAAGGAATTTCTCTGTCGGGTGATTTGCTGGATGCCGGCATTGAACACAAGATTATTAATAAGTCTGGCAACAGCTATTCTTATGGCGAAGAAAAGTTTGGGGTCGGTCGCGAAAAAGCAAAAATGTATTTGAGAGAGAATACAAAATTGATGAAAGAAATTAAAGCCAAAATTTGGGAGGCAGTAAAGCAGGGTGACGCACCAGATGAGGAAGAAGGAAAACCAGGTGAGAAGGAGAGTGTAGAGAAATAGAGTCATAGATTTTTTAGATATCAAAACCCACCGAGAGGTGGGTTTTTTGTTTTTTAAGTGGTATAATGATAAGAATATAAAAAATAATCCCATTAATTGGGAAAAAGATATATTTTTTAAATCTTAACTAGGGGGATATGAAAAATTTTAAGCCTACGATCTTATTCGTCGTTTTTGTAATGGCGATTTTTTTATTTTTTAATTCAGTTCGTTCAGAAAATTCAGATATTGTAATAAATGAAATATGCTCAACAGGGTGTGCCAGCAGTGGTCACCAGTGGATTGAGATTTACAATAAGGGAACAGTGGCCACAGATGTAACAGGTTGGAAATTTTATGAAGATGAGACAAATCATAGTTTGAGTCTGGCGTCATCTAGTACAGAACAAGATTTTATAATACAATCTGGGGAATATGCATTGATCGTACAAAACGATCTTTATTTTTTTGAGGATAATCCAGATGTTACTAGTACGGTTTTTGATTCTTCTTGGGGCACTCTAAATAAAAGCGGAGAAGAGATTGCTCTGAAAAATTCTGCGGGCGATCTAACAGAACAATTTACTTATCAGGCAATTTCTAATTTTTCTTTGGAGAGAAAAGATTCAGCAGAATTAATTACAGATGAAAATAATTGGCAAGAGCATGTCAGCTCACATACTGCTGGACAGCCAAACTATTGGAACACGGAAGACACGGAAGAGAATCAGATTCCGACGGCTGTAATTGCTGGTAGTTCAACAGCGTATATAGATCAGGAAGCAATGTTTGATGCGAGTGATTCGTCTGATCTAGACGGAATTATTTCAAGTTACGAGTGGTTATTGGATGGTGTCTCAGTTGGTGGTAGTGGTATTTTAAATTATATTTTTACAACGACTGGGACTTTTAATTTAATTTTAAATATAGAAGATGATGACGGAGCTTTTGCCTCTACTAGTTTGGGTGTGCTAGTTGAATCTGAGAAAGAAGAAGAGCCCGAAGCTGTAGCTACTACAACTTCGGGTTTAATTATTAATGAGTTTGTGTCTGATCCCGTGTCAGGAGAGAATGAATGGATTGAAATTTATAATCCAACCACCTCAAGTATTGATTTGACAGGTTGGAAATTATACGACGGTATGGGCAGTATTGCTTCGCCTACTAGCACAATAGAAGCCGGTGGGTTTTTTGTAATAGAACTAAGTTCAAGCAAGTTAAATAATAGTGGTGATATAATTATTTTAAAAAATGATTTAGATGAAATTGTTGATTCTGTTAGTTACGGAGATTGGGATGATGGTGACACATCAGACAATGCATTAGCAGTAAGTGATCCAAATTCAATAGCTAGAATTATAAATGGACAAAACACTGGAAATAATAAAAATGATTTTGCTGAAACTACTACAGTTACAAAAGGTGCAAGTAATCAAATAGCTGCACCAGTAGTCTCCGTGCCAAGTTCTGGAGGGGGTGGAGGTGGAACAGTAGAGCCTGCTCCTACGGTGACCTATAGTCGATCCGAGGTTGTTATAAATGAAATCGTCAGCGACCCAACAGATGGGGCTGTTGAGTTTGTCGAGCTATATAATCGTACTGCTAGTTCAGTAGATTTGGCTGGCTGGTGGATCGAAGATGGTGGTGAGAGCAAAACAAATCTGAATGGTAATATTTCTGTGCGAAGTTTTAAAACAATAGAAAGCCCTAAGGGTAATTTAAATAATAGTGGAGATAGTATTGTTTTATTTGCTCCAGATGGCACGAAGATCGACCAAGTAACCTATGGTACATGGGATGATGGAAACATATCAGACAACGCACCCGCACCAGATGATCCACTAAGTCTGATTAGAAAAATTGATGGACAGGATGGTAATAATGATTACTATGATTTTGTCTTAACTTCTACTATTACGCCGGGTAGTAGTAATATTGTCTCTGTGGTAACCGAGGGTGGTGAAGTCGTCGAGCAACTTCTTACATCAGCTCAAATAAAAATAAATGAAATCATGCCAAATCCGGTCGGATCTGACAATGAGGATGAGTTTATAGAATTAAAAAATGAAGGTAGCGAAACTATTAATTTAAAAAATTGGTTTTTGAGTGATTCTACTTCTAAAAAATATAAAATAACCCAAGGTAGTATTAAGTCGGGAGATTTTATAGTTTTCAAGCGCTCCATGACTGGAATTGCATTAAATAATACTGGTGGTGATGAAGTAAAACTTTATTCAACTAACAGTAGCCTGGTTGATTCAGTAAAATATGCCGGCAGAGCAGGGGAGTCTGAGACTTATGCACGCAAAGATGATGGTACTTGGGCCTGGACAATTAAGACCACCTCTGGCAAGGCAAATATAATAGAGGGAGTAAGTGCCGCGCCAATAATTTCTATAGATGTGGATACGGAAGTTGCCCAAGGTGAATCGGTAATTTTTGATGCGTCAGATACGACTGACCCAGAAGCAGAAGAAATGAGTTTTGAGTGGGATTTTGGAGACGGGACTAATGATGAGGGTATTGTTGTGGAGCATATTTTTAATAATGAGGGGGTTTATGGTGTAAAACTCAAAGCCACTGATGGTTCGGGTAATGTTTCAGAAAAGCAGGTAATTATTACAGTTAAAAATGTTCTGGATTTTGTGGGTGGTTATTTTGAATCTGGAAATATTTCAAAAATAAAAATATCTGAGTTTATTCCCAATCCAGAAGGTTCGGACACTACAGAATTTATTGAATTGTATAATTCTGGGGATGAAGAGATAGATCTATCCGGAATAAAGATAGACGACGAAGAAGGAGGATCGCGAGCTTACACTTTTCCCAATGGAACTATTATTCAACCTGGAGAATATTTTATCGTAGGTCGGCAAGACAGTAAATTAGCTTTGAACAACACTAGTGATTCGGTGCGTTTGCTTTATCCCGATGGTACAATCTTACAAGAAGTAAGATACGATGATGTGCTAGAGGGTGCTAGTTATATTGCTGATGAAAATGAGAAATGGCTTTGGACATCTGCCGTTACGGCTGGAAAAGAAAATATAATTAGTAGTGTGGCGCTTCTTGCAAAAACAAAAACAGTCAGTCGGGCAAAATCAAAAATGATAAAGCCAATTATAAATACAACTTTGGAAAAATTACGCGACGAGGATATTGGGGACAAGGTAAAAGTTGTAGGTATCGTGGCGGTTGAGCCAGGGGTTTTGGGTTCACAATATTTTTATATAGTAGGTAGTCCTGGTGTTCAGGTTTACATGTACAAAAAAGATTTCCCAGACTTGAAGGTCGGTGATAGGGTAGAAGTGACAGGAGAAATTTCCGAGGCTTATGGTGAGACTAGAATTAAGCTGGTTGATCGTGGTGATATAAAAGTAATTGATCATCAGGCTAGTCCAGTTCCAAAATCAGTTGAGATAGCTGATCTACAAGAACCATACGAAGGTTGGCTGGTCCAGGTCAGCGGCGAAATAACAGAGCTAAAAAGTTCATATATGTATGTAGATGATGGAACTGAAGAGATAAAAGTATATTTCAAACGGGGAGCAGGTATAAACAAAAAGATTTTACAGGCGGGTGATTTGGTCAAAGTTTCTGGTCTGCTAGCACAAACAAAAACAGGTTATCAAATATTACCACGCTCGCAAGAGGATATCAAAAAAACAGGCGTAGCAGAAAGCTTTGTAACAAAAATTGAAAATGAGGAAGGAGAAGAGAAAAAAGAAACAGTTGAAAAGTATCTTACGGCTACAGCTGGCGGGCTTACTTCTATTCTAGTAGGTCTTTTTGCCAAAGCACGCGGAGCTGGGGTGGTAGGTTTTGCTAGGCGCATGACTGGTGTGGCTGTGGCGGTGGTGAAACGTAGAAAGGGTTGACGGCTTTGCTTTATTATGGTATATATAAATAAGAGCTTTTCTTTTTTTACGTTTTTAAGGGGGGTATATGGATCGTATCCAGTTTTTTATTGCTCATCGAGCCATGGGGGTTCGTAGGGTAGTGCGTAGTACCCAGAATGGTCGTGTCAATCTATTTCGCCGTGGTGCGGTGAAGGATGATGGCACTGTTGACTGGGTCGAAGTGAAAGTTCCGGGCGATCATGCTTGGACCTTTTCAGCGCGTTGCCCGCAGGAGTTCGCCGAGAGTTGGATTCCGATTTTTTGTTGGGGGCTCGGGCGACGCATGGTTCGTAATGAAAAGGAATCAACGGCAACCCAGGAGGTCTGGGTGGTCGAAACAGAAATGGAGGAAGTAGATGACTCAGGATAACGGTAATCAAGGTGTCGACACTCGAGAGAGTGATGATGATCGAAGGGCGCGTGAGCACCCCGTCAATTGTTGTGTGGCGGCGCAAGGAGGAATCCCGGCGCACCTCACCAAGAGCGACGAGGAAGAGTTCGTGGATTGAGGAACCACGGGCTTGCGGAGGCTCCAACCGGCGCACATAGTGCGCCGGTTGGAGATGACTTATATAATTATTAGCAGCTAACAGCTGTTTTTTTATTTTTCAAAAAAGACAAAACACTAATTTTGTGCTATAATTCAGGTATAAAAATATATAAGTGTTAAAATAAGATTATGGTAGAAAATATTTTTCTACAAATTAGTATTATATTGGGCATTACTGTTAGTATTGCTTTTGTGATACGTTTTCTCAGACAACCACTCATAGTGGCGTATATTATTGCTGGGTTAGTTGCTGGGCCTCTATTTTTGAATCTCGTTCACGGTGGAGAAGAATTCTTTCAAACTTTTGCTCAATTTGGAATCGTCTTGCTTTTGTTTATTGTGGGACTTAGTCTCAATTTTGATTATATAAAAAAAGTTGGCAAAGCGGTATTTGTTGGTGGTGGAATTCAATTTACAGTTACGGCTGTTTTGGGATTTTTGATAATGAAATTATTGGGCTTTGGTTTGATCACATCTTTTTTTATAGGAATCGCCGTTACTTTTTCTAGTACCATTATTGTAATCAAATTATTATCAGACAAAAAAGATTTAGAATCAGTCTACGGTCGTTATGTTATTGGTTTGCTTTTGGTACAGGATATTATTGCAGTTTCTATAATGATTTTTTTAAACACCTCTGGCGTTGATGGAGTCGTGTGGTACGAGACAGCTCTATCTGTTTTGGTAAAAGGAATATTTTTGGTAGCTTTTGTATTCCTTATGGCAAAGTTTCTGTTACCAAAAATAATGGATAAGGTTGCTCAGAATGGAGAGATGCTTTTTATTTTTACGATTGCTTGGTGTTTTGGGATCGCTAGTTTGGTTTATCGGGCAGGCTTTAGTATAGAGATTGGTGCAATTATTGCCGGTATTTCTCTTGGTGCGTCTGTCTATCAGCCAGAAATTAGTAGTCGTATCAAGCCACTTAGAGACTTTTTTATTGTATTGTTTTTTGTTGTTTTAGGTAGTGAATTACAATTTGGTGATATACAGACAGCCCTTGTCCCTGCAATTGTTTTATCAATTTTTGTTTTAGTGGCTGATCCAGTAATCCTTTATTTTGTAATGAGGCGGTTTAAGTACACCAAGCGCAGTGCTTTTTTGGCCGGCGTTACAGCTGCTCAGGTTAGTGAGTTTGGCTTTATTTTGATTTTTAAAGCTCAAGAAACCGGTTATTTACACGGTAATGAATTGGCTATTTTGACTATGGTGGCTTTGATTACTATTGTTGCGTCGTCTTATGTTATTACTTACAACGAACAAGTATATCGTAAGATTTTACCACTCTTAAATAAGTTTGGTAGCATAGAGGAGCACAGGGACAAGGAAAGTGTTGATCCCTATAAAGTCTGGGTTATCGGTTATCATAGGATTGGCTGGAAGGTCTGCGAAGCTCTAGCTGAGAAGAAAATAAAATTTGCAGTAATTGATTATAATCCAGATGCAATTTCTCGTCTCAAGCATAGGGGTATCCCAGCTTTTTTTGGTGATATAGCAGATGTAGAATTTTTGGATTCTTTACCCATCGAAAAATCAAAATTGATTATATCTACTATTCCTGAGGCGGATGATCAAAAAAATATGATAAAGCATGTCAGAAAACAAAATAGTAAAACACTAATTGTTGCCAACTTGTATCACAATATTTTCTTGGATGATTTGTACGAAGCAGGCGCCAATTATGTAATGATGCCACACCTCCTTGGTGGTCAGTGGGTTGCCGAGATTTTGAAGGACCATCCTTGGACCAAAAGAACATTTAAAGTACTGAAAAAAGAACAAAAAGACGAAATGAAGTTGAGATTTACTATGGGGGCGCATGACAGTTAGGATTTTAAATTTTAGAACAAATAAAAAACTTCCTATTTAAGGAAGTTTTTTCGTCGGAGTGAAAGGACTTGAACCTTCGACCCCTGCGTCCCAAACGCAGTGCTCTAGCCAACTGAGCTACACTCCGATGCTTCGTCCTGTTTTAATCAGGACTACGCATCGTAAACTCAGTTACAGGTCGTAGCTATAATTAAAACGGAATAAATTTATAGGGCATAGTTTGTTGAAAGACAAACGAAGCCCTAGTGCCGAGGGGCGGATTTGAACCGCCGACACGAGGATTTTCAGTCCACTGCTCTACCCCTGAGCTACCTCGGCTTTTTATTTTAGATTAAACTTTTTTTACAAAAGATGTCTTTTGGCACACTATGCTCGCCCGCCATCGCAAGTTTAGAGCTTGCTCAGGCGTTGCGGGCGGGCCCCTGAGCTACCTCGGCTTTTTGTTTTTATTTTAGACTTTTGTGGACCTGAGGAGATTCGAACTCCTGACCCCCTGCTTGCAAAGCAGGTGCTCTAACCAGCTGAGCTACAGGCCCATAAAACGAGATAATTATATCAAATCGGCTATAAAAAGTCAAGTTATCTGTGGTGTAAGTGTTGATGATGTGTGAATTATATCTTTTTTATGGTAAAATATAGAGAGTCTTAAAAATTAATTAAAAAAATATGGAGACAGCAATCTTAAACTATTTAATTTTTGCCGGACAAATATTATTAGCCTTATTCCTTGGTGGGATTTTAGGATGGCAAAGAGAGCACATTGGTAAGTCAGCAGGCCCTAGAACCTATGGTTTGGTAGCGGCGGGTGCTGCACTTTTTACCATGATGTCTCTGTATGGTTTTGCTAATGGTGAACCAACTAGGGTTGCAGCGCAGATTTTAACCGGTATTGGTTTTTTGGGGGCTGGTATTATTATACACAAAGATGGAGGTACAATAGAAGGCCTAACTACTGCTGCCGGGCTTTGGGCAGTGTCTGCGATTGGTATGGCAGTTGGTATTGGTTGGTATGGTGAGGCAATTATTTTTACATTCTTACTTTTGGTAGTTTTGATGTTTAATGACAATAAGTGGACCAAAGGCAAAAGAAGATAGAACATGATGTAAGACATTTTTTATTTTTATACAAAACCCCATCTTAAGTAAGAGGGGTTTTTGTGAGCATGATAACTGTGATTTTAGAATTAATATAAACTAAAAACAACCCCTATCCTCCCTACTCAAATTCTAAAGTAATATTAGAATTTAAGTAGGCATGGGGTTGTTTTTAGCCTACCGCACAATGTATAAGCATGCGAGAGAGGTTGGGGCACTATACTTTTTCGGGGGCTATCGAGAAGTCTGCCATAAAGGCGACGCTACGGAAATTTAGATCTATCCTCATTCCGTCCATCAATATTACAATTCTGGTGATGCTCCCATCTTTCTTCCTGACCAACTTCTTTATTGTTCCTGTTTTTCCGTTGACATCACGGAGTACCTTTGTTCCCACTGTAAGTGGTAATTCTCTGTTCCATGGCATATCTTCCCTCTTCAGGTTTGTTGTGGTAGATAACATAAAGTTACCATATGTGTATGATTTTGTAAAGTAGTGTATGGTAAAAAATGTATAAAAAAACATCGCTATTTTTTAGCGATGTTTTTTTTGTGAGCGGTAGACCAGACTCGAACTGGCGACCTTCTCCTTGGCAAGGAGACGTTCTAGCCAACTGAACTACTACCGCACTTTGTTGCGGGGCTCGGACTTGAACCGAGAACCTTTGGGTTATGGGCCCAACGAGCTGCCAATTGCTCTACCCCGCGATATGTAAATTGTGTTGATAATTATATCAAACCCTAGACAAAATGTCAAGGTGTAGAGCGGGTAACGGGAATCGAACCCGTATCATCAGTTTGGAAAACTGAGATAATAACCATTATACCATACCCGCATAACTGAACATTATTTTACATTAAATTATCAACATTGTCAACTCTGTTGACAAAAAAACACATCTCTTGTATAATGTCTCTAATGTTGGATTTTATCCAGCTCAAGGTTACTCTGTTTCAGAGTAATCCACAGCTATTTTGCATGATTTTTGCAAATAGTGTATAATAATCGTGGGTTTAATTCAGAAATACTGAAGGTGCCCAAATACTGTATGGCAAAACTCGTCTGTTAAGGCGGGTTTTTGCTTTGTGTTGACTTTTTGTATAATACATGTTTTACTGTATATATAATTACTCGCACAAAAAAAAGGGGGGGGATATGCCAGAAGACAAGAAGTCCCAAGTTGGGGCTAGAGAATTTAAGACAGTGTGTCCCAAATGCAATTCCTCACAGGTATTCAAAGTAGTAGAATGCCATGTCATTGCTAGGGGCAGTAGGTGTGATGTTTTTGGAGTATGCAGTAATTGCAAAAAGGGCACCAGGCCCGCCGAGCTGTCTCGCATGACCACTGCTTGCCCAAAAAAAGATGCTGGAGATTGCAAGTACAATTTAGAACAACCCGACGAGGGCGATGAGGGTGGGTTTTTCTCTCGGTTGTTTGGGAGAAAAAGGTAGCGGAGGGAATTTATAATGAGGCTACCCGAAACTACTTTTGGTTCAATCTTTTTGGATTAGAAGTAGGAGTGGGTAGTTTTATTGTTGTCAAAATATTGATGGTATGTTACTATAATTGGGCTTTACATTAAAATATAAAAATATGGGAGATACAACTGATATAAAAAAAGGAGCAGTGATTCGTCGTAATGGGGATCTGTTTGTGGTCACCACTTTTCAGTTTACCAATCCTGGTAAGGGAAAAGCTTTTACAAAGGCTAAACTAAAAAGCATATCTACTGGCAAGACTGTTGAGATCACCTATAAGTCTGGTGAGTCAATAGATAATGTGAGAGTTGATAGACAAAATTTACAATATTTATATGAAAGTGGTGGGATGTATTCTTTTATGAATAATGATAATTATGAGACCTTGGAAGTTAACTCTGGTATTGTGGGTGATGACGCAAAATATTTAAAAGAAGGTCTAGAAGTAATTGCCTTAATGCACGAAGGTGGTGTGGTGGCGATTGAGCTACCAAAGAAGGTGCAATATAAGGTGGTAGATTCACCTCCGGCAGTAAGAGGTGATACTGCCAGTGGCAATGTAACAAAAGAAATTGGACTTGATAATGGACTAAAGATTCATGCCCCGATTTTTATAAAAGAAGGCGAAGAGATTCTAGTGAATACTGAGACTGGAGACTATAGTTGTAGGGCGGGGGAATAATTACACGATACAAAATACACATAATAAAAAACAATCCCATGAGAGGATTGTTTTTTATTATTAAAATTTTTAAATCAAAAACAAAACAATCAATATCTGCCCAGCCAAAATCATGGCAATGCCCGCCTGAAAAGATAGTTTTTTGGTCTTGTGACGAAAGAAGTTCATTGCTAGTAGCGCCCCGACTGATCCTCCGACTGCAGATAAAATCCACAGAATTTTTTCACTAATACGGCGATGTTGTAGTTGAGATTTCAATTTGTCTAATCCAAAATAAAAAAAAGTGATAATGTTTATCACAATTAAATATATAATTAAAAATTGTGTTTGGAGCGATAGATTTGTGAACCACAAAGACAGGTTGTGCATAATACTTATGGCTTACAGCTTACAGCTTACAGCTTATAACTTACGGCTGGTTTATGTATGATGAAATTTCAAATCTTGTTCTGACAGTTGTATCAACCCCTGTCGTACCTGATTTGGATTGGGAACATTTCTAAAGACAATATCGCTATTACTAGAGGCAGTTTTTATGTGTATGTTTCCATATTTGAATATTGTGGGGAAAAATCCTGTGACATGTACAGACACATCTTGGATTCTATAAAGATCTAGCTCGGATGTTGTCCTTGAAAAAAGCCCAAATTGTTCTATGTCTACAATTCTATCATTTGTTACAATCCAGAGATCCAGATAAAAGTCTATAAATTGTGCGTAAAAAAATAAGTAAATACTTAGGTAGTATAGACTAGCAAATAGGGCTAGGAGTGGAAAAGAGATAGGGCCGACTAGAATCTGTGGGTAGATAAAAGTTATCAAGAAATACAAGGCTACTGGAACTAGGCACAGCACTATAAACAAAGATAAAATAGGTATAAAAGTAATAGGATGCCTGCGTAACAGATACTCTATTTTTTCGTAAGCTTTTTGTTTTATTAAATGGGAGATTTGCATAGGCCTTAAAAAATTACTGACCCAGTCAGCCATTCAGTATTAAATAATAGCACCTCAGCTTGCCAATTTGCCATACTTATTACTTGCCATGTGAAGTATAGGGTCAAAATTGTAAGTGTAAAGGTAAAAAAAGTAATAATAAAACTTGCTAGGGTAAAAGAAGCAGTCATGATAATATGATAAAAATTCATAATAGCAAAAGCCACAAAGACTACTAGGAAGATCAAGTAGAGGAAGAGGAAAGTATATAGTGGGATTGTTAGCATATGTATAAGTTAGAGTAGTCCTTCTTGTTGTTTTTTGTTTAGCTTTATTCCTAGGTGTTCATAGGCCAGCTTGGTCGCTTTTCTGCCGCGTGGTGTTCGTTCGATCATCCCGGTCTGTAATAGGTATGGTTCGTAGATGCTTTCTATGGTATCCATTTCTTCTGCTACTGCTGCAGCCAAAGTATTTAGGCCTACTGGACCACCTTCAAATTTTTCTATTATTGCAGTTAGAATTTTTTTATCCACTTCATCAAGACCGTGTTCATCTATGCTTAGCATCTCCAGCGCTTGGTGAGTAATGTCCTTATCTATTTTACCATCAAATTTGACTTCAGCAAAGTCCCTGACACGTTTTAAAAGTCTGTTGGCCACTCTAGGAGTCCTTCTGGCACGTTTGGAAATCACTTCGCAAGCTTCTGGATGAGCGTCTAGACTCAAAATTTTTGCATTACGAGTAACTATTTTTTCAATATCACTGTGTTCGTAGAAGTTAAGATGAAATACATGTCCAAATCTATCTCTTAGTGGCCCCGATAATAAACTCATTTTAGTAGTCGCGCCGATCAAAGTAAATTTGTCTAGTGGCATGCGCATTGTTCTGGCAGCTGGACCTTTTCCAAGTATCAAATCAATAGCAAAATCTTCCATGGCAGAATATAAAACCTCTTCAATAGTTTTGTTCATTCGGTGAATTTCGTCAATAAACAAAACATCACCTTCTTCTAGATTTGATAAAATTGCAGCCAGATCACCCACTCTCTCTAGGGCTGGTCCAGCGGTTATCTTTATGTTGGTTCCCATTTCTTTGGCGATAATATTGGCCAGAGTAGTTTTTCCAAGCCCAGGATTGCCGTAGAGCAAGACATGTTCAATTGGCTCACTACGTTTCTTTGCGGCTTCGATCGAGATATTTAGTGGCGCCTTTATTTGTTTTTGTCCAACAAATTCACCCAAGGTTTGTGGTCTAAGTGTTATTTCTATTACTTCCTCTTCAGCTTGTTCTTTTGGGTCAACTAGACGAGGATTTAGATCTTCGTCTAACTTATAAAATTCTTCAGTCATAGTAGCTGTATTGTACCTTTTTTGAGCTTTTTTGACAACTTTTTACATTGCCTGAAGTGCATTGTGGCTTCGTGAATGGTGTGCTGTGGATAACTAACTTGATAAGCTGTGTTTTAAGCTTGTGCAAACATCATACCACGGCTTAGCCAAGCCAAAAATATAGTGTCGCGACAATTATTTGGTGGTTGGTTTGTATATATGCTATAATATGCTTAGCCTGTTTTAAACACAAGATGTAGTGGTTTGAAAAAGAAATCAAACACTACATGTTGTACTACGATGATTTTTGAAAGGCGCCATTTTATATTTTTTAGAGGCGTTTTTTTATCGCTTTGTGGTGTGCTTGTGGTAATAGAAAATAACTGATAAAATAAGCTTTCAGATTAACTAATTATAAATTTTTTTAATAATATAAATCTATGGGGCCGACTGATTCCAAATTGATTCAAGATTTACATCTTGGCCAAGAGACAGATACAAACTTCAAGTATAATACTGAAAATGGCCTACGTTTTAAGCGTGTTTTTAGCAAAGAAGGACAAAGTCCATATGATTCAGTGGAGTATGAAAAGCGATTATCTATCATTCGTGAGCCAGATGGTACAGTTGTGTTTGAAATGAAAGATATTGAGATCCCAAAAGAGTGGTCGCAAGTGGCAACTGATATTATTGCTCAAAAATATTTTAGAAAAACAGGTGTGCCCCAATATGATGATAGAGGTAACCCAAAATTAAAAGTGGATGGGTCGCCCGTGCTTGGACCCGAGACTAGCACCAAACAAACCATTCATCGTCTAGTGGGTACTTGGCGTTATTGGGGAGAAAAATATGGCTACTTTGCTAGTGCAGAGGATGCAGAGATTTTTTATGATGAGTTGGTGGTAATGCATCTCAAACAGATGGTGGCGCCAAATTCTCCGCAGTGGTTTAATACTGGACTCAATTGGGCTTACGGCATCAACAGTAGTCCCCAAGGTCACCATTATGTAGATCCTGACACCGGAGTCATGACAAAAGCCAAAGATGCTTATACTCATCCTCAACCACATGCTTGTTTCATACAATCTATCAAAGACGATTTGGTAAACGAAGGTGGTATTATGGATTTGTGGGTTAGGGAAGCGCGTCTTTTCAAATACGGCTCTGGTACGGGCACTAATTTTTCAGGACTTCGTGGATCTGGTGAGTCACTGTCGGGTGGTGGTCAATCATCAGGGCTTATGAGTTGGCTCAAAATTGGCGATAGAGCCGCCGGAGCTATAAAATCCGGTGGTACTACCAGACGTGCGGCAAAAATGGTTGTGCTCGACATGGACCATCCTGATATTGAAGAATTTGTAGGGTGGAAAGTAAAAGAAGAAAAAAAAGTCGCAGCTCTGATTGCCGCTGGTTATGCATCAGACTATGAGGGGGAAGCATACCAAACAGTTTCTGGTCAAAACTCCAACAACTCTGTCCGTGTGCCACATAAGTTTATGGAATCAGTAAAAAATGATGGTTCTTGGAATCTTACTTGGCGAACTGACGGTAGTACTTGTAAAAAAATGAAAGCCAAAGACCTGTGGGAAAGAGTTTCTTATGCAGCTTGGGCTTGTGCTGATCCAGGTATTCAGTTTGATGGTACTATCAACGACTGGCATACTTGTCCTCAGTCAGGCAGAATCAATGCTTCCAATCCATGTAGCGAATATATGTTTTTGGATGACACCGCATGTAATTTGGCATCTTTCAATTTGCTCAAGTTTTTTGATGTAAAAAATAGAAATTTTGAAATAGAACAGTTCAAACATGCTACTAGACTCGTCACTACTGTTTTAGAAGTTAGTATTCTCATGGCGCAATTCCCAAGTGAAGAAATTGCTCAAGGTAGTTATGATTTTAGAACACTAGGTCTTGGCTATGCCAACCTTGGTTCTGTGCTTATGATGAATGGCATTCCTTATGAGTCAGAAGAAGCCTGTGCTTTTGCTGGTTCTATTACATCTCTTATGACAGCCGAGTCTTACAAGACCAGTGCTGAGATGTCTAGATTGCTTGGTCCATTTCCAAAGTTTGAATACAATCGCGAAGATATGCTTCGAGTAATGCGTAATCATCGTAGAGCAGCGTTCAATGCTGATAATAGTGAGTATGAAAAATTGACAGTGATGCCAGTTGGTATTGATCCTCAGCATGCTCCTGCCTATTTACTAGCTGCTACTCGTGAATCTTGGAATGATGCTCTGTCTATGGGTGAAAAGTATGGGTATCGCAATGCTCAGACTACACTACTTGCACCAACTGGAACAATTGGTTTACTTATGGACTGTGCGACTACAGGAGTAGAGCCAGATTTTGCACTAGTAAAGTTTAAAAAATTGGCAGGTGGCGGATACTTTCGTATTGCAAACGAAGCAATGCCATTGGCGCTAGAAAATCTAGAATACAGCGATGAGGAGATAGGGGGTATTTTAGACTACGCCAAAGGTACGGCTGACATAACAAGTTCTCCACATGTTAGCGCAGAGAGCTTGAAAGCCAAAGGATTTAACGATGGAGATATTGTTAGTCTAAATAAAGCTCTAAAAGGTGCTTTTGAAATTAAGTTTGCTTTCAATGTTTGGACTTTGGGAGAAGATTGTATGAAACGAGTTGGATTTAAGACAGAAGAATATAATGCCCCTGACTTTAATATGCTAAAAGCCATGGGTTATACAGAAGAGCAGATCGAGGAGGCCAACCAATATGTTTGCGGATCTATGACAGTTGAGGGTGCGCCACATTTGAAAGAAGAGCACTACCCAGTATTTGATACTGCAAATAAAAATGGTAAAAAAGGCGAAAGATTTATCCACTTTATGGGCCACGTGAATATGATGGCTTCTGTCCAACCATTTTTGTCCGGTGCAATTTCCAAAACTATTAATATGCCAAATGAGGCAACCCTAGAAGATGTAAAATATACTTATGAACAGTCTTGGAAATTAGCTCTAAAGGCAGTTGCAATTTATCGTGATGGTTGTAAATTGAGCCAACCACTCTCAACTTCTTCAAAAAATAAAGGTGATGAAGATAAAGAAGAGGTAGAAGATAAGGTAGAGCTAAAAGAAGAGGTTGTAGTAAAAAAAGAAGAAGTAATTCAGGTATCTAGAATGGTGGAAACAAATGATGAAGATGACGCAATTAGACAGGCTAGTGAGATTTTGAGTCAACATGTCGGGATTCAAACACCAATGGAATCATACAGTAAAGATGGTGAGGTGGCCGAGAGAAGAGTTTATTTGCACGGAGAAAAAAGAAAAGTTCCAGCAAAGCGTGGTGGTATCACCGTCTCTGCCAAAATTGGTACTCAGCAAATTTGGCTTAGAACTGGCGAATATCCAGACGGACGCCTAGCAGAAATCTTTATTGACATGTACAAGGAAGGCGCTGGATTTAGAAGTACACTAAATATGTTTGCAATCTCTGTTTCTATGGGGCTGCAATATGGTGTGCCACTAGAAAAGTATGTAGAAAACTTTTTGTTTACTAGGTTTGAACCTAGTGGATTTACAGATCATCCCAATATCAAGAGCTGCACCTCTGTAATAGATTTTGTTTTCAAAGTTTTGGGAATGGAGTATCTCGGACGGACAGACTATGTGCAAGTTCTTCCAAAAGGAATTCAAAAAAAGAAATTCGAAAATCTTGCCAAACTAGCAGAGACCACAGCTCCACAAGAAACGATGGATTTGCCAGAAAAAAAGGAAGAAGTAGAAGTTAGTGAAGTTCAGGATCAGGCCACATTGCCAACCATGGAAAAAGAAGAGGCTATACAAGATGCTAGTAGCGCAGCCTTGTCAGAGATGATGGGCGATGCTCCTGCTTGTCCTACTTGTGGACATGTTACCGTTAGGAATGGTACTTGCTATAAGTGTTTGAATTGTGGGGATAGTTTGGGGTGTAGTTAGTCAATCACCAATGTCATCCCGAGCGCAGCCGAGGGACCCCTTTTAGCACCGCAGTAGGCGCATTAGGATTAAATAAATTAAGCCCGACTAGCTAAGTCGGGTTTTGGGTATAGCGACATCAGTGCCTTTACTTTTTGTAACCAAAAAGCAACAAAAAGTTTTGGGGATAAAAAACTCGCCCCATAGCTATTAAGTAAATAATCATTTACAACGCGAGTGGGGGCTCAAACAGTTTTACCCCCAAACCCCCAAGTTTTTTCTGCGACTTGCTATGACTATTTAAATGTGGTTTAATATCTATAATTCATAATCTATAATTCTGTGAAGATCTACACAAAAACCGGAGACAAGGGGGAGACATCAATGCTTGGTGGGAAACGGATTTCCAAGTCTTGTTTGGAAATGGAAGCGATTGGTGAGGTGGATGAGCTCAATGCTGGTTTGGGTGTTTTGATTGCAGAATTAGATAGTGAGGTTGGGGAAAAGTTAGTTCAGGTTCAGCACAAGCTTTTTGTTATTGGGTCAAATCTTGCTGGCCTGCAGACCGATTTGGATAGTCTGCCAAAATTAAAAAAAGAAGATGTAGAATATTTGGAAAACTGGATTGATGAGATGAATAAAGATTTGCCAGAGCTTAATAATTTTATTTTGCCCGGTGGTTGTGAGGGTGCGGCTCTAAGTTATCAGTCGCGAACAGTTTGTCGTCGAGCTGAGCGAGTAATGATTGGATTGTCAGAAAAATATGAAGTTGATGATTTAATTAAACAATATTTGAATCGGTTAAGTGATTTGTTGTTTGTTTTAGGTAGATGGCTGAATAAGCAAGAGGGCGTTAAGGAAGAAAGCTGGGTCAAGGGCTAGGTCTTGTTTTATTTTCATTATTTTGCTATAATCTCTTCGTACAATAATGCTCGGGTGGTGGAATGGTAGACACGAGGGACTTAAAATCCCTTGGTAGCAATACTGTGCGGGTTCGAGTCCCGCCCCGAGCACTGGGCTTCACTGCGTTATGCCCAGCAATCAGAACTCTCATTTTGGGAGTTTTTTGTTTGAAAGTAAAATACTTTAATGTTACAATAGTATTACTATGTCTTTAGAAGCAGAAAAGAAAATTTATTCGAATGAGCAGGAGAAGAGCCATGAATCTCGTGAGTCAAAGGAAAGTGAAGTTGATGCTGAACTAAAAAGCGCCTCCGCTATGGAAAAAGCAGATTTTTTGGTAAAGGAGGTAAAATCTAGTAAAAAACAGATGCAAAATATTGTTTTGCACATGCAAGAAGTGACACAGGCGATTAGGAATCTACGAGCGCAATTGCAGTTGGTACAGGACGATGATGATCCGACATCTATTCGACAAGATAAGAAGAAAGTTGAAGAATTAAAATTAAAAATAAAAGATTATGTGGTGGAAGTGGAGAAAATGAGAGAGGATTTGATACGCGAAGAAATGGCTGAGCTAGAAAAAGGTGTTGCTATAAATATGAGCGAGGAAGACTTGAGGACAAAGGCAGAGGAGTCAATTGAGAAGATGATAAAAAGTATAAAGGAATAAGTTTTTTACAAATTAAAAATAGTACGCACTAAAGTACGTACTATTTTTTTATCTACGATGTGTACTAATTATTCTGCAATTCATTCCTATAATGATGGTCATAGATAGTCATAATAGCAACAAACAGAGCCGCGAGTATTGGACCTATAATAAATCCAGAAATTCCAAATATTAGTATTCCGCCTAGGGTTGAAAATAATACGAGTAAAGGATGCATCTGAATATCTTTTCCAACCATAGGTGGCCTAAGAAGATTGTCTATCATGCTAATAACCAGTGTGCCGATTACTAAGATGACAACACCCTGCCAAATATTTCCAATTATCAACATTATAATCCCAGCAGGGAACCAAATAATCACAGAGCCTATAGCTGGGATGATAGATAGTGCCACCATAATAATACCCCAGATAAAAGCACCTTCTATGCCAGTGGCCCAAAAAAGTATTCCACCTAAAATACCTTGGATACTACCAATAATAAATGTTCCTTTCAGGGTCGCACGAGAGGCAGAACGGAACTTTTCATAAAGCATTTTTTCGTATTTGTCTCCGAGGGGTGATAAGTGCATTAGGCGTTTTAACATTTTTTCACCATCTTTCAAAAAGTAAAACAAGGTATAAAGCATTATAAACATCATGAATATAAAGCGTAGAGAATTTTGAGTTACGCTTTTAATATTATTAAATAGAAATACACTTACACTTTTGGCTGTATTGGCCGCATAGTTGGCCCACTCTGTTTGGGCTTTTTCTATATATGGGGCAAAAGATGTTTTTTCTACCCAGATTGATACATCTTGAACTTGATCGCTTAGGTCCCATTTTGATACTGATTGATATAGATCAACGGATTCATTCACAAGTAGGCTAGATAACAAAACCAAAGGCAAGAAAATGGTTACTATTACGAGTATTAGAACAATAAAGGCAGACAGGTTTGGTGCCTTCATGTAGCGGTTGAGCCAACTAAAAATCGGATAAAACATCATTGCTATTACAGCTGCCCAAAATATCGGATAAATAAACGGCTTGAATATGTATAGTATAGAAATAGTCAAAATAATGATCAGTCCAAAGAAAAAACTAGACCGCATTTTTGTAAAACTTAGTTTATTTTTATTCACTTTTGGCATAAGGTTATCTTAATAATTTATTAGATTAATAGTATTATATCATAAAATGTACTTAAATGTTATTCTCTTGACAAAAAAGTTAAAATATTGTATTATATTGTCACTTCTCGTGTTCGCGAAAAGTACTAATTAATCCCTCATCTATCGCATTTTTTCCTCCTTTTGGCCATCCCAAAAGGTCGTGATAGAGAGGAATAAGGAAAAAACTATGAAAATACCTAGTATTTTGGAGATGTTGCAGGCTGGAGTTCACTTTGGGCACCAGACTACCAGACGTCATCCAAAAATGGACGAGTATATCTTTACCAAGCGTAATGGTGTACATATTATTGATTTGGAAAAGACCAAAACAATGACAGAAGAATTTTTGGTAGAAGTCCAAAAAATGGCAAAGGACGGTAAGAAAATTTTATTTGTTTCTACCAACCCCCAAGCCAAAGAAATCGTAAAGGAAGCCGCGATTAATTGTGGTATGCCTTATTTAGTAGATCGTTGGGTTGGTGGTCTTATTACCAACTTTTCAGAGATCAAAAAACTTATCGCTAGATACAACAAATTGAAAGAAGAGCAGGCCAGTGGTGAACTTGAAAAATATACCAAAAAAGAACAAATTGATATTGCCAAGCAACTTATAAAGATGGATATTAGCCTATCTGGTTTGGCTGGTCTAAAAGAGTTACCAGATGCTTTGTTTATCCCTTCTCTACAGCGTGAAAAGACAGCTGTAACAGAAGCAACAAAAATGAAAGTACCTGTAATTGGAATTTCTGATACTAATGCTAATCCTGATAAAGCAGATTTATTTATTCCCGCAAATGACGATGCTATTAACTCCATCAAGATGATGGTGAGTCTAGTATCTGATGCAATAAAGATAGGGGTTGATCAACAAGAAAAAACAATCGGTCAAAACCCATCCAAGTAATGGATTCTGTTAGTTAAATTTATTTCAAAATATTAAAAATAAAAATTATGAGTATTACCGCACAAGACATTGCTGCGCTCCGAGCAAAAACAGGAGCAGGTATGATGGATTGTAAAAAAGCCTTAGAAGGGGCTGATGGAAATATTGATAAGGCTATTGATGAGCTAAGGAAAAAAGGTATTGCAAAAGCTGCCAAGCGTGCTGACAAAATTGCAGCCGAAGGCTTGGTCTATAGCTATATCCACGGCAATGGGAAGATCGGAGTTTTACTTGAACTTAATTGTGAAACAGATTTTGTTGCCAAGACCGACAAGTTTAAGGATTTGGCTCATGATATGGCTATGCATATCGCAGCTGTATCACCAAAATATCTAAGTCGTGAAGAAGTGTCAGAAGACGAGATTGCAAAAGAAAAGGATGTTTATGCCGAGCAATTGAAAAACGAAGGCAAGCCAGAAGAGATGATTGAAAAGATTGTAGAAGGAAAATTGGGTAAATTTTATAGTGAAATTTGTCTTCTAGAGCAGTCCTTTATCAAAGACGAAGACAAAACAGTGGAGCAGGTGTTGGTCCAGGCCAGTGCCGAAATTGGTGAAAAGGTTACCTTGCGTCGTTTTTCCCGCTTTGAGCTGGGTGAGGGCATTGAAAAGAAAGCCTGTGATTTTGCCGAAGAAGTGGCTGAGCAAATGGGAGAATAAAAATATTTTACATTAGATATTTAAAAAACCGCCCTTCAGGGCGGTTTTGACTTACACGAAGAAAGTTGCTATTATTAGATTGTGGAAGATGAACTTCAATATGTTTTTTTGGGGGTATGATGCAACAGAGCGCCCGTGTTTATGTGGAACATTGGATGACTCCTGATGACATAGTTCATCGGGCCAAGATTATTTCCGCACTGCTTCCTGGAGGGGTCGTGGTGCGAGTGTTTGTTGAGGGTCGTGGTGAATCTGATGTTCCTATCGGACAGCTTTCTTCTTGTTTGAGAAGGTGGTTTCCGCAGAAATTCAAGAAGAGGTCGTATTGATGAAGAGAGGAACGTTTGAGGGAGAAGATTTCGTCTGGGTTAATAAGGGGGATGACCCTAGACATGTTTTGAGTTGGTCTGGTTATGCCATCAGCGATGGTGTCATCAACTATCGTCTGGAAGATGTCGATACAGACCCTAAGACACCTCCGCGCTCTTGTAGCGTGGCAGATTTCTCTACCGTTTTGCGTATTCACTTTGGCAAACTCAAGCTTTAGGAGGCACAGGAAGGAGCGGTGGGGTTTGCAATTTGGCAAATCCCTCCAGGTTACTTTAATCCCGACTATTGTCGGGACAAGAGAGTTTAATTTCTAGAAACTTGCTTTGAAACTACCTATCTATACTCCATCAGCTTGCTGTGGAGAAGTTGATTAAATATTATGATATCATTTATACAAGGAAAAATTATTACTAAAAAAGAAAATAGCCTTACTGTTTTGACAGCTGGCTGGGTTGGCTACGAAGTAGGTTTGCAAACTGAAAAGTGCGCCAGTTTGGAAGTGGGTAATGAGGTGGGGCTCCATACCTATTTACGAGTATCAGAAAATGCAATGGACTTGTATGGGTTTGAAACTTTGGAAGAAAAAGATTTTTTCGAGCTTTTAATTTCTGTTAATGGCATCGGACCAAAAAGTGCTTTGAATATTCTTGGTCTGGGAAGTTTAGACGAAATTCAAAATGCAATTTCTAATAGTGATGTTGATTATCTTACAAAAGTAAGTGGGGTTGGGAAGAGAACTGCAGAAAGATTGACAGTAGAACTCAAATCGAAAGTGGAAGTTCAAAAGTCAAAAGTTGTGGAAAAGGCGGGGAGTGTTATGGGTGATGCGATTGATGGTTTAGTTTCTCTGGGTTATTCCAAAGAAGAGGCGAGGCAGGTTGTTAAAGATTTGGATGTAGAGGGTAAGACTGGTGAACAGTTGTTGAGGGAAGCGTTGAAGGGTGCTGGTAAATAATACACTGATTCAAATAGATTTTTAAAGGATTACACAGATAATAAACAAATAAAAAATCCCTCTTCCCGGGGATTTTTTATATTTGTTTAAGTGTTTCTATTCTTTTATGCTTTCAAGTAGTGTTATGCTCGCCACCTTGTCGCCTTCGGCTTTGAATCGCATGATCCTCACACCTTGAGTAGCTCGGCCGAGAGTGGAGACAGCTTTTAGTGGGGTGCGGATTACTTGGCCTTTTACTGAGATCATCATGAGGTCTTGATCTTCGGTATTATTTGTCACTCTCATGGCGATTAGTTTTCCAGTTTTGGTAGTGATAGACATGGTTTTGATACCAGACCCACCCCTGCCTTGAACTTTGTATTCAGATATCTTGGTTTTTTTGCCAAGACCATTTTCTGATATTACTAGCATTTCCAAAACCTTCTTTTTTATTAGTTCGGGGTCTACCACATCCATACCAATAACTTCGTCATTAGATTTTAGTCTGATACCACGAACACCGCTAGCAGTTCTGCCCATTGCACGAATACCAGATTCTTTGAATCTAATAGCTTGACCAAGAGAGGTAGCGATAATAACCTCATCCTTACCAGTAGATGGACGGACCCATTCTAGCTTGTCTTCTGGTTTTAGTTTGATAGCAATTAGACCAGAGCGCCTTACATTGTCAAAATCTGTAAGGGCAGTCTTCTTTGTGTTGCCCTTGCTTGTTACCATGACTAAGAACTTGTATTTGTTGATGTCACTCATGGATAGAATTGACGAGACCTTTTCATTTGGTGCAAGTTGTAAGAAGTTTACCAATGCCTGGCCTTTTCCAGTACGCTTGGCTTCTGGGATATCGTAGGCTCGAAGTTGGAATACTCGTCCACGAGAGGTGAAGAACAAAATATTATCATGAGTGTTAGTAGTGATCATGAGGTCTACTACATCTTCTTCTTTGGTGGTGAGGCCAATTACACCTTTGCCGCCACGAGATTGAGTCTTAAATGTGTCTGGCGGTAGGCGCTTGATGTAGCCATCCTTGGTGGCCATAATAATAGTTGGTTCATTTGGAATCAAATCTTCGATTTTGAATTCTTTTACACCATGGGGGATGATTTTGGTGCGTCTTTCATTGCCAAATTTTTCCTTTACTTCTTTTATTTCTTTTTTAATCACGCCTAGAATTCTTTTTGGGCTAGCAAGTAATGCTTCCAGTTCTTTTATTAATGCTTTTTTCTCTTTCAATTCGTCTTCAATTTTCTTTCTTTCCAAATTGGCAAGTTGTTGCAGTTTCATTTCTAGAATTGCAACAGTTTGTCTCTCAGTAAATTTGAATTTCTTCATCAAGTTTACTTTGGCTTCGTCTTTATCTTTTGATTTGCGAATCGTGCTTATTACTAGATCAATTTTATCCAATGCTTTTTTGAGGCCTTCCAAAATATGAGCACGGTCTTTTGCTTTGTCTAGGTCAAACTGAGTTCTGCGTTTGATTACTTCTTGTCTGTGTTTGATATATTCTTCTAGAATTGTTTTCAAGTTTAAAACACGTGGTTGGATTCCATCGATCAGTGCCAAAGTGTTTACATGAAAAGTAGTCTGCAAATCAGTGAGCTTGTACAATCGATTCAAAACCTTTTTGGGATAAGCATCTTTTTTCAAATCAATAACCACGCGTACGCCATCTTTGTTTGATTCGTCTCTTAGGTCCTTGATGCCGTCAATTTTCTTTTCGTGGACAAGTCCGGCAATTTTTTCTAGTAGTGTGGCTTTGTTTGTTTGATAGGCAACTTCTGTGACTATAATATGAAATTGTCCAGACTTACTTTCTTGGATTTCAGTCTTGGCTCGGAGTACTATTCCGCCTCTACCAGTAGCATAAGCTGCAGCAATATCTTTTTTATTATAAATAATACCGCCAGTTGGGAAGTCTGGTCCTTTTATGTGTTCCATCAATCCCTCCACGGCAGTTTTTGGGTTATCAATAAGAGCTGTGATGCCGTCGCATAATTCACTTAGGTTGTGCGGTGGAATATTGGTGGCCATACCAACTGCAATACCCATAGAACCGTTCAATAATAATCCTGGTAGCTTGCTGGGTAGTACGGTAGGTTCCCTGGTAGAGCCATCGTAGTTTGGTCTAAAGTTTACAGTATTTTTGTCTATATCGTGAAGTAGTTCTTCGGCCACAGACTGTAGTTTGGCCTCTGTATAACGCATGGCAGCAGCACTGTCACCATCCATAGAACCAAAGTTACCCTGGCCATTTACCAAGGGTGTTCTCATAGAAAAGTCTTGAGCCATCCTCACCATAGAATCATAAATAGCAGAGTCACCATGGGGATGGTACTTGGCCATTACTTCACCGACTACATGGGCAGACTTTTTGAATTTTGCATTAGACTTCAAGCCTACATTCCACATGGCGTACAAGATTCTTCTGTGTACCGGTTTCAATCCATCTCGGACATCTGGTAGAGCACGAGATACAATTACACTCATAGCATAGTCTAGATAAGATTTTTTCATCTCATCTACCAGTTGAATAGGTTCAATTTTTCCTACCGGATCGATTTCTAATCTGTCTTGTTTTATTTTTGAAATCATTTTTTTCTTGGCCATAATTTTACAATGAAGGTGTTATTATTTCGTTATTATTTTTTTCTATAGTGTTATCTAGCTTTTCTATAATCTCTGTGTTGGTACTGCTCGCATTTGTTGGAAATCCAGCGTCTTCTTTTTCTACATTTGGAGTTGTAGTGCCAGTTTTTATTGTTGTTATAATGCTGGCTATGTTTTGTTTTAGTTTTTCTTTCAGGCTTTCACCGTCTTCTCCCTCAGGTGGTGGGTTCACGGACTCTGCTTCATTTGTTTCTTCGTCTTCTTCTGTCTCAGACACCTTCAAAGTTGTTTGGATTTCTTCTTTTACTTCCTTTATTATTCCAAGGTTATCTATTTTTGCTGTATCTTGAAATTTTACTATTAAATTCCATCCCCAGAGCGCAAGTATGGCAGTGGCAAAAATTATTACCCCTAGCCACATTAGCCATTTTTTGTCTCGGCCATCGTCATAATTTTGACCTACCCTTGTCTTTGTCTCTCCTGTTGGTTTTAGTTCTCGAATTTCTATCACATCTCTAGGTCTTTCCGTTATTTGTTCTGGTGCGATTTCTTTTTTTTCTAACTTTGCTTTTTCTGCAATTAAACCCGGTAGTCTGTCTACTGCTTTTTTTAATTCTTTTTTATTTACCTTGTTTGTAGATTTTTTTGGAGAAACCCTCTTCTTTTTGGTTTTTTTAACAGCAGGTTTAGTTTTGGAAACTTTCTTTTTCGAAGGGCTACCACTTTTTTTATTCTTTGGTGTTTTTTTGACAGGCATATTTTGAAAAATTACATTTTTTTATTCTTTGGCCAAGACTATTACCTGTGTTTCTTCGGTCGGTAGGTTTTTTTTCTTTATAATAAATTTCTTTTCTGGTGCTGTGCTAGCCACACCCATTTCTTTCAAAAAGTCTTCTACCGGTCTAGCATTTGTATTATTATCAGACTTAAAAGCAATTGGAATAATAATTTTTGGCTCAATTGAGGTCGCAGCCTTTGCTGCAGTCTGAGCATCGTAGCAGTCATCCCCTCCTACTGGTATCAACAAAATATCTACATCTGCCAAAACCTCTAACTCTTTTTCTGTTAGTTGTTTATTTGCCAATCCCAAATGCCCTACACTCATTTGTTCAGCATCTAATCTAATTTTTATATCTTCGGCCTTTTCGCTCTGTACAGTGGTTATTAATACGCCTTTTGTCTCACATTCACCAGGAGTATCCAAAACAAAAGGATCTCCAGACAGTGTTATGGAATCTTTCTCACCCTTGGTGTAGAGGCCGATGTCTGGGGTTAGACTTCGTGGAAAAGAGCCTTTTTCTGGTTTGTAAGGGTCTATTACTATAGTTACGTCCTTATCAAAAGGTTTTACTTGTATTTTTACGGCAGTATTGCCCAGCCATGAGATATGCATAAATTTAGTTAAAAGTTACAAAGTATAAAGTAAAAAGTGGCTATATTATACATTATTTATTGTAAAACCGCAAGTGGTTATAGGCTGTGAATGGGGGGTATATTTTTGGCTTATTTTAGCAAAAAACAAGCCAACACAGTGTTTCCAATTGGTTAAGTTATCTAAGTTGGGCACCGGGGCTTGACAAAAGCCCTAAAACAGACTATAATCCATTGTTGGGGTTCTTTAAAATTTATATTAGAAATTAAGGTGGGTACTCTATTTTAGTTTTTTAACCCCTATAAGGAGGGAGTTATGAAGATCTGGCACCTTCTCGTAGTGGTTATGTTTAGTTGTTTTATTGTTTCTACTCCCTTGGCCCAAGGCAAAACAAGCTCTCTTGAGCAGGTGATTACCAAGGCGGAGACCATGTGGGGCGGAGTCATTACAGTAGACTTTTCGGTTTCACCTCCTAGTGTGATGGCCGTACCGGTCAGCATGCTCGAGATTAGGGAGACTACCCTTCTTAGTTCATTCTCCTACGGGGAGGAGCTGAGGCTCGTTGATGAGACCTCTACCTATTACGCTTTCTCCATGCCGGAGAACTGCGGGGACACACATGTCCTAGCAAGGGTATTGGTCCTCAAGACCGGTAACACCCAGGACGTCGGTTTCGAGATGAAGCCGATTGGGGGCAGGGGCTGCGTCCTAGTTCCTCGGGGCAAATGGTACGACAACCAGCCTGTTCGCACCCTAACCAATGGTCGGGAGGCCTACAGGTTCTTCATTCAGGAGGATCTTCAGATGCTACTTAACCCCAATATGGAGAAGTGCGAGGGGATCATTCCTCACGACTAGCACCCCCCCACCATAGTCCAACTCATGGACGAATTCTTTCCTCGGAAGCTAGTCTTCCTGGTAGGGTCGTCCACGAGTTCAAAATGAGTACCCTACCACCCTAGTTTCTAATACCCACAGGACATTCCTCTTTGGGAATGAATTCAACAGAAAAACGTCACTCTTGCCCCCCCCAACACTTTTATCAAGGTAAAACTTAGTGAAAATGGTGCGGGGTTGACATTTTTTTTGTAATATTGTATAATCTCCCCACTTATTAATCCCGAATTAATCGGGAAGCTTGTCTGGTTTCGTCACCAACAGGTTAAATATAATTCTTAATTTATGTCAGACGAAAAAAACCCTAGTTCATTCGCAAATTTGCTAAAGAACTTTTTTGCCGTGTTACCAAAGGAAGGTGAATTGGTAAAAGGTATAGTAATCTCAGTCGATAACGGTGAGGTCCGCTTGGATATAGAAGGTGTTGTCACCGGTATAGTTCGTGGTCCAGAGTTATTTGCTGAGTCAAAAGAATTTTCCAATGTAAAAGTTGGTGATGAAGCAGAAGCAACTATCCTAGAAAAAGAAAATGAAAATGGTGAGATGGAACTTTCTTTCCGTGTTGCTGGACATCATCTTGTATGGTCTAGAATGAAGAAAAATGCCGAAGACGGTATTACTCTAGAAGGAAAAGTCTTAGCTGCCAACAAAGGCGGTCTAATGATGCAGTTAGATGCTTTAGTAGGTTTTATGCCTGTTTCACAATTGTCACCAGATAACTATCCTCGTGTCCAAGGTGGAGACAAGAATAGAATCTTGGAACACTTGCGCGGTTTGATTGGCAAGAAGATGCAAGTAAAGGTTCTGGACGCTATTGAAAAAGATGAAAAATTAATTATTTCAGAAAAGGCTGTTTGGGAAGATGAACAAAAAGCTGTTCTTGACTCATTCAATGTTGGTGATGTAGTAGAGGGCGAAGTAAGCGCCCTAACCTCCTTTGGTGCTTTTATCAAGTTTGGCGAAGGTCTAGAAGGTCTAGTACATATTTCCGAAATTGTATGGCAGAGAATTGATCATCCCCGTGATGTTTTGAAAGTCGGCCAAAAAGTAAATGCCCAAATCATTGATATCAACAAATCCAAGATCTATCTTTCTGTAAAACGTTTGGTAGATGATCCTTGGAAGAGTGTAAAAGAAAAATATAAAGTAGGTGAAACTTTGAATGGCGAAATCCACAAGATTGAAAATTTTGGTCTAATGGTAAAGCTAGACGAGGATATTCACGGACTTGCTCATATCTCTGAGCTAAGCGCCAGAGATGCTGCTGAGTTACGTGAGAGATTTACAATTGGCCAAAAATCAGACTTCGAAGTAATTTCAATTGAACCTTCTGAACATCGTCTAGGTCTAAAGCTATTGGGCGACAAAAAGACTAAAGAAGTTGTAAAAGAAGAAAAGGCCGAAGAGCCAAAAGAAGAGGTCATCGAGGAAAAAGCTGAAGAAGTGAAGGAAGAGAAGAAAGAAAAGGCTGATAAAAAGAAGAAAGTTAAGAAGGAATCCACCTCCGCCAAGGCTACGGTGGACAAGGAAGCGAGCGAAGCGAAGTCTCCCGAAGCTAAGAGCGAAGGTGAGGATAAGAGTGAAGAAGAAAAAAAGTAACCAGATTTCAGGTAATTGACTAGAGACGCGAATAATTCGCGTCTCTTTTGTTAATATGGTGCACAGCTTGACTTTTCCCACAATTCCGCTATAATTAAGGGACTAATTTATTAAGAAATAGCCTTTCTCACTTGTGAGCAGGCAAAAATCTAATCTATGAAAAATTTGATAAAAAACTTTAGTATAATTTTTATCGTTCTGCTGACTTTTGCAGCAATTCTTAGTTTTACTTATTCTGGCGATGTAGAACCAGAAAAGGTTGGCGTTAATAGACTAATCCAAAACATTAATGAAGAGCGAGTAATAGAAGTAGAAGTTCGTGGTGACTTTTTGTTAGCTACTCTGAAAGGTGAAGAAGAAAAAGTATTAGAAGTAAAAAAGGAACCAGGCCAATCGTTTGCAGAATTGATGAGTGATTATGGTGTTGAGTCAGAAAAATTGCAGAAGGTAAATTTATTAGTAAAAGAAGAGTCTGGATTTACATACTGGATGACTTTGATTTTGCCAGCCATGTTGCCGATTCTTCTTATTATCGGTATTATTTGGTTTATGTCTCGCCAGATGCAAGGCATGAATAATAAGGCTATGGGCTTCGGGCAATCTAAGGCCAAACAAAATAAACCAGATGATAAAAGTAAAAAGACATTCAAGGATGTTGCCGGCGCCAAAGAAGCTAAGGAAGAACTGAATGAAGTAGTAGATTTCTTAAAAAACCCAAAAAAGTTTACAGAGATGGGTGCCAAAATCCCTAAGGGGTTGCTCCTAATGGGCTCGCCTGGTACTGGTAAAACTTTACTTGCCAAAGCAGTAGCTGGTGAAGCTGACGTACCGTTTTTCCATATTTCAGGATCTGAGTTTGTAGAAATGTTCGTTGGTGTTGGGGCTTCGCGTGTTCGTGACTTATTTGATAAAGCCAAAAAAGCTGCTCCGTCTATTATCTTTATAGATGAGATTGATGCTGTCGCTCGCAAGCGTGGTGCCGGCCTTGGTGGTTCTCATGATGAAAGAGAACAAACTTTAAATCAAATTCTGGTTGAGATGGATGGCTTTGATCCAAATCTGGGTGTGATAGTAGTCGCCGCAACCAATCGTCCTGATGTATTAGATCCTGCCCTGCTTCGGCCTGGTCGTTTTGATCGCCGTGTTGTTATAGATATGCCAGATATAGAAGATAGAGAACAAATTTTGAAAGTTCACGCCAAGGGCAAACCACTTACCAAAGGAGTTTCTTTGCGTAAGGTGGCCGAGCGTACGCCAGGATTTTCTGGTGCTGATCTTGCCAATCTTTTGAATGAGGCAGCCATTATGGCAGTTCGTCTTGGTAAGAAAAAGATCGATGAAGAAGAAGTATTAGATAGTATTGAAAAGGTAATGCTTGGGCCGGAGAAAAAATCACGTGTTATGAGCGATCAAGAGCGTGAGATGACTGCTTATCATGAAGCTGGGCATGCTGTTGTTGGGCACTTTTTAAAGAACTGTGATTCAGTAAGAAAAGTTTCAATCATTGGTCGTGGTATGGCTGGTGGCTATACCTTATCAATGCCGGAAAAAGAAATTCGTTATTCTACCATTGCCAAGTTCAAAGATGATCTTGCTATGATATTGGGTGGATATATGACTGAGAAAATTGTTTATGGAGATGACCAACTTTCTACCGGGCCATCAAGCGATCTAAAGAAGGCAACTCAGATGGCAAAGAAAATGGTAATGCATTATGGTATGAGTGACAAGCTCGGACCTCGCATGTATGCTGACAATGAAGGACTTATTTTCTTGGCCCAAGATATTCATGAAAAGAAAAATTACAGTGAAAAAACAGCTGAGATGATTGACGAAGAGATTAATGAATTGCTAAACAATGCTTTGGTAACTGCGAAGGAAGTAATAAAGACAAATAAGAATAAAATGGATGATCTAGTAAAAGTTTTGTTGGAAAAAGAAACTGTGGAACAAGATGTGTTTAGTAAGATTATGTCCGGCTCCGCTGAAGCTATGCCGGATAAAGTAGAGGCTGAAAAATAAAGAAAATCAAGATTATATCGTAGAGACACAAAATTTTGTGTCTCTTTTTTTATTTTATCAAAAAATGTGATATAATATACTTACAATAATTTTATAATTAATCTTGCCTGTCAGCAGATAGGTTTGTAATTTTTTAGTATGAAAACTCCACTCTATCGTGAGGCTTTATCTCACAGTTGGCAATTTGCCAAAGAACATAAAATACTCTGGGTCTTTGGTTTATTTTCTGTCTTTTTGGGGCAGATGGGAATTTTGGAATTATTAAGTAAGGTAGGAATGTCAGCTTCTGGTAGACCAATTCACCTTGTTTGGTCTAGTTGGTTTACTTTTGGTAAAGAACTATTATCTGGAACAGCCCAAATGAAGCTGCCTTTGGATGGCTGGCTTTGGTTTGTTAGTCTTATGGTTGTTTTAGTTGGTTTTGGTTTGCTTCTTATCTTTGTGTCAGTTGTTTCTCAGGGCGCACTAATAAAAGCTGCAGCCGTGTCTGTAAAGCACAAAAAACTTCCAAATGCTGGAGAAGAGTGGCATGTGGGTGTGGAGCACTTTTGGAGAATGTTTTTTATAAATTTAATAAAAAAAGTAGCCTACTGTTTGATGGCTTTGCCAGTAGGATATGTAGCTTGGAAGCTGATGTTTAGTAACGGTGTTGGTTTGTCATTATTATTTTTATTAGTATTTGTCATAGCCGCTTTTGTGGGTATGGTAATTTCATTTTTGGCTATTTATGCAGCGGGCTATGTGGTGGTAGAGGAATATAGTTTTGGAGAGGCTTGGGCAGCTGCTTGGAAATTGTTTACTGGTCACTGGTTAGTCTCATTTGAAGTTGGTTTGATTACTCTGTTGATGAATTTGGTATTGGCTCTAGCAGTGTTGTTTGGTATGATGATTCTCTTTTTACCTACACTAATTAGTTGGGCAATAGTTAATGTTACTGGGAGTCTTTCGTTGTGGTTTGTCGGACTTATGGTGGGGGTAGGACTAAACGCCTTGTTTATTATGCTTGTAGCTAGTGTTTTTTCTGTCTTTATAATTTCTACTTGGACCTATTTATTTATGAAAATGCATAAGACAGGAGTAAAGAGTAGGGTAATGCATTACTTTGGAAAATAAAACATGTCTGATTTGTCAACAATTGATGATTTGCTAAAAGAGAAGCCAGCGAATGACGATGGGCAGGCTTTGGATACTCCAGAAGAAACAAAAGATCACGTTGATTTGCATATTTCTTCTCCAGAAATAGAAAAAAAGTTCAAAAAGAAAATGGGACAAGTAGCCATAAAGGAACGCGAGAGAGAGGCGGCCGGTTTTGCAGCTTCATTGGGACTTCCTCATATTGATTTAGAAAAGTTTCCAATCGGACAAGAAGCTTTGAAGCAGGTCTCATTTGATGATGCGAAACGTCTTGGTACAATTTGTTTTTTTTCTACCCCAGACGAGTTTAGATTGGGTAGTACCCAGCCAGACAACGAAGAGGTGAGAGAACTATTTCATCAGGTTGAAGAAAAAAAACATGCTAGCGGGGCCCTCTATGTAATATCCAAAAATAGTTTGGATAGGACTTTGAAGCTTTATGCCAACCTGCCGATAATAAAGGCAATTAGCAAGGATGTGGAGATAAAAGAAGAAGATTTAAAAAAAGTACAAGCTGATGTTAAAGATTTTTCCTCCTTTCAAAAAATACTTGATAAGCAGTCCACGACCGATTTAGTTGTACTTCTTTTGGGTGCGGCATTAAAATTGGAGGCGTCTGATCTCCATGTTGAGGCCGAGGAAGAAGAGATCGTTGTTAGGGTTCGTTTGGATGGTATTTTGCATGATGCTGCAACTTTGAAAAAAGAAGTTTACAAAAAGTTGGTTTCTAGAGTTAAGTTGTTTTCATCTTTAAAAATTAACATTACCAACAAACCACAAGACGGTCGTTTTACAATAAAACTAGAAAAAGGGGATGTGGATGTGCGTGTTTCTACTATCCCGACTGTTTATGGTGAGAGCATTGTGATGCGTCTTTTGGATCAGTCGCGAAAGGGATTAGAGTTGTCCAGTCTTGGTTTATATGGAGATACCGAAGAAAAATTGAGACGAGAGATTACACGACCAAATGGCATGATAGTGACTACTGGCCCGACTGGTTCTGGTAAGACTACAACACTTTATGCGGTTTTAGAAACATTAAATAAACCGGGCGTAAAGATTATTACTCTAGAAGATCCGGTCGAGTATAAAATGGAAGGAATTAACCAGAGTCAGATAGATACTGACAAAGGATTTACATTTGCCAAGGGTCTGCGTTCAATATTGCGTCAAGATCCAGATATTGTAATGGTCGGAGAAATTCGTGATCTTGATACTGCTGACACCTCTGTCCAGGCAGCCCTCACTGGTCACCTTATGTTTTCTACTGTTCATACAAATAGCGCAGCTGGGGCAATACCGCGTTTTGTATCTATGGGGGTGAAGCCATTTTTGTTAGCTCCGGCTCTGAATGCTATTATCGGCCAGCGTTTGGTGCGCCGTGTCTGTGAAAAATGTAAAGAAAAGATTGAGTTGGACGATAAACAAAAAGCAGAAGTAGAAAAATTTATTGCTACTATGCCAGAAAAAGCAAAAGCAGAGACTACCAAAAAAGAATTAGTTTTTTATAAGGGTGGTGGTTGTGACGCCTGTGGTGGAATTGGTTACAAAGGGCGAATTGGTATTTATGAAATCTTACTTATGAATACAGATATAGAGCAGATGGTGCTTGCAGGTAATGTAGCAGAACACGATATTGAGCAAGCTGCAATTAATGCAGGCATGGTGACAATGGTTCAAGATGGAATTATAAAAGCACTAGAAGGTCTGACTTCTTTAGACGAAGTATTCCGTGTTATTGATTAAATAAACAATTAAACCAATAAACTTTATTTTTATGACTCCAAGAAGAAAAGAGACCAATTTGGATGGGGGCCAATCAGTTAGATTTTACAAAATTGTAGCTTTGTCATTTTTGTTTTTGACAATCGCACTATTGGCAGTTATTGTATTCATGTCATCCAAGCGGGCGACAATCACTGTAATCACCAAGCCAGATCCGGTTGAGGTTAATTCTACTTTGGAGATTAATAATAAAGATGAGGGTGGTAATGGGCAGATAGTCACCACAGAGGTTAGTCTACAAAAGACCTTCAAACCAGAGTCTACCAAAGAAGAGGTCTCTGTCGCCATTGGATTTGTCACACTGCATAATGAAAAAGATTTTGCCCAACCCTTGGTGGCAACTACCAGACTGCTTAGTCCAGATGGAATTTTATTTAGACTAAAAAGTAGGGTAACTGTGCCGGCCCAAGGTGCGATAGATGCAGAAGTCTATGCTGATGAAGAAGGTAAGAAGAGTGAAATAGGTCCTACCAAGTTTACTATTCCAGGTTTGCGTGAAGACACACAGGAGTTTATCTATGCAACTAGTGAGCAGTCTATGAAAGGTGGAGTGAGAACCTATGGAGTGCTAACTAGTGCAGATTTGAAAAAAGCAGAAGAAGAATTGGTAGAGGAATTGAAAAATAAGGGTATAGAAGATCTTTTGGAAATAAATCCTGGGCTAGAGGGTGTCTTTTCTGTGGTGCAACATGAGGTGAAGACTGATGTAGGCACAGATGAAGAAATAGAAGAGTTTGATCTGAGCGGAAGCGCTACTGTGGTCGGAGTTTTTTATGACAAAGACGAGGTGTTAAGCATTGCCAAAAAAGGTTTAGAAAAACGAGTCGTGGGCGATATTGAAAAAGTATCTCCTTGTGATTCAGAGCCCACAGTTACTTTGGGAGATTATGATCTGGATAACAAAATGGCAGTCTTGAATATATTTTATGCTGGCTTAGTAGAGCTGGATCCAGAAAGCAAACAATTACAAAAAATGCTTTTCTTTGGAAAGACAAAGGATGAAGTTCGCCGTTATTTGCTTTCACTAGATCATGTGCAGGGTGTAGAGATCAAGTTTAATCCTGCCTGGATGCTAAGTGTGCCTCATGTGGCCGAGCATGTGAATGTGGTGGTGAAGAAAGTAGAGTAACTGAGTAATTATTAATTTAGTGATGTTGACAGATTTTTAGATATATTATATAGTATTACTACTAGCGATTGAGGTGCCTACCAAGTACCTACCCAAAGGGTCCTATTAAGGCTAAGCTGGAGACAATTTAATGAGTAAAACAACGGGTGGAACCGTCTTGAAAAATCAGGACCCCGGTGTGTAATTTTAATCTTTTGGTTGAAGTTATGCATCGGGGTTTTTGTTTAATTAATCTTTATGAAAATACCAGCACTAAAAGGCCCTAGAGTCATTTTGAGACCGCTAAAGGTAAAAGACGCAGAGAATTATGTGCGCTGGTTTAGTGATAAAGAAGTAATGAAATATTTTAACCAAGATGTTTGGCAAATAAGCTTAGAAAAAGAAAAAACGGCGATTCGTAAAATGCAAAGAAATAAAGATAGTGTAAATTGGGCTATTGAGATAGGCGGAAAACATATTGGTGGTACTGGTTTAAAATTAGACAAGAAAAACAAAGTGGCGGCTTGGGGAATTATAATTGGTGAAAAAGACCATTGGGGCAAGGGTTACGCCGTAGAGATTATTAATTTGTGTGCTGATTATTTCTTTAAAAAATTAAAAGGCGAGAGGTTTGAATTGAACGTGGAAATGGGTAATAAAAAAGCATTAAAAGCTTACAAAAAAGCAGGTTTTAAGCTGGAAGGAGTAGTAAGGAATTATGGATATAATAAATTATTGAAAAGAAAGATAAGTTATGGAATTATGAGTATATTAAAAGATGAATATAAAAAATAAATCTAACTATAATTTTATGGAAAATAAGGAATTGGAAGTAATGCGTCATTCATGCGCGCATCTCGTAGCAGCGGCCGCAGAAAAATTATTTCCTGGTGCCAAGTTTGGTGTGGGGCCAGTAGTCGAAAATGGTTTTTATTATGATATAGGTTTTCCTGAAAATATCTCAGACGAAGATTTAAAGAAAATTGAAAAGGAAGCCAGAAAGATGGCAAAAAAAGGTTTAGGATTTGAAAGACAAGAAATGGATATTGATGAGGCTATCAAATTTTTTGATAAGCAGTGTCAGGATTATAAAGTACTATTACTAAAAGATTTGAAAGAAAAAGGAACTACCAAATTATCAGAAGAAGAAATGCAAGATCTTGGTTCAGATATAGAAAAGGTAAGTCTATATAAGACAGGAGATTTTGTAGACCTTTGCCGTGGTCCGCATTTGGAATCTAGCAAAGAAATTGGCGCTTTCAAGCTTACAAAATTGGCAGGAGCTTATTGGCGTGGGGATGAAAATAATCCGCAACTGCAAAGAATCTATGGAGTTTGTTTTGAGAGCAAAGAAAAATTAAAAGAATATCAAGAGATGATGAAAGAGGCTGAGAAGCGTGATCACAGAAAGCTTGGCAAAGACCTCGATATTTATAGTTTTGATGATGAAGTGGGTCCAGGTCTTCCTCTCTGGCATCCCAATGGCACAGTACTTATTGAAGAAATTGAAAAACTTGCCAAAGAACTAGAGCGCAAATATGAATATAGTATTGTACAGACTCCACATATAGCAAAAGAAGAACTATATCTTCGCTCAGGTCATTTGCCATATTATAAGGGTAGTATGTTTCCACCAATGAAGCTGGATAATGAGACTTATTACCTAAAGGCCATGAATTGCCCGCACCATCATAAGATTTTTGGCACTCACAAGCGCAGTTATCGCGAAATGCCGGTTCGTTTGGCTGAATATGGTCATTGCTATCGTTTTGAAGATTCCGGCGCCTTATTTGGCCTAATGCGTGTGAGGTCTCTAAATATGAATGATGCCCATATTTATTGTACAGAAGAGCAGTTTGAAGAGGAATTTATCAAAGTACTCGAAATGTACAAATACTATTTCGATCTATTTGGAATTGAAAAATATCAGATGAGATTATCCAAGCATGGCAAAGAAGGTCTTGGTAAAAAATATGTAGACAATGAAGCTCTATGGATCAAGACTGAAGAACAAGTAAGAAATGCACTTAATAAAGCTGACATGCCTTATACAGAAGTAGAAGATGAGGCTGCGTTTTATGGGCCAAAGATTGACGTAGAGATTTGGTCAGTGATTGGTCGTCAGTTTACCTTATCAACAAATCAATTGGACTTTGCTGTGCCAGAGAGATTTAATCTCACTTATATTGATAAGGGTGGCGAAGAAAAGACCCCAATTTGTATTCATCGTGCACCGCTTTCTACTCACGAGCGCCTAATCGGATTTCTGATTGAACACTATGCTGGAGCATTCCCAACTTGGCTCGCACCAGTCCAAGTTCATCTAGTTCCTGTCTCAGAAAAGCATGTAGAGGGTGCCAAGAAAATAAAACAAGAATTATTTGATGCGGGCATTAGAGTCGGATTTGACAGCGCTGATGAAACAGTTGGCAATAAAATCAGAAAAGCCTCTAAACAAAAAATTCCTTATATAGTCGTAGTAGGCGATAAGGAATTAGACGGCGAAGATTGGATGATTCGTGTTCGTGGACAAGAAGATCAGGAAAGCATGAGTAAGGATAAGTTTGTTGAAAGAGTTTTGGGCGAGATGAAGGAGAGGAAATAGATTATATTGTTATATTTTCTTGGTGAGATATAAAATAAAAACACCCTTCGATTTTCGAAGGGTGTTTTTTTGTTTAAAATTATTTTGTTTTGTTCAGCATTTTTTTACCACGCCATTTGTTCCATCTATTCCCTATTCTGGCGAATAAACCAGGTTTTGGCTCTTCAGCGGTTTCTGATTCTTTCATCATTTTCTCTCCTTTGTGCTCTAGGGTTGAGTCAATTCTTTTTTTCATTTTTGCTTCAGCACTGGAGTCATACTTACCTTTTATTGAAGATATTCCTTTGCTTATTACACCCTCTTTAAAAGGTTCTTCAAGCGTATCCTTTTGTTTTAGTGTTGAGCCTTCTTCAACTTGCCAATCGGGACTTGAGATTTCGTCCACAGGTGTTGTTGATTTAAATTTTTCTTTTTTGAAAGGTGTTTCTTCTTCATAAGAGGCAGTGCCTTCGTCAATGTGTCGCTGCTCTTCTTCAGTTGGAGGTAATTTACTATAAGCCTCCCGCATTTCTCTTTTTGTTGCAGGCCTACGATAAGCATCTCCTATGTCCAAAACTCCCTCTTCATCTTCCTTAATTTCATGATGGGTGGTCACAGGAATTTCACTTGAAAAATCACTAAATAAATCACCTTCTTTTTTGTCTCTTGTCGTGGTTGGTATTACTCTTATTTCTTCCTTGGCACGTGCTACTCCTTTTGATGCTTCACTCTGGGCTTTTCTGGCTGCTTCTTTTGCAGCTTTTTCTTTTGCTTTTTTCTCTCTCTCAAGTCTCTTTCTTTCTGTTTTGCCTATTTTTTCTTTCTTTTTATGCATTTTTTCTACCAAAACACCACTAAGATCGTGTGTAGGTTTTGCCTCGGGGGTTGACTGCGGTTCTGTTTGGTGAGCTGTATTCTCTCTATTCATATGATTCTGGGTAAAAATAAAGGGTTATCTATGCTATAGTATAGCACTTTTCCACAGTTTTGTCAAGTTTTTGGCTTGACAAAGCCAAGAAAGTGCGCTATATTATAATGTTCCCCAAAATCAAGGAGGTGTGCTATGAGCGCAATCTTGGAACACCTCCAAAGTTGGGGGTATCAAAAAACATGTGAGGATCGGGATGGTCCTCTGTTGCAACTCCTGTTTGAGGCAGGAGATGGTCATGTTCCCAGTGAAGCAGATGTGAAAAAGTGGGTCGAGTCAGCAATAAGACAAGACCCCTCCTTTGTTTATCTGGGGCAAAAAGTGACTCTCTTGGAGTTGGTATATCTAGATATAACCACTCCACGAAGTCGTTTCCCAGATCATGTTGGGGATTTTGCCCTCGTCTTTACCGTGGAAGAGTGGTATAAAAAGGGCGAGGATTTAACCAGTGTGTCGTTCCTTCGGGGGTGCGGACCCTCTACAACAAACAACGGGAAGACGGACCAGCCACCCGCAAAGGTGGTGAGTCTGTTTTCGAGGAGTTAGAAGCGCGAGCCCAACAGGCCTGCGTTTCTTCTTTTTTGGGTGTAAGGCTTGATTTTTTATCAAATTTCTATATAATGGGTGTACTATGAGTTATAAGTATCATGTTATAACATTTGGTTGTCACCCTGAACTAGACTTCATTATCATTCAGTCAGTTCAGGGTAGGGATGAATAAATATATGCAATATAAATACAATATAATTACTTTTGGATGTCAGATGAATAAGAACGACAGCGAACGCATGGAGTCTGTTTTGTGTAATATGGGTTTGGAAAAGGTTGGTACACCAGAAGAGGCTGATGTGATAATTATGAATAGTTGTTCAGTGCGCGATAGTGCAGAAGACCGCATATTTGGTGGTGCACGAAACTTTGCAAAGCTTAAGAAAAATAAACCAAATTTAATTGTGGCTGTGACTGGCTGTATGCCTGGTCGAGACAAGGATAAAAAGCTTTTTAAAAAATTACAAAAGGTTGATCTATATTTTCCAACGGCAGACATGGTAAAACTTCCTGACATGTTGTGCAAATTGAATCCTGATTTTAGAAAAATAAATTTAGCCAGCACCAATTTATTATCTACAGATGATAAATTGGTGCTGGGTTTAGATAGCGAATACTTAAAAATTACACCAAAGTATAAAAATGATTTTCAAGCTTTTATTCCTATCCAGACTGGGTGTGATCATTTTTGTACATATTGTGCTGTGCCTTATGCCAGAGGCAGAGAAAAAAACAGACCTTTGCAAGATATTTTGGAAGAAATAAAAAAACTAGCAAAAAATGGCTGCAAAGAAATAACTTTGCTAGGTGAGATTGTAAATCATTACGTGGCATTAGACCCTGAATTTTTTTCTAAAGAAAATAAATATAGCAAAAATGATTTTGCCAAATTACTTTGGGAGGTAAATCAGGTTGAAGGAATAGAGAGAATTCATTGGACTGGTCCGCATCCAATATATATGGATGATGAGGTGATTGACGCACTTACACTTCCAAAGCAAATAAACTTTCTTCATCTGCCGGTTCAGTCTGGTAGTACAGAAGTACTTAGAAAAATGAATCGCAAACATGACCGGGAGTTTTTTATTGATCTTATAAAGAAAATTAAAGCCAAAAAGCCAGGTATTTCTATTGGCACAGATATTATTGTAGGATTTTGTGGTGAGAGTTTAAAAGAATTTCAAGATACTGTAGATATGTATAAGGAATGTGATTTTGATATTTCTTATCCAGCAAAATACTCTACGCGCTCTGGTACTGTAGCAGACAAGGCTTTTAAGGACGATGTAAGCATTGAAGAAAAGAAACGACGCTGGTTTGTGTTGCAAGACCTGATGAAAGAAATTACTTACAAGAAAAATCAAAAATTTATCGGCAAGACAGCCTCAGTATTGGTAGAAAGATACAAAGATGGGATTTGTGCCGGTAATTCCAGTGAGATGAGACTTACTCATTTTTCTGGTGATAAATCTTTGGTTGGTAAGATTGTCGAAGTAAAAATCAAAAAAGCCGACACATGGCTTCTTGAGGGGGATATGGTATAATAGCATTGATTATATTGATTATAAAAAGATTTCACAGATTATGTATAAAGAGAGTGAGTTAACAGGGCAAATAATTGGTGTTGCCATGAAAATACATTGTGAGATTGGCCCTGGTTTTCCAGAAAAAGTATATCATCAGGCAATGATAGTCGCTCTAGATAGAGAAGGTATATCTATCGAGAGTGAGAAAGAATATAATATACATTTTGAAGATGTTTGGATTGGAATTTTTCGAGTAGATTTGGTAGTAGAAAATAGGGTCATAATTGAACTAAAGGCGGTAGTAGGAGAGATGCCAAAAATATTTCAAACTCAAACTATATCCTATTTAAAAGCAAGTGGCTTGGAAATAGGATTACTCATAAATTTTAATAACCAAAGTTTAGAAGTAAAACGTTTGGCTAACTATAAAAATTACAAGAAATTCAGTGGAATCAGTAAATAATCTGCGAAATCAATGCTTTATGCGTAAAGAAACAAGAAAATTACCCAAACTGATTGTAATATTAGGCCCAACAGCAGGTGGGAAGACCACTTGGGGTTTGAAATTGGCAAAGAAGTTTGATGGTGAAATTATCTCTGCTGATTCTAGGCAGATTTTCAAAAAAATGAACATAGGCACTGCCAAAGCTAAGGGTGAGTGGAAAAGAGACGGTTTGCGTAAGACTTACTATGTAGAAGGTGTTCCACACCATTTGATTGATTTTTTGGATCCAGGAAAGAATTTTGCAGTACCGGAGTTTAGGGACAAGGCTGTTAAGTGGTCCAAAACAGCACATAAGAACGGAAGGATTCCGATAGTGGCTGGCGGTACAGGGCTTTATATTCATTCTTTGGTTGATAATTTGAAAATACCAAGTGTGGCTCCAAATAGGAAGCTAAGAAAAAGCTTGAAAGACAAAAGCAATCAAGAGTTGATGAAATTGTTGAAAGCTTTGGATCCAAAGTCGGCTAATAATGTTGATTCAAATAATACGAGAAGAATAATTAGGGCTTTGGAAGTCTGTATTCTCAGTGGCACACCTTTTTCAGAGCAACAAATAAAAGGCGAGCCTATTTTTGATGTCTTGCAAATTGGAATAGACACACCTCGTGAAGTTTTATACAAAAGAATTAACAGTCGCGTGGATGAAATGATGAAGTTGGGACTTTTGAAAGAAGTGGAAGGTCTAGTAAAGCAAAAGTATGGTTGGGGACTATCTAGCATGAGCGGTATTGGCTATGGTCAGTTCAAGGGATATTTTGATGGTGAGTATGATTTGGATAGGGCAATTGAATTATTAAAACGTGATACTCGTCGTTATTCAAAGCGCCAACTTACCTGGTTCAAGAGAGATGATAGAATTAAATGGTGTAAGGATTATAAAAAAGCAGAGAAGCTAGTAAAAGATTTTTTAAGTGAAAAATAGTTATTAAATTTATATTATGCCAATCGGACCTCTAAAAAACTTACCAATTTTTAATAAGACTTCTGGCTCATCACAGTCAGGAAGAGCTCAGAGTTTTTCTACTACCCATTTGGGTAGGGATTCAATTAAGAGAGCTAAAACTTCTATGAGTCGGGCTATGGGTGAAAGCACAAAAATAAGTACTTCAATTACACACCCAGAAGGAATTGGTCAGAAAGCCACAACATCTATTAGTAGACCTGCCGAAGTTGATGAATCACTGTCCAGAGAAAATATGGGAGATCAAGAGAGAGATGAGTTGCGATATAATTATATTCGTAGAATGGTAAAAGCTAGACAAGCAAAAGAAAAGGCTGAAGCTTTGAAAAATGCAGAAACAGGAGCTAAAGATGTTTATGGTAAAGCTGTTGAGAAGGCTGGATTTAGCACTGGAAAATTAAGCCGTATGAGCGGTACACAGGGCATGAAGATGAAATTGCGTCGGGCTGTAATGAAAAGCCCGGCGACCTATAAGAATTTAAGTGCGAAAGACAGAGAATATATTTTACAACTGATTGATTCTCATGCAAGTAAATTACCAACTGGCGGATCTTTTGGTAGATTGGTAAGAAAGAGTATGAAAAAACAAATTAAGAAAGATAAAGGTAAAGTTGGGTTCAGTAAGCAGGATGTGCAGGATTTTAAGAAAATGATTGATCAGTTGCCACACTAAATAATAATTAAAAAAGTAGAGACGTGTCATGGCACGTTTCTACTTTTTTAATTATTATTTTACAATCTATTTTGATATGCCTGCCAGCCAGCTTCTCGGTATTTTTTTGCTTCGGCTAGTGGATCGTCTGCTTGATAAATTCCTCGGCCTACAATTATTATATCGCTACCCTGCTCCTTGATCACTTTTTCTGGTGTATTATATTGCTGACCTAGTGCATCTCCACCTTGGACGAGCTTTACGCCCGGAGTCATATTTATAAAACAAGGATCATCAAGTAATTTTTTCATTGTTATAAAACCTATAACAAAGTCTTTGTGCTCCTCTGCCATCTTTAGGCTGGCCTCAGTATAGCTACCAGTGGCCAGATTTCCTTTTGGGCTCATCTCAGCAAGGAGCAGAAGCCCCCGTCCTTTCCTGAGTCCGACTTCTTTCAACCCTTCGATAACTCCTGGTCCTGGTACAGTGTGAGCATTGGTAATATCGGCCCAGTCTGCAATATGGTAGACCCCATTTTCATATTGGTGTTTTACTGTGTTGCCGATGTCAGCAAATTTCCTATCTTCAAAAAGTAAGAAGTTATGTTTTTCGGATAGTCTTTGCAATTGTATTACTAGGTCGTCATCAAAGTCTTCTATAATATCTATATGAGTTTTTAGTACACAAATTTCAGGCCCAAGTTCGTCGGCAATTTTTATTAACTCTTGTTTTGATATTACATCGGCCGCAATTGCCAAATTGGTTTGCTTTTCTTCCATTAGTTTAAAAAGTCTGTGAGCGGTAGGATTTGAACAGAGTTCAGCGCGTTGTTTGTATGTTTGCATATTAAACTTGGTTAGAGGTGATAAATTCTTTTACTTTGCTTACCATTTCACTGTCTAGTTTTTCTTCTACCTCTAGCGTTTCCAAGACTTGTGAAATTGTTAAGACGGAGTGTAGATTGTATCCTTTGCCTTCAATATGTTTTTTACCGCCTTGTTCACGATCTACCAGGACTACGATGTCAGTTATTTTTAATCCCTCATGCTCTAACGGTTCGATAGTTTCAAACACACTTGATCCACTAGTTATCAAATCTTCGACAATGAGACAATTTTGTCCATTTTCAAAATAACCCTCTATTGCTTTTCGAGTTCCATAGCCTTTTACTTCTTTGCGGCGCATGACCATTGGTTTATCATGTTCTGCAGACATAACCGTTGCAAAAGGTAGTGCAGTGTAGGGTACTCCACAGAGTAAGTCAAAATTTATATTATTCACTCTTTCCCACATTGCACCTGCAACCATTTTCAAAACTTTTGGATAGGAGACTGTCACACGTAAGTCAATATAAATTGGTGATATGATACCGCTTTTGAGTTTGAATTCTCCGAATTTAATCGCGTCTATCTCGTGTAGTTTTAGTGTTAAATCTTTCATATTTTTTAAATTAAAAATAAATAATTTTTCCACTTTTATCGCGATGGTATTTTCCAAACTCAGTTATTTTATTGGCCAGTTCGCGTTTTACTACTGGACCTTCTTTACACATGCAAATTCCAATTGGGTCAACTGCGCACTGTCCGCAAATACCAACTCCACATTTCATATATCTCTCAATGCTTATTTCGCAATCGGTATTTTTTTCATTACAGATATTCAAAATCTTTTTTTCCATAAGTTCTGGACCACAAGTGACAACTAATACTTTTTTTTCAGCGCTATCAATTAAGTTTGATAATATATCAGTGATGTATCCTTTATGTCCTTCGCTACCGTCGTCTGTCGCGATATGAAGTTTTGTATTTGGAATTTTTTCTATTCTGTTTTTAAATAAAACTAAATCTTTATTTCTAGCACCAACACAGAAGTCTACTCCCACCCCCTCTGCCCTGCGGGCATCTCCCCCTCCGGCAGGGGGAGACAAAAGCGATTCTGCCAAGAACCCCAACGGTGCCGCACCATAACCTCCAGCGACCATGATGTAGTGAGTATCGGGTTTACGAGAAAAGCTCGTGCCAAACGGACCTTCAATCCCAACTCTTTCACCAACTTTCATATCAAAAAGTTTTGTCGTGGTTGGGCCACGTTTGAAAAAAGTTAGACCAAAAGATTTACCATCATCATACGCAATAGAAAATGGCTTCTGGTCATGCTCTGGTACCCAAAGCATTATAAATTGTCCTGGTTTGGAATTTAAACTATGTTCAAAATAAAAAGTTTTAATATCTTGGGCTTCTTCAACTATTTTTGATATCGGAATAAATTGTGGATTATTATTTTCCATATTATTTATGAGCTATTCCTCTAATTTCTTCAAGTGAATTTATATTTTCTTTTTTCATGAATTCTGTCATTTCATTATTTATTTTTTCAAATACATCTTGTCCTCGATAGTAGACTGCAGAACCAACACCTAGTAAGCTTGCCCCAGCCATAACCATGGCGATGGCATCTTCGCCTGTGGTAATTCCACCAGTGCCGATGATTGGGATTTTTACAGTTTTATAAATATCATAAACAGCCTTCAAAGCCACAGGAAATAAAGCAGGGCCAGATACACCACCTTGTTTGTTGTGTAACACTGGCTTCCTTGCTCTGATATCTATTGCCATGCCAGAAATAGTATTTCCAGCGCAAATAGCATCAGCGCCAGCATCTTCTGCTACTTTTGCAATCTCAGCCACGTTCCAAGCTTGGGGAGTAAGTTTTATTATAACTGGTACAGTGGATTTTTCTTTTACTTTTTTTGTAATTACCTCAACCGCTTTGGTATCGTAAGCAAAAGGTGTGCCAAATTCTTTGCTTACATTTGGGCAAGAAACATTTACTTCCAAAAAATCAATCGGGGACTGACAAATTATTTCAGTTACCTCAGCAAATTCATCTGGTGTTCCAGCAAAAATACTACCAACCAAAGGCGCATTAGTCATCTCCTTAAATTTTGCAAATTCTTTTATTCCTTCGGCCACACTTGGATTAGATAGCCCAACCGCATTGATAAAATAATGATCAGTGCCGGTCATAGTAGGATTTGGGTGTCCGGGTCTAGCATCTTTGGAAACAGATTTTACAGTCACACCACCACACCCATTATTCACCGCATTGTTCATGCTGGCCGCGGTTAACCCTAAGATGCCCGATGCAAGGACAATGGGGTTTTTGAATTCTTTGTCTAGGAATCTGGTTTTTAATTTAGACATGTATTATTACATTTTGTTTTCTATTACATCTTGCAATTGAGTGATAGTATGTTTGGCAACGTCTATATTTGTTACCAAAGGCACGTTGCTTTTTATGCTTAATTCACGAATTTTTTCACCATCTGTGTCGGTTGTAAAGTTTCTTTCGGCTGAGGGAATATTTATGATAAGATCAAATCTTCTTTCTCTTAGTAGTGTTGCTATATTAGGTCTTTTTTCAGAATCGCCATTGGATATCTTATAAACCATCCGATTTTTGACTCCGTGCTTATCCAAGAATTCACTCGTATGTTCGGTAGCATACAGCACACAATTCAATTTTTCAAGTGCTTTTATTTCTGGGAGAAGACCTTCTTTGTTTTCTTGTCCGCCTATAGTAAGTAGAACATTCTTTTTGCTTTGTTTTGCCATCTTCATTTGCAAGGTCCATAGTTCAATAAAGCCCGATGATGCATTTTGATTGAATAGGTCATCCTTCATGAATGTGGCTAGTTTTTCGTCAAATAGAGCGTCTGGAGTTTTTAGTGCAACTGTGTCGCAGTGGCCCTTGAATAGGCGCAGAGTTACTTTTCCGTTCACCTTTTCATTCATGGTGTCTATAAAACCTGACAGATCTTTCATCAACGGTTCAAACCACAAAGCACCGTAACAAAGATATGCCCATTCCTGATCAACTAATTCTTTGAATTTATTTTCGTGTCGAGTGCAAACGTATTTTTCCAATTCTTTGTGAGCTTTTATAATTGTGTGAGCAGCCGGTTGTTCATAAATGCCTCTAACTTTTAGACCTACGATTCGATCTTCAATATGGTGGGCAATACCAATACCGTGTCTGCCGGACAACTTGTTCAATTTTATAATAAGTTCGCTTAATTTCATTTCCTCGTTATTGAGAGCTGTGGGAATACCTTTGACAAATTCAATTTCAACCAACTCTTCTTCGTCTGGTGCGTCAGCCGGATGTGTGCAGACCTGAAGAATTTTTTTCATTGGTGGGACAAGTTCTGGATTTTCTATTTCACCACCTTCGCTGGTTACTCCCCACATATTGTCGTCAGACGAATATGATTTGTCAATTGTGTGGGGGATAGGAATATTATGCTTTTTGGCATATTCAATTTCCTCATCACGACCCATCCCCCATTCTCTTACTGGGGCAATAACTTTTAAATCTGGGTTCAAGGTAACTACAGTACCTTCAATTCTGACTTGATCATTGCCCTTGCCAGTACAGCCATGAGCAATAGTGTCGGCTTTTTCTTCCATGGCCACCTGGACAGCCAATTTTGCTAAGAGTGGTCTGCCTATTGGGGTGCTTAAGTTGTAGTCACCCTGATAATGACCATTGGCTTTTATGCCACGAGAGATGTATTTATCAGCAAATTCGTCTTTTGCGTCAATGACAATTGATTTTATTGCTCCCAAATCCAATGCTTTTTGTTTTATTGCATCCAAATCATCTACCTGCTGTCCAATATCAATACACAGAGCAATTACTTCTGCTTCATAAAAATCTTTAATCCATTTGAGCATTACCGAAGTATCTAATCCACCGGAATATAATAATACTACTTTTTTTACCTCTTCTTTGTTTTTTGGCTCATATGAGGCGATATGGGCATATGTATTTTTGTCTTGTTCCATATTTTATTTAATAATTATATTATTTAATATTTAATATTTTTTTTCCATTTTCAGTTACAATTTTTAAAACTTTTTCAAAATCATAAAAGCGAGTAGCTTCCATCAACATTCTAGTCTCAAACCATAGATCCCCGTCTACAAAAGGCTGGTAAAAATCATATATATTGTCTACGCCTAGTCCAACAGTAATTCCAGCTTCTATCATTTCTGAAATTGGAGCAATTGAATTACGAATAGGTGATAATTTATTATTTGTTGGTTTCATGCTAAGCGCTGCTGACGGGCAAACAACCACACTTATTTTGAGTTCTGCCATTTTCTTGTACAAGTGCTTTCTATATTTTTTTGGTTGTGTGGTAGTTGATACAGCATGAATTGCAACTACTCTGCCTTCATAGCCATATTTTTTTGTATAATAAATCAGTGTTTCAGTGTCTCTTTCATCTGGATTATTTTCTTGGTCAATGTGGACGTGTATTGGTTTGTCTAGTTTTTTTGCAATAGAAAAAAGAATATCAAAACTTTTTTGTATGTAAGGACGATCTCGTGAGGGTAGACCTCCGACTATGTCAGATTTACTAGCTGCCAGTTCAAATATTTTTCTTTCTTCGGGGTCTAGTAATCCGCCTATTGGCTGAGGGGCGATTAAAAAATTTATTTTATATTTATACTCTTGTTTAACTTGATTGGCAGCTATTACTGCTTTTTGTCCGACAGCTGAGTAAGCATCTATAAAACTTAGAGTTGTTTTTACACCTTGATCAATCATAATATCAAGAGCACATCTAATTCTATCAGCTATTTCATCAATTGAACTATTTCTTTTTGTATCATCACTCAATTGCCACTTAGCTTGCATGTCAAGCATAGAATTATCTAATTTCTCTGGACTGATAAAAAAGGCTTTATCAAAATGTCCATGGCAATTTACAAATCCACCGTTAGTATTTACAGCTGTTAAAAATTTATTTTTTAAATTCCAATCTTGCATAAAAAACACCCCGATGTTTTCGGGGTGGAATTATTAGAAATAAATGAATTGGTCTGCCTCGGCTGGCAATTTGAAACGACCTTCTTTTTGTATATATTTATTCTTCATATCTTCCATATTTTATCAGTTTTTTTAGATTAGCGCAAGAGGTATTTTGTGGATATTTGGGTATGTTGACAGTCTAGTTTTTCTATGTTATGATTTTGGCATAATATAACGTTCATTTCGGAGGAGAATGCAATGAGCACAATTAAAGAGCTTCGTGAAGAGATCGGCATATTAGTTTCCAGATTTCCTGAGGATGTGGGCGAGATGCGTTTGCGTCTCGAGATGCATCTCAACGAACATGGTTTACCAACAAGCCTGGTAGCGGCGGGGTTCACGGTTCTACAGGTGATGGACTCGATGACCGTTGTCATCTACAATGACGCTCCAGCAATCTTGGAAGAGACGCGTGCCATGGCTCAAAAGGAGGATGACTTGTCAAACGATGTTTTTAAAGTTGTTCTTCGTGTGGTTCGCGAGGCTCTCCTTATGGCGAACTTCGTCTTCGAGGAGTAGAACTCTTCGGGTCAGCCATTGTTTCATCTGGCCGTCGGTTCCTCGGAATCGACGGCCTTAGCTTTTCTTGACTATATTGGCATGATAGTCTAATATACCTTAGGCAGGAGGGATCCGTGCTTCGCCTACGGCTACGCAGGACGAGTATTGGTGATTTAAAAGAAAGGAGTGGCTGATTAGATAAATTTATGATAGACAAAGAAATAAAAGCAGTTATATTTGATGTAGACAATACTTTGATTGCCTCTAATGATTTTGTGGTAAAAAATATTACAAAAACTGTAGACCGCCTTATTAAGGGTGGTTTTTCTGTATCTAAGCCAACAAAAGACGATATTTATCGGATTCAAGCAAAGAATTTGCCATTTGAAGATATTTTTAAGGAATTATTCCTTGGTGTTAGCAATGGACAGGAATTGTGGGAAGTAGTTTTGGGAAATTATAGAGAGCACTCTCCAAGTGAAAAGTATGATCCTACTTCTGGATCTCTAGAAGCAATAAAGAGTCTAAAGCAGGCTGGTTTAGTCGTTGGGTTGGTGACGAACAGAGTGAGAATGTTGTCAGAGAGACTGGCTCAGGCTGGTTTTGATATTGATGATTTTGCTTTTATGCATATTCCGCCTGAGCTGGAATTTAGAAAGCCACACCCAAGAGCTTTTGAAGAAGCTATTAAACATTTAGAAAATATTGGTATCAAGCCAGAACAGACTGTAATGTTTGGTGATCACAGTGATGATTATTATTCCAGTTTTTATCAAAAAATAAAATTTGTTGGGGTTTGCCAAGGGCAAACGACTAGAGAAGATTTTCATGAGATGGGTATTGAAGATGCTTTGATTGTAAAGAATTTGGAAAACATAGAAAATATTTTAGAAGAAGTAATAAAAGTAGATCGTTATAAAAAATCTTTGCAAAGTACTTCAGCCTTGGATGGGCGACATGGAGAAATGACCGCACCACTTCGCCACTATTTTTCTGAGTATGCACTGCACAAGTATCGTGTAAAAGCCGAAATAGAACATCTACTCTGCTTATCTGATTTTTTTGATGGGCAAGTAGTGAGATTATTTACACCAAAAGAAAAGGAATGGTTAAAAGATTTGGCAGATAATTTTTCCGAAAGTTCAGCTTACGAAGTTTTGCAGTATGATCACTTGGGTAGAAATGGTGTTGGTCCTGTTGAACATGACATGAAAGCATGCGAGCTTTGGATAAAAGAAAAAATGGAAAACACGAGTCTATCAGATGTTGCCAGTTTTGTACATATGTTTACGACTTCGGCTGATATTAATAATTTGGCCTACAAAATGATGCTGAATGACGGAATGAGTGAATTATTTGTTCCAAGTGTATTGGAAACAACTGAAGTGTTGAAAAGTTTGTCTGAAAAATATAAAAACAATCCACTTTTGGCCAGGACTCATGTACAGCCCGCGAGCCCGACTACTTTTGGTAAGGTATTTGCCAATTATTTAGTTAGACTAACTAATGGTTTGCAAAAAATGCAATCAGTAAAATTGACTGGAAAAATAAATGGAGCAGTTGGGAATTATAATAGTTTTGTATCGGCTTATCCAGATTTGGATTGGATAAAATATTCAAAAGAATTAACCAAGCGTTTAAATTTAGAGTGTGAACTTTGGACTGATCAGCGGGGGACACATGTGGATATGATTTCCAAACTACAAGCAGTGCAAGAAGTTGGTAATGTACTTCGCGATATTGCTGTAGACATGTCGCTCTATGCTGGTTTTGGTACAATGTATTTTACAAAGGTGGAGAGCCACGTGGGTTCGTCTGTAATGCCACACAAAATAAATCCTTGGTTTGCTGAGGTGGCAGAGGGTAATATAAAAAAAGCCAACGCATTATTCAATGTCTTTTCATCTGAGCTAGATGTATCTCGTTTACAGCGTGATTTGTCTGATCATGATTTGGAAAAGTCTTATGGTGAGGCTATTGGTTATGTATATGTAGCTCTGAAACACTTACAAATTGCTTTTGATCTTATCCGTCCTAATGTGGAATTTGCTCGCGAAGAAATTAATAATAATCCACAAATAATAACTGAAGCAATACAGACAATCCTCAGAAAATATGGTCGAATTGATGCTTATGAAATAGTAAAAAAAGAATCACGTGGCAAGCAGGTGACTCTAGAAGATTTGCGTAGGTTTGTAACAGGTCTAGATGTGGAAGATGTAGTTAAACAAGAAATTTTGACAGTATTACATCCAGAGGATTATATTGGTCTGGCTGTGCGACTTGTTGACGGCGCTATTGATGAGTATTTTAAGTATAGACAAAACCACCTAAATGTGTTATAAATATATTATAAGTTCTTTATAAAATTAGTTATACGTCATTAAATCCTAGTCAAATTTTTATCTTATTTTAGCCAAAAAGATAGAAATTTGGCTGGGAGTGGTTCCTGGCTATTTTGCTTGTAGGCGTATCAGCTATGGTATTGTGCATCAGGTGATGCTCAGTGCTTAGTTGTCTACCTATGGGTGAGGAGAGTGTCGTGAGCAAGGTAACATTGGAGCAATTGTTGGAGTTGGGGGACCAAATTCGGTCCGAGCGGGTTAACCGCGAAGGTTTGCAGGCTTTTCTGGATGGAAAGCAGGCAGGCAAAACTTTTTTTCCGGCAGAGATTCTCTGTCCGGAGCTTATCCCGACGGGTTGGGAGGTTGTGGAAGACGTTCTTCCGAGACGTATTAAGGTTGAGGATTTGAAATTTGTCCCCTGTTTTGACGGGGACAAGAATTCGATCCAGGGACCGGAAATGCGTGAGCGTGCTGTTGCGCTCAAGGCCAACTTTGGTCTTTCAGATGCGGTACGTTTTCTTGCTGAGCAGGCCGACATCCCGGAGGAGTTGAGAGACAGGAAGTACATCATTTTGTCTGGTACCATTTTCCTGGATGAGAGGAGGAGCCCCAACATAGCCTCCCTCTGTTATGAGGGTGGTTGCTGGAAGCTGTACTTCCGTCTACTCATCAACGTTTGGCGGAAGATCGACTTGCTTCCCTGCTCTAAGTAGGATACTTGTATCTCGGATCTATTGACCCACTGGTCATCTAGATTCTTGGTCGGTGCCTTACTGGTTTTCGAGCCCCGTACGTCTATTGCTTCGGCAAGATGATGTGCGGGGTTCTTCATTTAAATAATTTTTATAAAAATAAACCCTTCTAAGAAGGGTTTATTTTGTTTTATAGTTCTAGTCATGAAAAGGAATTTCTCGTCCGTCAGTCGGCGGATCAAGATGACAGGCGAGTGATAGTGTCATTCCTGTCAGCTCCAAAAGATATTATACTGATTTTACACTTGATGTGGTACTCGATAAATTTAATATAAATTCTTACATTCTCAGGAAGCTGGCTATAACCGCCAGTTTTTACTTTTGTTTTTAATTTAGTATCAAATTCACCCCAACCAGGGAGTGTTTTGTAAACAGGAATGGCTATTCGCATAGCTTCTAGGCTGGCTGGCATCTCGGTAGTTATTTTTCCATTTACTTTGTAAGCGACACAGACTTTTATTTTTGGTAGACCCGACAAAACATCCAGCTTTGTAATGGTAATATCTGTGATACCGCTGGTTCTGACCGCTTGTCTGATTTGGACAAGATCTAGCCAACCAACTCTGCGGGGTCGGCCAGTAGTAGTACCAAATTCAAGACCTTTTTCGCGGATAAAATCAGAAGTTTCATCGTGTAGTTCTGTAGTAAATGGGCTTGTTCCTACTCGGCTGACATAGGCCTTCATAATACCAACAACTTTTTTGGGTTTGTTAAAGCCAACACCACTGCCAACTTCAGAGTAGCCCGCTACATTGTTGGAACTAGTGCCGTGTGGGTACATGCCGTGGTCTGGATCTAGAGACATGCCCTGTGCGCCCTCAAATAATATTTTTTGTCCAAATTTGAAAGCATTAAATAATTCTAACTCAGTATCATAAATATTTTTCTTTAATTTTTCGCCATACCCTAGATACTCATGATAAATAGTCTCAAATTCTCGATCAAATTTTAATTCAAAAACTTTTTCAATAATACGTTTATTAAAGTTATAAGATTTTTCTAATTTTTCTTTGAAAATTTTTGGTTCTAGCAAATCACCCATTCTTATTCCATGACGATAGGCTTTGTCGGCAAAGACAGGGGCAATTCCACGCTTGGTACTGCCGGCCGCTAGCTTTCCTTGGTGACCTGTGAGGCATTCATCCATTGCAATATGATATGGCATGATGACGTGCGCGCGTTGGCTAACAAGTAGTTGTGGATTTATTCCTTGTTGCTTAAGCCCGTGAATTTCTTTGAGTAATACTTTTGGGTCTACCACTACACCATTGCCAATAATATTAGTAACATTTGGATTAATTACCCCCGATGGGGTTAGGTGTAGTTTATAAGTTTTGTCATCCACAATAATTGTGTGACCAGCATTGTTTCCGCCCTGAAAGCGCACTACATAATCCATTTCGCGTGCAAAAAAATCAGTAATTTTTCCTTTACCTTCATCTCCCCACTGTGTGCCGACTATTACTGTTATCTGTTTGTTCATATATTTATTTAGGTTATAGCTTGTACATCATGCGAACCACTCTCTCTACTTCCTGAGCTTGTCATTCTAACAAATTCAACATTGTTTTGTAGCTCGGCGATGGTGTGAGAATTGGTATAGCTCATACCAGACTTTACTCCACCGACCATCTGTCCAATAATATCTTCCACTGGGCCTTTGTAAGGTACTAGGGATTCAACACCTTCGGGTACTACTTCTTTTAGATTCTTTTTTTCTAGGCCGTGCCTTTTTCTCGTATGAGATTGGGTAAAGCTGGCCGAACCACGACAGACTTTGAATTTTTTATCTCCCTTTGTCATTACTATTCCTGGACTCTCGTCAGTTCCAGCAAACATTCCACCCATCATTACACAGTCAGCTCCCGCACCAATGGCTTTTATAATGTCGCCAGACTTTCCAATCCCTCCATCAGCTATTACTGGTACGCCATATCGTTTTGCAACCTTGGCAGCTTCCATTACCGCTGTTAGCTGAGGCATACCACAACCGGTAACAAGTCTGGTAATGCAAATTGTTCCTGGGCCAACTCCGACTTTGATAGCATCCACTCCGGCTTCACAAAGTTCTTTGGTAGCAGTAGCGGTTGCCACGTTTCCTGCAATAAGTTGTACATCAGGCACTACTTCACGTAGTTTTTCAACTGCATTAAACATAAGATCTGAATGTCCGTGAGCAATATCAATTACTAGTACATCTACACCAGCTTTTACTAGCTCCTGAGCCCGTTCAATATAGTCGCCGTGTACACCGACTGCTGCTCCTACTATTAGCTGACCATTTTCATCTCTGTTTGCCAAAGGATACTCAATAATATTTTTGATATCATCACTAGTGATGAGACCAATAATGCGATCTTCTACATCTACGAGTGGTAATTTTTCAATTTTATGCTCAGCAAAGATCTTTTTTGCCTCGTCAAAAGTAGTATGAGCATTTCCTGTAATTAGTTTTTCTCTAGGAGTCATTATATCTGCTACTATTTTGTCTTCGCCATTGGCAAAGATAAAATCACGACGAGATAAAATTCCTTGCAATTTATTATCATCATTGGAAACTAATAGTCCAGTAATGCCTACCGAGGCAACATAGTCTCGGGCTTCGTCCACAGTTTTATCAGGTGCAATTTTGTAAGGATCCTGCACGATCATGCTTTGGGCACGCTTTACTCGTCTCACTTCTTCGGCATTTTCTTCTATACTCATGAATCTATGCAAGATTCCAATACCACCCAGCCTAGCCATAGCAATTGCCATATCAGAACCAGTAACAGTATCCATATTGGCAGTAACAATTGGAATATTTAGATTTATTTTTCTAGACAGCCTAGTTTTTGTATTGGCTTCACTGCGAGATGAGAGAGTTGATCGGCGTGGGACTATCAGTACATCATCGTAGGTGAGGGCGAGTGGAATATGCATATATTATTAGAAAGTTATTATTTAAGACAAGAAAAAACCACCAGACAGGCGGTATTATATTTTATGTGCAATAAGTCCTTTGTTTTGTGGCAACCCTCCTTGCAGGTTGTCATTTCTGTATTTCATACTTATTAATTGTAACAGTTTTGTCTTATCTTGCAAAGGGTGGGGGTGGGGATAGATTTTGTTTATTTTTTGTTTTCCGTGCTATACTCATAGTGTGTTAATTAACTTAGATACAAACATATGAAATATCAAAAAATAGGCGTTCTATTGCTGATAGCTGGTTTTTTATTTGTTCTTCCTGCAAATGCACAGGAAGCCGAGGCATTAGATTTGGGGCAAGACGGAGCGCTAGCAGAAGTGGATGAGCCATCTAGTGAGACAGGTGGATTAGATTTGCCTTTGCAAAATGGTACATTGGGCCCAGAAGATCATAAAAGTCTTGAGGGTGAATATGAACAATTGACTGAAGATGTTGAACAGACAGCAGGAACCGATGAGTTTGATGATGGTCTTTTGTCTGGTGGTGAAACTGACATGGTAGTTGGTGATGATGGTTTTGGAACATCAGAAGAGGCTGCTCAAGATGAATTTGTAACAAATGAGGATTTGGGAGTGGCAGAAGGGTCAAGAGTAGGATTGTTTGATAAAGTTGGTAGATTTTTTAAAAAAGCAGTCACATTTGATGATGTAAAAGACAGCGAGCTTGACCTGCAGTTTATGAGAGAAGATTTGGTCGAACTTCAGCACAGATGGGGAGAGGGAATAGACGACCAAAAGGGTGTGGAAAAAATTATAAAGGAAATAGATAATGTAAACAGAAGAATTGAAAAAATTGTAAAGAGAGTGGACGATTTGCATAAAGGTCAAGAAGAAGGAGATGTAAGAGTGGATGGGTTTTTGGATGATGTGCTTGATACCCAAATTAAGCAACAAAAGATCTTTTCCAAAATTGGAGAAGAAGCACTTGATTATGAACCAGAAATAGCACAAAGGCTTTTTGAAAAAGCAGATATGGCAAGACAGAAGTCTGCAAGAGCGGTTGGTGATGTTTTTTCGAAGGTAGGAGAAGATGGTGAGCATCTAACTGAAAGAATTGACCGTGTGCTTAAAAAACAGCGTGGAAGTGAATTTAAAAACTTTCGTAATTTGGAAGTTTTGCAACAAATTGGAGAAAGAGTACCAGAACAAGCTCGTGAAGCAATTCTTCGGGCACAAGATAACGCTTTGAATCGTTTTAACAAAGAATTTGAACGAATACCAGAGGAAGATCGAGCCCGGCATGCTGAAAAGTTTGAGTCATATGTTAGAGACGTTGGTGGTGATGAGACAATTCATATGGAAATTTTTGACCGTATCAGACAATTGGAGGATGTTCCAGAGGAATTGCGTCAAAAAATTGAAGTAGCAAAAGATATTGCCGCACGCAGGATACAGAATAACGTGGAGAGATTTGAAGGAGACAACTTTGAACAAGAGTTTAGGGATAGGATGAGAGAACGAGAGTTTGCCAGATTCAAAGAGAATGAACCTGATGTAGCAAAGATGCGTGTGATGGAAGAAATAAGACAGCGAGTTAATTTTGAAGATGAAGATTTGCAAAAAGAAATGGAACAGCGGCACACAGAAGGGTTAAATAGATTTCGCGAGGCATTTTCTGGAGATACAGGCGCACAAGATGTTGCTGATAGGTTTGAAAAACTTTCAAAACAAATGGCAGATAATCCCGACCCAACCGCATTTCGATTGATTGAAGAGTTAGAAAAAGAATTAACCCCAGAGCAGAGAGAATTTATGGATAAAATGGAACGTGAAGTAAAGACAAAATTTATTGAGCGCGCCAGATCGGAAGGTGAGAAATTTTTTCAACAAATTGAATCAAATAATCCAGAGGATATTGAAACACTTCAAAGATTGAAAGAAGAATTTGCCCAAAATCCAGAAATGTTTTTTGCACCACCTCCACCTCCATTTGGGGATGAAGAAGGATTTGCCCCTCCCGGTGTAGGTCCTGATGGGTTTGGTCCTCCTCCTTTTGTGGGTGGTGGAAGGTTTTTTGACCAAGCAATTCAACATCAGTCAGGATTTATTACAGACTATGTGGAACATATTGATAACCCAGAAGCACTTCTTCAATTTAAACAAAAATTTGTTGGGGCTGATGAAGATGTGTTTGAAAAACTTAATCAGAACGGTATAGATTTTCGTGGACGCCTGGATAATAAACAAGACATGATTCGTGGGCAAGAATTACGTGATGAAGAACGAAAAGCACACGATAAAATTCAAGAAGAAAATAGAAATATTGAGCGTATTTTCCAAGAAAAATATGGCTCAGCCAAAGGTGAAGAAGAATTAAAACAAGTTCGAGAAGAAGAAAGGCGAGCTAGGCAAGCTGTTATGGACAAGGAATTTGAACTACGCAAACAAACATTTAAGAAAGATTTATCATTTGATCCATTTTGTGATGATGAATGTAGAAGAGAAGAAGAACAGCTATTTAATCAAACCATGGATGGTGGTCTTGAAAAGAGAAGGCAAGAAATGGATGAGATGTATCAATATGAGAATATTAAACAAGAGGTCTATGTGTTTGAAGATCAAAAAAGGTTAACAGAAGAAGATGGGCGACGTAAAGAAGAAGAGCGTCGCTGGGAAGAAGAACGTCGTATACAGGATGGGGGACAGATGGAACCACTTGACCCATCTCTTCCGCACCCGCCTCCTTCAGAATTTCGTCCAGAAGAAAGACGACTAGAAATAAAACCAGAAGGACCTCTACCCGTAGGAGAAATTCACGATAATCGTTATGAAATGCCTCAAAAAGATGAAGAAGTTAGGTTTGATAAACCTGATAATTATATCAGACCAGAGCCTAGAGATTTTGACCGTGGGGATATGGTTAGAGAGGAATTCCATAATGATCAGATGCCACCGAATGTTCTTCCTGCTCCTCTTACACCTAAAGAAGATATACAATTACCTCCTCCACTACCATCTGTTGATTCTAGTGCAAATCAACCACCCCAACCACAGCCTATGCCTCAACCACAGCCAGAACCAGTTTAGTAATATAATATCAAAAAGCCTCACAATGTTGTGAGGCTTTTTTATTTTTTTAGTGTTGTTGTTATTTATTATTTATACACGGAACTTTCATATCAAGTTTTTTCGCTTCCTCTACTGACAAACATATGCCTTTTTTTGACTGAAATAATAACTCACAATATGCAACATCATGAGATTTATCACAAATAGACACATTATTTGTGTTGTAAGCAACTGATGCAAAACAAAAAGTATTTTTATCAATTAATTCACAAATAGTATAATTTTTTGTAGTTTCGGCTACAGACACTAAGCAGTCGTCATGGTCTTTGATCTCAGTGATATTTTCACACAATAAATAGTCTTTCTTTTTGTTTGCTAACCAGCTCCAATATTTAAAATATGAATCAGAAAGATAATCATCAAGTGGTTTTTGCGATTTCAAACGATTGTAGTCAATTTCATCTCCATTTGGAGTGGTAAAAGTGTATGAAAAATTAACAAAATGACCAGAATCTTCAATCGGTGACATGGCTAATATATATTTTTGAGTATTACCACCAATGGATTCTGGGAAATAGCCTTCGTGGAATACTGTGATACTAGAAAGATTATTGTGAGTTGGATAAACTGTAGCTTTACCATTTTCATCTGTGTAAATAATTTGAGTGTCATGTTTTGTACTATCAAAAAAAGTGTAGTATGTATCAACTTGAATCTCCGCTCCGATAAGTGGTTGCCCAGTCGTTCCATCATAAATTGATACAGTAATTTTACTCGAATAGATATTGACTATCCAAAATACGGCTATTAATAAGGGGACAATAAAAAAATAAGCCTTTTTGGGAACCTTCATAGTTTTTGAAATAAAATTTATATATAATGCGTAATCAGGATACTGCCATGTTTGCACTACGCTAACTTTCCTCGCAAAACACCCTCAACAACTTTAGGGTCAGCACTGCCTTCTGTAGCTTTCATTACCATTCCGATCAAGAATTTCAAAACAGTTTCTTTGCCAGATTTGAATTCTTCTACTTGTTTTGGATGGCTTTTTATTACTTCGTCCACCACTTCATTAATTTTACCCTCATCAGAAACTTGGCCCCAGCCTTTGTCTTCTAGAAGGTGAGTTGGGTCATGGTCTTTGTCGCTTCCTGCCATTATGAGAAGAATTTTATAAGCGTTTGTGCCGTTTACTCTGCCAGTATAAATAAGAGCAATGAGCTCGGCAAAATTTTCAGCTGAAAAATTAATTTGATCAATATCTAATTTCTTTTCTTTCAAAACTCCCATTAGTTTACTAGTAAGCCAAGCCCCAGCTAGGCGAGCGATTTTTTGTGGGACATTTTCAGCTTTGTTTTTTGTTTCTGGTAGAGAGTCTAGCCATTCGGTCAGTTCGCTCATTACTTCTTCAGTAAAATTGGCCCAACTTTTGTTTTCGCTAAGTAATTTGGCATCAGCATAAGACAGATCATATTCGCTGTGAAATCTTGCACGCTTGGCCTGTGGTAATTCTGGAAGTGAAACAACGCCAGAGATTTTTTCGGGATGAAATGGGGGAATATCTGGTTCTGGGAAATATCTATAGTCTGCAGAGCTTTCTTTTACACGTTGCAAGACTGTTTCGCCTTTGTCATCATTCCAACCACGAGTTTCTTGTCCCCAAGTCTCGCCTTTTTCTAGTAGCTCTGTCTGGCGTTTTATTTCATATTCAATTCCTCGCTCCACTGCTTTGAAAGAATTAAGGTTTTTTAATTCTATTTTGTGATTTATTTTATAATTTCCAAGTGGCTTTACTAATTTGTCATCAATTTCAAATTTACCAGCCTCTTGAACAGATATATTGGCTTCACAGCGCATATGACCTTTTTCCATATCAGCATCGCTCACCCCTAGGTAACGAAGAAGGGTGCGGAGCTCTTGGCAGTACACTTTGGCTTCCATAGAGCTTTTGAAGTCTGGTTTGGTCACAATCTCGACCAGAGGGGTGCCTGCACGGTTAAAATCAACCAATGTGGCGTTTTTATCGTCATGTAGTAGTTTGGCTGTATCTTCTTCTAGATGTGCCCTTTCTATGCCAATTTTGGCAATATCTCTGATATTTTCCTCTACTGTAAAACTTAAGGTTATTTCACCATTTTCTGCAACTGGTTCGTCATATTGGGATATTTGATAGGCCTTTGGTAGGTCTGGATAAAAGTAGTGTTTTCTATCAAATTTTGATAGTTTGCGGATATCACAACCTAGAGCCTTGCCTACTTTTACAGTCCATTCAATTGCAGTCTTGTTTGGCACAGGAAGAGTCCCCGGCTGACCAGTACAGATTTCACAGATATTAGTATTGGGATTAGCAAAATTAGGGTCATTTTTGCATGAACAAAACATTTTGGAATTGGTTTTTAACTCTACATGGACTTCCATGCCGATTATGGATGTATATTTCATATCAAGTTATTTAGAATGTTAACATAAGTCCATTTTACCATTAACAGGGGGAATTGAAAAGACCCCAGTAGAGGGTCTTTAGTTTTTGATTTTAATATTTTATATTATTTAATCGGCGGTTCAGCAGGAGTCTCAATTTGATCTGGAAGTGTTGGTTTGTCTGTGCCTAGTGGAACTTTTTTTAATTCACTATACAAAATCACTGGTGCGGCAGTTGTGAGCGGTGTTATTATTAAGGTAATAACTAAATTTAATACTGCTCCTAGTGCTATTAGAAAGAAAAATGAAAATGAGCTGTCTATTGCTGTCTTTACTGCAAAGTTTAGTGGCCAGCTAATAAGTTTTTGTAGTATCATTGCACCAATTGTAAAAACTAGACCAGGGGCGGCCAAGCGCCAAAACACTTCCCACCAGCGTCCATCGACTAGCTTTTTACTATTTTTTAAAGCTTGAATTGGTTCTTTTGTATTATCTATGGCTATATCATATACGGCAAAAGCAAACCAAACTGCAAAAATAATTCCAGGTACAATTAATAAAATAAAGCCACCGAGAACGATTAAGGCATTTAAAATAGATACTAGTATTGCTGGAATAATTAATTGTTTTATAGATAAGAAGTTTGGCTTCATGTCTGGAGTGGCCTTATTTTCATAACTGGCGTAGATTGTTTTTATAAAAGCCATTGATATCCAAAGACCTACAATTGAACCCAAAATAATTAGTAGAATATACAGTAATAAGGTCGTGCCAAAACCATAAAAGTATACCATTTGTCCGGTAGTACCCAAGACAGCCCCAAGAATAGCGATAATTCCAGTTGGAATAAAAAGCACAAGCATGTACTTTATAAACAGGTGGGTGTTTTTTTTGTAAAGCTCGATGCTCTGCAAAATTATTTCTTTTGCACTAATTAACATATGTTTTTGTTAAGTGTTATAAGTATTTTTTAATTTCTTCCCATATTATAGCATGAATTTGCTCTGGAGGTAAGATACTATCATCTTCTACGCATTCAATCAGCTTAAATTCAGGATAGGTCTTTGCAATCTCAACGTAAGCTTGCTCTGCATCAGCTAGATGGTTTAGGTCGTCCTCGTGAATATCACGTTTTTTGCCTTTCAAATATTCCCGTTCTTCTTTTTTATCAACTAACTGCTGGGATATCTCAGGAGTGACATGTAGTATCAAATTTACAGTTGGTCTTGGTATTTCTAAGATTTCATATTCGAGATTGTAATTCCAATCAAAGTATTTTTTACGTTCATCAATATCTTTTATCTTTCCTCCCTGATGTCCCATATTGGACGCAACATATCTGTTGGCAATAACTATTTTTCCTTCTTTTAGCCATTGTTTAATCTTTGGCGCGGCGGCAAACCTATCGGTTGCATATAAAATTGATGCTTTGTATGGTCCGACTTCTTCGGCACTGCCATACTTACCATTTAAATATTCTTCTACCAAAAAAGCACTTGGCTCGCCATACTGAGGAAAGCTAATTTGCTCTACTTCTACTTTTTCTTTTCTAAGGCGATCAACCAAAATATCAGTTTGTGTTCCTTTTCCCGAACCATCGGTCCCTTCTATCATTATGAATAATCCTCTTTGCATAGAATGTTTATTTACGAGTATATTTTACAAAACTAAAACCGTCACGATCATCTCTGTCACTTTCTCGCCAGATAGCTGGATCAATCGCCGGGAAGAAAGCATGGCATTCTTCAATTTCTTGATCAACTAAAGTTAAATCTAGTTCATCGGCAATTTTTATCATCTCTTCAAAAATACGCTGACCGCCAAAGCCTACGATTTCTTCGTCTTTGTGAGCTTCGACAGCTTCGTCAATCGAATCAAATCTCTCTGCTCCTTTTGGTAATTCGTAATTTTTATTGCGAGTAATAACTACATTAGTTCGTTTTGGTAGGGGGCGGCGATGTTCTGGAATTGATTCCCAGGTTTTTCTTCCCATTATCAAAACTTTTCCAAGAGTTGCGGCTCTCATATGCTCCATATCTTCTGGGATATCCCAAGGTAGGTCATTGTCCTTGCCAATGCAGAGATTTTTTGATATTGCTGCGACGAGTGTTATACTCATAAAATTTATATTGCTATAGGAAATTTGATTCTATCATAACTTTCATAACCCACAATTTTGCTATCAGTATATTCCCAATCAAAAATACTAGTAAAGTTTTCGGTTTCAACGTGTGGTAGTGAATATTTATTTGGATCTCGTTCAAGTTGTTCTTTCATTCCTTCAGAGTGATTGGAATAAATATGTGTATCACCGAGGAATCCTACCAGGCGACCTTCTTTGTATCCAGTTTCTTTTGCAAGTAGGTGTAGGAGTAGGGCATAGCTAGAAATATTGAAAGGTAGGCCGAGGGCCACATCAACTGATCTCTGATTCCACATTAGATTCAATTTATCTCCTGTTATTGTAATTTGAAAATTGTAATGACACGGTGGTAGAGCCATATGTTCCAACATTGCCGGATTCCAGGCCATTACCATCATACGACGATCAGTTGGGTTGTTTTTTATTGTATTTATCAGTTTTTTAAATTGATCTACACCCTGCCTAGTATAGTCTGTGTCATAATTTTTATAATCAGCATTGAAGTGGCGCCATTGAAAACCGTAAATAGGGCCAAGATCACGTTCTTCTGCCATTTTCTTTTTGGTCTCTTCATCATGAGCATAAGGAACTTTGTCTGGGCTACACCAATCATCCCAAATGTGGCAGTTTCTATCTTTAAGCCATTGTTTATCAGTCAGGCCTTTTATAAAAAATTCTAATTCAGCTGCCATTACTTTGAAAGGCATTTTTTTGGTTGTTAGCAAAGGAAAACCTGTGCTCATGTCGTGCTCAAACATAACACCAGCCACGCTTTTTACACCTGTGCCAGTACGGTCGGCTTTTTCTGTGCCGTTTTCTAAAATGTTTTTTACAATATTTAAGTATGATTGCATAGTATTTTAAAATTCTCCAGTACTTCCCATGCGCCCTTCGCCGCGAGAGGAATCAGATAGTTCCCCCACCTCTTCTAGGTCTGCTATAACCACGGGATAGATTATTAGCTGAGCTATTTTCTGGCCCTTTTTTATGTGTACGACTTCCTTACTCAAGTTTATAATATTTACATTATATTCTCCACGATAACCGGCATCAAATACACCGCCCATAGTATGGAACCCGTATTTTACTGGAGGTCCGCCTTTGTCTTTTACAATTGCGGCATACCCATTTTCAAATTCTAATGACCAGCCAGTAAAAAATATCTTTCTTTCTCCTGGTTTCAATTCAGCGTCTTCTAAGCTATACATATCCATGCCGACATCACCTGGGTGGGCATAATCAGGTAAAATCGCCTCAGGCTTTAATTTTTTTATTTTTATTTTCATAATATGAATTACACCGACTTTATTTTTTCAATAATAATGTCTACTTGCTTATATGTTTCTTCCAAAGTCCCGTTATTGTCTAGGGTAAAATCAGCTTGATCTGCGATTTCTTTTACTTTACCTTCTGCTTCTTGTTTTCCATCTTCTTGAAATTGTTCCCAGGTTTTGGTTTTGTCATCGGCATTTTCAGATCGCTCTATTAGACGCTCGTATCTAAGTTTTTCATTTGTGTTTACCGCTATGAATTTGAATTCTGGTAATTCTTTTAGGTAAGTAATATCAGTGGGCCTGCGTATGCCCTCCACAATAATAAAATCCTCTGTAGAGTTTTTTACATCTTCGGCAATTACTCTAGACATGGTGTCGTCCCCAAACTCTTGCCTCAATATAGTAGAAATCCCTTGAAGGTTTTTTCGGTTTGTTTCTATGTACATTCTGTCTAGTACATCTCTTAGCATATCTGAAAAACGAAAAGATATTGCATTGTTATTTTTCTTTAAATAGTCTGTAACAGTGGTTTTGCCAGCAGAGATCTCTCCTACTAGGCCGATTATTATTTTCATATTATTATCTGTATTAGGTGCCTCCATCTGAAAGATATTGTCTATATTTTACTCCAGCCCGATCTAATAGTTTTCTAGAGGCAATGAAAATATCTTCATCATGGTATTTGTCACTTTCAAAGATTACTTCTTTGATACTATTTTGGATAATGGCTTTGGCACACTCGTTGCATGGAAATAATTTTACATAGATTCGGCAATCTTTGGTTTTGGAATTTGAGTTGAAGATCGCGTTAGCTTCGGCATGAACAACGTATGGGTATTTTGTATCAAGTAGGTCACCAGTTCTATCCCAGGGCAAGTCTTTATTTTCTATTCCTCTCGGGAAGCCATTGTATCCCAAGCCAACTACTACATTTTGTTCGTTTACAATAACAGCTCCAACTTGGGTGCTTGGGTCCTTTGATCTTTCGGCAATTACATAGCTCATACGCATAAAGCACTCATCCCAAGATATATAGTTTTCACGGCTTTTTTCCATATTTTTATAGTTAAATTCTGTGTGTATTTTAGCAGAAATTGGGGATCTGGGCAAGTATTAAAAAATGAGGTCTATGCCTCATTTTTTAATATTTTTATTATTCCATTTTTAGCATCCATCTTTATCCGATCACCATTTTTTAGTTTTCTGAGCGCCCCTTTTACCAATACTAGGTGGGGGATATTTAATTCTCTGGATACTATGGAAAAATGTGATAGTATATTTCCTTGTTCCGTTATGATTGCCTTTGCTTTTTTAAGTAATGGCAAGAAATCTTTCGTTATTACTTTGGAAACCATTATGTCATCCTCTTCAAAGTCGTCTTTATTTGGATCTCTAACTATCTGTACATTGCCTACTACCTCTCCTGGACAACCACACATGCCAGTAAGTAAATTCTTTCCTTCGGTGGGCGGGGTAAAATCTATTTTTTTTAACCTTTCATAAAGTAAGGGGCTATACTCCATAAAGACCACTTCATTTTTTGGCCAAACTACAAACTCAAAATAACCTTTAAGGTGATTCATTTCGGTAAATTTGGCATTATATTTTTTTCTCAATTTTTCTTTTGTGTTTTCATCTTCTACTTCTAGTTGTCTCATGGCTTCAAGCACTATCTTGTAAATTTTTTTGTTGTTGTATATTTCTCCCTTTGTTTTTTTAAAAAAATTGTAGGGAAAGACAAAAGGAATTTTTTTGTGTAGTCCATAAGCTAGTTGCCATAGCTCTCCTTTTATGATCTCCCCCCAAACAGAATTACCTGTAACTACAAAGATGCCAGAATACAAGGTGTTTTTGTGATGAGGTATGAGTTCTACGTGGTTGTATTTGCTACAATCAAAATTTTGTTTGTTAAACCACCTTACGTTACCTTTGAAAGTTTTTCCTCTAATTCTCATTTTTTTTGAATCAGAATTTTTTGGTATTATTCTCCAGGTGCAATTTTTATATTTTTTGTTTTTAAGTAGTCTTCTAAAATTTTTACTTTTATCTAGGATATCATCTAATGAAAGCCTTGCCAAATTGGGCGTTTTAAGACCAAAGAGGCTGTGTAGGTCGCCCAGTCTTTTCCATTTTGTCTCATCTTCTTCTGTTATTTTATGTAAATCCTCAAATTTTATTTTTTCAAGCCATTCAGTCAAAGACGGCATTTTTTCCTCCATTATTTTTTTTCTATTCATAATCTTTTTTTATCAGTCTGTTTTTGTATATTTTTGATTTTTCAATTATTTTCTTGGCTACAGATATCGAATAAGCGGGACGTAGTCCTACGGCTGTTTCCTGGCACAACATTATACCGTCTACTCCGTCTAGTACCATATTTGTTAAACCATAAATATCTGATCTGTAGGGTGTATAGTTATTTATAGTACTTTCAAGAATTTGTGTGGACACGATTATTGGCTTTTTAAACTTTTTAGCTATTCTGGTTATTTCTTTTTGGATTATTCCCAAGTCTTCGAAAGGTAGGTTTACACCCAGCTCACCTCTGTCTATCATAATCATATCATAAAAATTATCCTGACATATTTCTTTTATTCTAGACAAGCCTTCACGATTTTCTATTTTTATTATCTTTTTTGGCCCACTGTTACTATTTGGTATTTTCTGAGCTAAGAATTTTTTTATTTCTTCATTTGTTTCCGTATTGATGAAAGAGAAGGCAATTAAGTGGGGTTTGATTATGTTAATTTTGTTAATAATTTTTTTATATTTTTCCAACATTTCTTCTTCAGTAAAGAATTGTTCAGCATTAAAACTTTTCATGAAGCGTATAGCTCCATTATTTAACACTTTGACTTTTATAGAGCTGTGGTCAATTATTTGCGTAACTTGCATTGCTATCTCACCATCGCCTATAGTTATAGTTTGGTGTAATCGTACCTTTTCTCCAAGTTTATCTAGCTGTACTGGGATGAATTGTGTGCAGTCGGGACTGTAATTTCCAGAACGTAATATAAAATCTTCACCTTCTCTGACCCCGAGTATTTTGGTATCAAAATCACCCAGACGAACCTTTCCAATTGGAAAGTCTATTAATATTTTTGCTGATGTGTTAAGTTCGTCTATTATTTCCTTGGCCACTTGTATGTGTTTTGCGTTTGCCTCTATTGATCTATAAGAAAAATTATAGCGGAGTACGTCAGCACCGGCTAATATTATTTTTCTTATTTTGTCTTCAGAAAAGGAGTTTAGTCCTATTCCTGCTATTATAAACATAAGATATACAAAAAACACCGCTAAGATAGCGGTGTTATTATTAACTAATCTCTACTTTCACACTAGGTCCCATGCTAGAAGTTAGGTATAGGGCTTTTATGTAAATTCCTTTCATTGTGGTTGGCTTATTTTTTTTCAGAGCATCGATGAAAGCCTCAAAGTTTTCTTTTAGTTTTGAATTATCAAAACTAACTTTACCAATTGCTTGGTGGATATTACTGGTATCATCATTTTTGAAAGCAGCTTTACCTTTTTTGATTTCTTCAACCATTTTCTTTACATCGGCATCAACTGTGCCAGTTTTTGGGTTTGGCATGATTCCTTTTGGTCCTAATACTTTGGCTGCGACAGCTAGCTTTGGCATCATCTCTGGAGTGGCTACAGCAATATCAAAGTCTACCTTACCAGTATCTTTTATTTTTTTGATTTCTTCTTCTCCACACACTAGATCAGCACCAGCTTCTTTTGCTATTTTTTCATCTTTTTCACCAACAAAAGCAGCTACTTTTTTTGTCTTACCAGTACCATGAGGTAAAATAACAGTGGATCTGATTTGTTGGTCAGACTTTTTTGGATCAGTTCCTAATCGAGCATGTACTTCAACAGAGGCGTCGAATTTTACATTGCTTGTTTTTTTGACGAGCTCAATGGCTTCATCTAGAGTGTAGACTTTATCTTTTTCGACCATAGTCTCGAGGTCGGACATTCTTTTTGACATAGTTTTTTACAAGATACAAGATACATGGAATAAGATACAATATAGTCTTTTTAAATAAAGTTTTATTAAAAAACTATGTATTTCATTATGTGTATTTTGTGTCTTGTTGTTAGTGGTTCTAGCCCCCTGGATGGCAGAGGTCCCACATAAATTAGTATACTATTTATACACCATTTGTAAATATTTGTCAAGAACCACTAATTTTAACCTGCCCGCCAGGCCTTGCCAAGCATGGCAGGCGGGCACTAATAAAACACGAATTTTATAATATTGAAATAAAAATAAACCCCGACTTGGTCGGGATTATATTTATCTATCATCTGTCCATATGCGGGTACAGCCGGGCCGGTATTTGTTGCTGATTGATCCTGGGCATTCACTAGCGAGATTGTTGCCAGGATAACAAATAGAGCTACCATCGCTATCATACAATACGCTAAAACAGTCTGCACAGCCATCGGATTGAAAATAGTATGTATCACCAGCATAATTACATTTTTCTATGAAGGCTCGTGGGCTTTTGGCTGATGAAGATAAAATAAAATCCTTTACTACCCCTATCCAATTGGGCATAGAGGTATCTACTGTGGGTGGCAGGTCAGAAAAAGATTCAGATTTTCCTGATTTTGTGCTTGGGGTCTTTTGGTTTGGTTTGTAGTCTGGTGCTGTAGTTGTTTTTCCACTAACGCATGCGCCTGAGTGTGATATTATTATTCCCTGTATTTGTGCTAAACAATTATTAGTGTAAGTTAGCCCATCTTGACCACAGATTGGTTCGTACTCAGTTCCGCAGGCAGTAAATATGTTGATATCTTCTTTTGGTTTTGTCTCTGGTAGTAGCGAGCCTTCTCCTGTAGAACATCCCCCTGTATAAAAATCATTTGCATCACATTCTGTCAAATCAGAAAAACGACAAAAAGATTTGGAGCTCTGTGTTTCTTGGTCAAATCGGATGATAAGTTCATGTCCGCCGTCTTTACAAAACTTTTCAGCTGGATCATCTGGTTTTATCGGTTGTTTTTTTACTGTTGGGGTGGTTGTAGTCAAGGTTACTGTTTCTTTTGCAGTTTCTTCTTGGTCACAGCCAGCTCCCATCAGAAGTAGAGCTGTAAACAATAAGCCAAATACTAGAATTTTACTATTTATTCTAATCATATTATTTTTTTCTCGGCTTAGTAACATCATTTTGTGCTTCGCCTGCTGTATAAGATTTTATATTATCAGCTGTCGTGCTAATTATTCTTTTTAGTGCTCCTGCACTATTGAAAGCATTGTGTGGAGTGACGATTGTATTTTCATGTTCTACAATCATTTCATTTACCTGTGTCATCTTTAGTTGCTCAGAAGTGATATTTTTTTCAAGAAGTTTTTCTTGGTGTGCGATTAGATCTTCTTCTTCCAATACATCTAGACCTGCTCCAGCAACATGTCCGTTATTTAGCCCCCAAAGGAGCGCTTCAGGATCAATTAGACCACCGCGAGCAGTATTTATTATGTATACACCTTTTTTCATTTTTTTGATTTCCTTTTTGGATATCATGTGGTAAGTCTCAGGAAAAAGTGGAACATGAAGTGAAATTATATCTGAAGTTTTTAATAATTTATCTAGCGAGGTATAGGAAAAGTTGTGTTCCTTCTCCAATTGTCTATTTGGGAATTTGTCATAACCAATAATATTGGAATCAAAGCCTTCTAGCATATCTACTAGATGCATACCAATATGTCCAGTGCCAATTATTCCTATGGTTTTGTCTTTTAGATCAATTCCCTCTAGTCCGTCGTAGTTGTAAAAACCATTTTTTACTCTTTTTATTGATCGGTAAAATTTGCGTGTCAGGCTAAGGACAAAAGTCAGAGCGTACTGTGCTACTGTATTTTCTCCATAAGCTGGTACGTTGCAAACTGGGATTTTTCTTTTTTTGGCTTCCTTCAAATCAACATGATCATAGCCTGTCGATGTTGTCACTACGAGTTTTAGTTTCTTCAGGGATTTGAATATTTTTTTGTCCACCTTGGAATCAACAAAGACGCCTAGCACCTCCGTGTTCGGGTCAAGATTTTCAGAATCTAGCTGTCCATCATATATTGTTAGTTTGTGATCTCGCATCTTACCACGCAGATATCTTTTCATGGTTGGTGGTACTGTATAAAAGGCACAGTTTAGTTTTTTCATAGTATATAAGTATAAAATATAAAGTAATCGTATTATACCAAGAATGTCTATATAAAAAAAGCCCCTTTCGGAGCTTTTCTGTTTGTGTCGATTAGTTTTAAGATTAGTTGTCTTTTTTCTTGTCACGTCTCAGTACGTATCCATGTGATAAGAATACTATCAGACCAATTATCAATATAGACAGATTATCAGCTACTTTATTTTGTACTCTGGCTTTTCTCCAGTCAATTGAGTCCTGGTCTTCCTGCCATTTTTTGTAGTCTGTCTGCCAGTTGGCCAAGATTTCTACTTCTTCCTCTGTTAGTTTGATTGTTGCCAGATCAGCGTCTTCAGTTATTCTATTTATATATGGTTTGGTTGGGTAGGCTTCATCATATCTGTATTCCTGTTCCAGGGCAAGAGGGAAGAACCATGTTTGCATCCCCAGCTTTAGTAATTGACCGGCTGGAATAGCGAACATCATCAAGCCGACGAAGACTGCTAGATAGAGATAAATACTGCGGATGAGAGTTTTGGTTTTGGACATAGGATCTGAAGGCTTAAAATGCTTGAAAGGCTTAAAATGCCAGAAAAGCTTTAGTTATATATCTTAAGTATATCATTTTAAATTAAAAAAACAACCCCATTTTCGTGAGATTGTTTTATATTATGTGTTTTGTGCTTTATGATTCGTGTTACTCTACTTTCACACCCATTTGACGAGCAGTACCTTCTATAATCTTCATAGCTGCTTCGATGTCATTGGCGTTCAAGTCCGGCATTTTTTTCTCAGCAATTTCTTTTACTTGAGCTTTTGTAAGTTTGCCGGCTTTATCCTTCAGTGGATTGCCAGCACCTTTTTTGATTCCAGCCGCCTTCATGATAAGAGCACTAGCTGGAGCTACTTTTGTAATGAAGTCAAAAGTTCGATCTTCATAAACGCTGATAATAACAGGTACAATTTCACCAGCCTTATCTTTGGTGGCTGCGTTGAATTGAGTGCAAAATGCTTGAATGTCTAGTCCGTGCTGACCAAGAGCTGGTCCGACTGGAGGAGCTGGATTGGCAGCACCACCCTTAATTTGTAGTTTAATTTGTGTTGTTAATTTTTTTGCCATATTTTTTAAATGCTTAAGATGCTTAAAAGGCTTGAAATGCTTGAAAAGCTAGAAGCGATAGAAAGGACAAAGCCTTTCGAGCTTTTTTGGCATTTTAGGCCTCTCAGGCCTTTTTTTAGTTTTTCTTTACTTGTAAAGCGTCTAGTTCTACTGGAGTTTCACGTCCAAACATAGACACAAGTACTTTTACTTTACCACGATCATCATCCACATTGCTGACCTTGCCTTCAAAGTTCTTAAATGGTCCATCAGTAATTATAACTGATTCATTTATTGACAAGTCAATTTTGTGAGTTGGTTCTTCTACTTTCATTCTGCCTTGTAAGCTTAGCATTTCTTTTACGTCAATTGGGGTAGGAGTAGTACCGGATCCAATAAAACCGCTTACATTTGGGGTGTTTCTAACTACGTACCAAGAATCATCTGTCACCATCATCTCGACTAGTACATAACCGGGAAAGATTTTTTCTTCTATAGTTTGGCGTTTGCCATTTTTTATTTTGATCTTTTTTTCTTTTGGTACCATTACACCAAAAATCTTATCCTGCATGTCGAAGGATTCGATTCTTTGTTCCAGGTTGCGTTTTACATTTTCCTCGTAGCCACTGTAAGTGTGTAGCACATACCAGCGTTTTCCGAGGTCCAGGGTTTGTTTAGCCATACGTGTTTATTTTTTTAAATAATCCAACCTAGAACAATATTGAAGGCATAGTCTAATATACCAAAGAAGATTGCCACACCAATACTCATAGCAATTACGATTATGGTGTAGGTGATAGTTTGTTTTTTGGTTGGCCAGACGACTTTTTTCATTTCGCTAAAAGCTCCTTTGAAATAGTCGCGGATTTTTTCTAGTAAATTCATATACTAAATTTTGTATCTAAAAACGGCTCTTGAGCCGCATATTTATTTATGCATACATTATAGTATATATTAGGATTTTTGTCAAGAGGGGATGGTGGATAAAAAAATCCCGACTTATTCGGGGTTTTTTTGTATCTTGTGGTTTATATATCCAAATTCTCCACCGACTTAGCATTAGTCTGAATAAATTTCTTTCTTGGTGCCACTTCTGCTCCCATAAGTATGTCAAAGATCTCGCTAGCTTTTTCTGCGTCTTCGATAGCCACTCGTTTCATAAGTCTAGTTTCGGGATTCATGGTAGTATTCCATAGCTGGTCAGGATTCATCTCACCTAGACCTTTGTATCGTTGAATATTTAGTTTTGGTTTTTTGGCTTCAGTCTTTCTAGTTTTACCAAGTTTTTCATTCTCATCTTGTTTTTCTTCTGTCTCTTCTATAATTTCTAAGTCCTCATCTTTTACACCGTGTTTTTTCTTGTAATCAGCTAAGGCTTCTTCGTCATAAAACCATTCAAATTCTTTGCCTTTTTTTATGCTGTACAGTGGGGGTTGGGCAATGTATATGTGTCTTTCGTTTATCAAATCTGGAAAATAGCGGAAGAACAAAGTCAAAAGTAGTGTTCTGATATGAGAACCATCTACATCAGCATCTGTCATGATGATGATTTTGTTATAACGCAGTTTTTCAATTTCAAACTGCTCGCCAATATTAGTACCCATAGCAATGATCAAAGACTTCAGTTCGTTATTGGTCAAGATTTTGTCAATGCGAGCCCTCTCAACGTTTAGTACTTTGCCACGAAGAGGTAAAATTGCCTGAGTCTTTCTGTCTCGGCCTTGTTTGGCGGATCCACCGGCAGAGTCACCCTCTACAATATATAGCTCAGAGTTACCTGCATCACGAGAAGAGCAGTCGGCTAGTTTTCCTGGTAAAGTAAAGCCTTCAAGTGCTCCTTTTCGTAAGACTGTTTCACGGGCCAAGCGAGCAGCATTTCTGGCTCTAGCCGCGAGTAGACACTTGCCGAGAATTCCTTCTGCGTCTTTTGGATTTTCTTCCAAAAATATCATCATTGCTTCGGCAAAGACAGTCTCAACAGCTGGTCTCACTTCTGGATTACCAAGTTTTGATTTTGTCTGTCCTTCAAATTGTGGTTCAGGAATTTTTACAGAAATTATTGTAGTCAATCCTTCACGGGTATCTTCGCCTGATAAGTTTGTGTCTTTTTCTTTTATAATATTTTTTTTGCGAGCATAAGTATTCAATGTCCTGGTCAGTGCAGTTCTAAATCCAGCTACATGCATACCACCATCTGGATTGGTGATGTTGTTGGCAAAGGCATGAAGAGATTCAGAATAGTCTGCAGTGTATTGCAAAGCAATTTCTACGCTTACATCACCGACTTGTTTTTCTACATAAAAAATAGTGTCATGCTTTGGCTCGCGATTTTTATTGATGTGCTTTACATAGCTGGCAATACCACCCTCAAAATAAAACTGATATTTGGAAATTGGCAGTTGTATAGCGGTTTTGTCAGCTTCTTTTTCTTCGGCAGATCTTTCATCCTCAATAATTAGATGCACACCTTTTGTAAGATAGGCTTGTTGGCGCAAATGATCAATAACAGTCTTCCAACTGAAATCAAGGGTTTCAAAAACACTACCGTTTGCTCGAAAAGAAATTGTGGTGCCGGTGGTTTTACTTTTTCCAACAGCTTTTACTTTTGTTTTTGGTTTACCTTCTCTATATTCTTGCATCCAGATTTTACCATCGCGGTGTACTTCTGCCTTTAGCTCAGTTGATAATGCGTTTACAACAGAAACACCCACACCATGCAGGCCACCAGATACTTTATATCCACCATCACCAAATTTACCACCAGCATGAAGTTGGGTAAGAACCAATTCTAAAGCGCTAATATTTTTCTTGGGATGAATATCTACTGGAATACCACGACCATTATCAGTAACAGATACCCAATGATCGGGTAGAAGTTTTATTATTACTTTATCACAATATCCAGCCATGGCTTCGTCAAAGGCGTTGTCCACCACTTCCCAAATCATGTGGTGTAAACCAGCTTGGCCAGTAGAGCCAATGTACATGCCTGGGCGTTTTTTTACAGCTTCTAGGCCTTCAAGTACTGTGATATTTGCAGCACTATAGCCAGATTTCGGCTTCTTCTCCTTTGTTTTTTTAGCAACCTTGGTCTGAGCAGGCTTGGCTACTTTTTTTGCCACTGGCTTTTTTTCATCCGGTTTTTTCGCGGTCACTCGTCCTTTTGACACTCGTTTAATAGGCATAAATTTGATAAATTGATATTGATTATTAGATTTTACTGGCTATATTGTAGCATATTGGACGGTAGTAGGCAAGAGGGTGGGTGGAGAAAAATCTAATTTTGTAGTATAATATATACACTATGTTTAAAAGAGGTAAAAAAACAAAATTAGAGCGTTATGAGGATGTGACTGGTGAGTTTACCAGCAGTGAACTCAAGTGGGGTGAGTGGTATGTGCGTCACAAGATTTTGTTGCGCAAAATTGTGATTGGCGTTTTACTAGCTTGGTCTACAATAACACTCGGCTATGGTCTGGGTTATTTTACTTACTATTTTTCCTATGGATATTTTCAAGATCAAAACATGGCCACTCAGCAACTTTTAGAATTGAGCAATTTAAAAAATACCCGTGAATTATTTCAAGCGGAAGATTTGCAGATTGGTAGTGTAGAAGTTTATAATAGCGTTAGTGAGGAATTGTATGACTTTGTGGCACGTGCTTCCAATCCCAATGATAGATGGATTGCAATAGTTAGTTACAAATTTAGTTTTTCTGGTGGTGAGACCGATTTGGCGCAGACAGTCCTTTTGCCTGGTGCCCAAAGACCTTTGGTACACTTCGGTTTTGATGTGGGCGGATATCCAGCAAATCCTACTCTAGTGATAGAAGATGTGAAGTGGAAAAGTGTCAGTGCCCATGCAATAAAGGATGTGTCTGGTTTTATTGCTGATAGGTCTGATTTTTTGGTAGAAAACTTTGAATTTACTCGTGCTAGCAGGTCGCAGGGGGTATTAAATCATATGATAGAATTTGATATTTTGAATAATACTGCCTACAATTACTGGGAGCCAACATTTTATATAGAGCTTATAAAGGGTAGTAGAACAGCCGGTATCATTTATTTTGTATCTAGTGAATTCAAATCCCAAGAAGAACGCCATGTGGATTTGCGATCTTATATAAAAAATCTAGAAGTTTCAAATATAAAAGTTTGGCCAGTAGTAAATGTTTTTGACAACAGCCAATATATGTCTGTTGGACTATAATAAATATGGGATAAGATGGATTGAGAAGGTTTGAGGAGTAGAGAGGGCTTTTTCTTTCTAATCTTCAATTTTCTTAAGTCGTCTTGTCCTATTTTTTATGAAAATATTATCCAATTTATTTTCCTCATTGCGCAATTTTGATTGGTTGATTTTGGTATTAGTGTTGGTTTTGGTATCCATAGGACTATCTTCAATTTATAGTATAGATTTGTCTCGTGGAGAGGGTTCTGGATTTTTTTCTACACAGTTTTTGGCTACAGTCTTGGGGTTGTGTTTGTTTTTTGTAGCAGGACTTTTACATGTTGCGTTTTTTCGATCATCTGCCAAGTTAGTTTATTTGCTTTCATTAATTCTTCTGGTGGCTGTTTTATTTTTTGGCTCTACCGTGAAGGGGACTACCGGCTGGTTTCGAGTCGCTGGTTTTTCTTTTCAGCCGGCAGAGTTTGCCAAATTGGGCTTGGTGATATTTTCTGCTTGGTGGATTTCAAAGCAGGCTCGCAGGTTTGATCGTTGGCAATTTATTTTGACATCTGGATTCTTTACTCTTTTGTTGGCAGGTCTTATAATTCTTCAGCCAGATTTGGGTTCGGCCTTGGTGTTATTTGGTATTTGGTTTGGTCTGTTATTTTTGACAGGCACAAAAAAGAGATTTATAGTTTTTCTTATTGGAATATTTTTTATAACTTCTTTGGTTGGGTGGTTTTTTCTTTTCAAGCCTTACCAAAAAGAGCGCTTGCTGACATTTGCAGATCCAGCTCGCGATCCTCTGGGCGCGGGATACAATGTTACCCAGTCTATAATTGCTATTGGCTCTGGTCAGTTTTTTGGCCGTGGTCTCGGTTTTGGTTCACAAAGTCAGCTACACTTTTTGCCAGAGGCTCAGACAGATTTTATTTTTTCTGTTATAGCAGAGGAGCTTGGTTTTATAGGGGCTTTTGTTGTTTTGTTGTTTTATTTTTTACTGTTGTGGCGTCTTTTTTCCATCGGCAAAAAGTGCAATGATGATTTCTCGGCTTATTTGGTTTTGGGGGTAATGTTGTTATTTTTTATCCAAATATTGATCAATATTGGTGGTGCGACTGGGTTTTTGCCAGTCACTGGGGTGACTTTACCATTTTTGAGCTATGGTGGTTCATCTTTGTTGATCAATTTTCTACTGTTAGGTGTTGCCGAAAGTGTAGCTCGTAGCACTTGACCCACCTTCGCCCTTCGCTGAGCTTTGGGCTATGGTGGGCAAGCTGGTTTTTTGTGTTACGATACCTGGATTATTGTTGAAAATATACTTGACAACCTTATTCTTATATGTTAAACTTTCAGCCATATTAGTATGCGAAATAAAGAATCAAAAACTAATCCGATTCAAGAGGGCTTACACCTAATGAATCAGTGCCCTGTATGCAAGGGTAATTATGAGCCAAATGAGAGTAATATCCTCAAGGAAAATGGCTCGGCACACTTGGTACATATCACTTGTCCACACTGCCACAATTCTATATTGGCAGTTGTGTTAGCCACTTCTGCTGGGCTTAGTTCTGTGGGTATGATGACAGATTTAAAAGCAGATGACGTATTGAGATTGTATGGTCGAGAGACTATTACCGAAGACGAACTTCTAAATTTTCATGAATTACTAAAAACAAATAAAATATATCTGAATTAGAGTTTGTTGGAGTGCAAATAATATTGTATTTCAGGCGACATTAGCTTCGAAAGATCCTTCAGTCGCTCGAGCTCCTTCAGGATTAATTAAAAAAATATGACACTTAGTTTTACAGCAAAAAAAAGAGAGGGGAAGCCTGACGTACTACGTGCTGAGGGTAATTTGCCAGGCGTACTTTATGGACCAGAAATAGAACCTGTTTCTTTGGAGGTCGATAGAGTGGCTTTTGAAAAGATGTATGCAGAAGCTGGTGAATCTAGTTTGATAGATTTTACTATCGAAGGTAGTAAAGATGAGCCTACCAAAGTATTGGTACAAGAAGTGGTATATGATTCTATAAAGCAAATTCCTGTTCATTTTGATCTACGTCAGATCAAGATGGGTGTAGAAATGGCTGCTACTATTGCTATCAATTTTATCGGTGAATCTCAAGCAATGAAAGAAGGTGGTACACTCAACGCTGCTATGTCTAGTTTGAATGTAAAGTGTTTGCCAAAGGATTTGATTAGTGAAATAGAAGTTGATCTTACTGCTTTGGAAACATTTGATGACGCAATTCATGTAAAAGATATCAAATTCCCAGAAGGAATTGTGGTAACTGATGATGAAAATGGTCTAGTAGCCAAGGTGGCTGCTCCTCTTACTGAGGAACAGTTGAAGGCTATGGATGAAGCCGAGGCTCCAAGTGTAGAAGATGTAGAGGTAGAGGGCGAAAAGAAAGAAGAAGGCGAAGCTGGAGAAGAAGAAAAGAAAGAAGAAAAACCAGCCGAAGAGAAGAAAGACTAATTATTGTATTGATTGTAGAGACGCGATTTATTCGCGTCTCTTTTGTTTTATAAGATATTAGTGTAAAATATAGTTTATGAAAAAAAATAAAAACAATTTAAAAAAATTATTTGCTAAATATTTGCCAGATGAAATCAGTTTTATTTATATTCTAGCAGGTATTGTGTTTGTTGTGGCGATTGGGTTGTTGGTTTGGTGGAGTGGGGGATATTTGAAAAATAAATATTTTGGTGGGGCGGGGAATAGGCATGCCTATTCCGTACTGGGTGATGGGGAGAAATATCAGGATTGTGAATTTAGGAGATTGCTAGATGGTGTATGTGTTGAATCTGTGGATGATATAAATCCAAAATTAATCGCAGTAATGATAGAAAATCATACTGAGGCCAGACCACAGTCAGGTCTTGTTGATGCTAGTATTGTTTATGAGGTTCCAGTAGAAGCCAATTATACTAGATTTCTTGCAATATATCCAGAAGGAATTGAAATAGAAAAAGCTGGGCCAGTGAGATCTGCGCGCCCTTACTTTTTGGATTGGGTATTTGAATATGGCGATCCAATGTATATGCATGTTGGTGGTTCACCAGATGCACTGAGATTAATAAAGCAGTATGATATTTTTGATATAAATGAAATGACACGCGGTTGGTATTTTTGGCGAAGTGCTGACAGATATGCTCCACACAATGTTTATACTTCATCAGAATTGTGGAACAAGGCTTTGGAAAATTACGAAGATAATTATTTAATACAAGAGTATGAGGGTTTTAGTTTTGTCACTTCGGCACCTGAGTATGTGAGTACTACAACGTATGCGGATGAGGTAACTATAAGTTTTCTTCCGCCAGTCTACGAAGCTAGATGGGAATTTAGTTCTTCTACTGATAAGTACACACGTTTTCAAATGGAAGGAACTCATCGCGATCTTGATGGTAGGAAAATAAAAGCCGATACAATTATTGTTCAACATGTTGAATCAGAAATTTTAGATAATATTGGCAGAATAGCAATTGATACAATAGGCGAGGGTGATGTAGAAGTTTTTTATGATGGGTTAGTATTTATTGGCACATGGAAAAAAGAAGACAGAACTTCGCGCACAAAATTTTATAATGAAAATGGCGAAGAGATAAAACTCAAGCCAGGAAAGATTTGGATTGAGGTGGTGAATGGGAGAGGGGATGTGAGTTGGATAAGTAGTTAAGTTGCCTAAGTTTACTAAGTTCTAAAAACCATACCAGATCAGTGATATCTTTGCATAAAATATTTTACTGGACAAATCAGCTATAACTTTGTTATAATTTAAATATTATATAATTAATTTTCTAAATTAAAACATATGTCAGAACCAACACCATGTTCTAAGTGTGGAGGGTTACATCACCCTGGAGATGAGCAAGCCTGTCTTCAAAATCGTAATACTAAGGAGAGTGGAGAATTACCTGTGGGTGATTTTTTACCAACAGAAGAGGTTATAGGTGTAATAGTCCCTTTATTAAAAGAAAAAGGGTTCAAAGGTCTGGATGAGCATGATTTTTTACCAGGTGTAGATTTTAAAGAAACCAGAATTGACACCTTAAAAGGTCGTCCTTCTGCTTTAGGAGGAAAGTTTGGTACTAGTGAGACAATTGTTTTAACAGGAAAGGGTTATGGTGATGACGATGAAAGATTGAGGGGTAGGGCTTTGCAATTGATCCATCGAGGATCTGAAGGCGTCTTGAATTCTCTTGAATACCATACTCAGTTGGGATCTGAGCTAGATAAAAAAGAAGGTGTTGAAATGGCCCAAGCACAGTTAGAGGAAATAAAAAAGGATTTGGTTAATCTTAAGAGAGCACAGGAAAAAGGAGATAAATATTTTTTGAATGTCGAAAAAACTCTTATTGGTGATGCACTAGATAGAGTGGAAATAAAACTTACCATGCTAGAACAAATGGGTGTTGATGTCGATGAATTAAAGAATGAGACGCAAGAGATAGAAAAAAAAGTTGTAAAAATAGCAGGAGAATTCGTTTAAAAATAAAGTCTTAAGCAAACAAAAACAACCTTTAATAAGGTTGTTTTTTGATCTCTAATTTTGAATTAATCAAAACCACAGAATTATTTCCCCGTCTTTTTATATAGCGCCGACGGGGGTAGCGCATCATTTACCATCGCAAACCATGTTTTTTGTGACACCAGTCTATACCTAATGGTATAGAGCAAGTTCCCAGAACTGCCCCCAAGATGAAGGGAACATCGTGGTTTGGGACGCCTGTTACCAGACGTTCGCCAGCCACCATTATTGCTGGAAAGAGGAAAGCGGTGCATATAGCGAGGAGACTTCCCCGACTCTTTACAGATCTTCCTCCACGGGCGATCATCCAGGCAATACCCAGATGAATTCCCAGCGTCACGACACCTTTAAAAAAAAGCATAAACATTGGGTACCTCCTTATAAAAGAACGAGTGTCATATTCAGGAAACTTCCTTAGATTGACTAAATATTGTATCATATTTTTACCTTCTTGTCAATATTTTTACAGACACTTATATTTTTTATATAAAAAATAGCTTAGATAAGCCAAATAATAAAGATAAAAAGTGTCTTAAAAAAGCTTGACAAATAGCTTTATGTGTGATATAATATGCTTATATTAAGCAAAATAATATGTCTGAAGAAAAAAACATACTTTCCAAAGCGCTAGGTGCTAATTCAGCTGAAATTTACCTGTATTTAGCTAAAAAAGGCGAGTCAACCGTACCAGAAATAGTGAAAAATGTTGGCTTATCGCGAGCAGTTATCTATGATTGTTTGTCAGAGCTACTAGTCAAGGATTTTTTGGATTATCACAAAGATGGCAGAAGCGCTTATTATTCAATAAAACATCCTTTAAAATTAAAGGATCTAGCAGAAGATAAAAAGAGAGAATCGAATCTTTTTGCGGATGAATTAAATAACGTAATAAGTAATCTGACTGGTTCTTATAATATGTTGCAAAACAAACCAGGGGTGAGATTTTTTTCTGGAGAAGAGGGGTTGAAGGAAGTGTGGTGGGATTCTTTGCGATCTAAGAGTAAAGAGCTTTGGGCAATGGGTGATTTGGAGGGGATAATAAAAAACTTTGAAGGAATTAATGCCGAGTGGCTACAAGCAAGAAAGAAAAAAGGTATGTTGGAAAAAATTATTACTAATCCATCTGATTTCAATATTAAATATAAAGAAAATGAAAAAAATAATTTGGAGGAAATAAAATTTATAGATACAGATAAGATGAATCTAAAAAATACAATGGTTGATATTTATGATGGTAAAGTGGCTTATACTACTTTGGAACAAGGTAATATTATTGGTGTGATATTGCAGGATAAAAATATTTATAATTTACAAAAAAATATTTTTAATCTTGTTTGGGATAGTTTGTAATTTAAAAAGTTATTATATTGATTAAACAAAAAAACCATTATAATAATTTTAGAATGGTTTTTTAGTGCAGTATAAAATATGATATAATTATATCATTATGACAATAATAATTTTTCTAACAATTTTTATCCTCACTTATTTGGCAATATTTTTCCAGCCATTTAAGTTGAAAGAAAGTTGGTATGGTTTGAGTGGGGTGGTCTTACTTTTGGTTTTTGGTGTTATTAAGTTTCCAGATATTTTTTATACTCTGTCAAATTTTGGAGCAATAAAACCGTATGCAATTTTGATTTTCTTTTCTTCTTTTGCAGTTTTGTCAGTTGGATTGGATAAGCTTGGCTTTTTTGAATACTTATCAATAAAGGCAGTACATCTAGCCAATCATGATGGTTTGAAATTGTATAAGTATTTATTTATCTTATCAGCACTTACATCTTACATAGCTGCCAATGATATTGTAATTTTAACACTTACCCCCTTTGTGTTGTACTTTGCAAAATACAGCAAGATAAACCCAAAGGCATATTTCATTACCATGTTTGTCGTGGCGAATACTGCATCAATAGGTCAGATTACATCTAATCCTACCAATTTTATTGTGGCCGGGGCATATGATATTCCTTTTTTACAAAATTTATTACTAATGTTATTACCAACAATTTTGGGACTACTAGCAATGTATTTTATTTTTAAAAAAGTGTTTTATTCGGATTTTAATATAAAATTCAAAGAGAAAAAAGTTGAATTAGACAAAATAGTTACCAATAAATTTCAATGTAGAGTATTTTATTATGTTTTGATTTTGGAAATGTTTTTCTTTGTCCTAGCTCCACTTTTCAAGCTGGATCTTTGGGTAATAGCTTTAATAGGTACTGCTATAGCACTGATAGTTTCTAGAATAAATTTGAAAGATTTATTTAGAAGACTTCCTTGGAATGTCATTTTTTTAGTTACAACACTGTTTATAATTATTTCCGGTTTTATTCATACAGGAATTTATGATTGGTTTGTTAGTATTTTATCGGGTATAAATTTGTCAGGTGGATACTTCGAATTTTTGGGTCTAACTGCCATTACTTCTGTTTTGGCAGGATTATTTAATAATATTCCAGTGACAACATTACTTACTTCACTATCAATCTCAATTCAAAGTGGATCAGATTTGATCGCATCCTACGCACTTATTATTGGGTCAAATGTCGCTGCCAATGTCACAGTACTTGGGTCACTTGCAGGTATTATGTGGTATCATTTGATCAGAGAAAAAGAATATAAGGTTGGATTGTTGGAATTTAGCAGGTATGGTTTGTTAGTCTCAATTCCGTTTGTAGCGGTTGTGACAATTGTTTTGATGATAGAGTTTATCGTTTTGGGTTTGGTGTAAAAATTTTATAAATAAAAAACCATCTCGATTTATTCAGGATGGTTTTTTTGATATTTAATTTTTTATAATAACGACTCTATCCAATCCAGCCAAATCTTTTTTTATTTCCACTTTGGCTTCGGGAAGGTGTTTTTTTATTAGTTTGGTGACCGGCTTTGATTGGTCGGGATCGATTTCGAAAAAGCAGGCAAGTTTGTAAGTGCTCAAGTTTGCAAGTTGTTCTAAAAGTTCTTCATAAAGTGCGAGGCCTTGGTCTTTAGCAATTAATGCGAGTTTAGGCTCGTGGTGAATTGAGGGCTCATCTGCGAATTGTTTGTTAGTAAGGTATGGGAGGTTGGCGGTGATTACTAGGTTATAGGTTTTAGGTGGTTTAGGTATTAGGTTAATAAATGGAGAGAGTAAATTGCCGTGGAGAAATTTTATTTCTACACCATGTTTTTTTGCGTTCTTTTTTGCTACACGGAGTGCTTGTTTAGAAATATCGATTGCAAATGTTTTGATGTTTTGATGTTTTGATGTTTTTAGTATAGAAATTGGGATACATCCAGAACCTGTTCCTATATCAACAAGAGTAATCTCATAATCTTTTACACCCGAGGCGGATCCGTCTTGGGCGGACAATCTTTTAATCTCATGAACAGCTTCTTCCACCAACACTTCGGTGTCAGGACGAGGAATCAAAACATTTTTATTAACAAAAAAATCAAGCCCAAAAAATTCTTTGTGTCCTGTAAGATAAGCGAGTGGAATACCTTTCACTCTTTTTTTTATTAATATTTTGTATTTTATTATGTGTATATTGTATATTGTTTCATCTAAGTGTGCCAAAACAAACTCTCGAGGCTTTCCGAGAGTATGAGCTAGCAATAATTCAGCATCAAGAGGATCAATTTTATTGCTAGATTTCAGTAGTTGTTGAATCGTTTTTGACATAGGTATACAAAAAGTAGTTTCCGGCGATTGGTGCTTTTATTTTATCTTGTTTAATTGTAAAATCATTTTTTTCTAATACTTTATTTAACAAAATCATATAGTTGTATTCTCCTTGCAGTAAAATAATTTTATCATACTCACTTAGTTTATTTTCTGCAAACCAACTATCAATTTCATCCTCGGAAAATTCTAAGTACAGATAATTTTTTTGTGTTACTAGTTCATCCCAGTTCATGTTGTCCTCACGCGCCAGGTCAAATGCATGGGAATCAAAAGGTAAATCAAGATATCTATCAATTTGGGTGCGAAGGATAAAGTTGTTGTAAACAAGAGCTGTATTTTCTTCTTCGTTATACTGTTTTTCAATATAGTTTTCAACCTTTGACCAAGAAGTAAGTGGAATGTACTCAAAAGCATTACAAATACTGATCAGGCAAAAGCTGGCAATAATCCAGATGGCTATAATTTTTCTGTTGGTTAGTTGAAGTAAACAATAGGATATAATTATCACCCAAAAAGGTATCGTATAGATTAGAAGCTTTACATGCCAGACACCAAATAGGATAGTGATTAGTATTGGTATGACAGCAAGTGCAAGAATACCAGCATATTTTATGTCTGTTTTTTTGATACGCAAAATACTAATTACTAGGACTAGAGTAAGCAAAATACTTATAATAAAAAATCCCAAGTTTGTGTGTTGTATACCAGCAATAATATTAATCAACGGACCAGTGGCTGATGTGAAGTCGTGTTGTAGATTCAGTAGCCAAGTTTTTTCTAGTTGGTTGTTTTGCTTTATCAAAAAAGACGGGATGAGCCAGGTCGCAGCTATAATAAATGGAACTGAATTTATTTTGAACCATTCCACAAACTTTTTGCGGCTGATTACAAAGATTACTAGAGCTTGACTAAAGATCAGTAGCACGGAAGATAAGTGTGATAATAATAGTAAGAGGTTGGTCAATCCCAAAAATATTTTATCCTTGTTTTTGTGGGTGCTTGTAAAAAATATTTTATAAAAATAATAAACAGATAAAGATGATAGTAACATCAGTAGCGAATAGACTCGAGCAGTGGCTGACCAAAATATATTATAAGAGTGTATGCTAATAAAAAAAGCACTAACAAGCGCTACGTTTTTGTCCCAAATCAATTTTGCCAAATAGTAGACAGACGCAATAGTGGTGGTCCCAAAAATTAGACTAGGTATTCGTGCCCAAAATTCACTCGCAGGAAATACGAAGAACCAGAGTTTTAGAATCAACATGTGTAGTGGGGGATTGGTTTCCCACAGCCAATAAATCAATCCTTCTGGCCAGGCTTTTTGACTATAAATAAAACTAAACATCTCGTCATCCCAGAAGTCACCATACTTTAGTAAAAATAAAAATCGGACTATAAAGCCGATTGTTATAATTGATATTAGTAGATAATTATTTTTTATTTTTTGAAACATGAGATAGTAGAATTTGTCATTGCGAGGAATGAGAATAAATGAGGAAGCAATCTTAGCGAGACGGCTACGTTGCTGGTGCACTGGGATTGCTTCGTCGCCCTGAATTTCATCAGAACTCCTCGCAATGACAGTTATTTATTCACTCTTCTTTTCATAGTCTGCTTTTCGCAATTCTTCAATTACATTTCCCAAGTCGCCATCTAATATTCCTTCTACATTACTCCAGTTGTGCTTTATTCTGTGGTCAGTGATCCTGTCTTGTGGGAAGTTGTAAGTGCGAATTTTTTCACTTCGGTCGCCTGAGCCAATTTGATTTTTTCTTTTTTCAGAAAGCTCGGCATCTTTTTTTGCCTGCTCTGCCTCATAGATTCTGGCACGAAGTACTTTCATTGCTTTGTCTTTGTTTTTTATTTGAGACTTTTCATCTTGGCATTGGGCTACTATCCCGGTTGGGACATGGGTTACGCGCACAGCAGAGTATGTAGTGTTTACGCTCTGTCCACCATTTCCGCTGGCACAATAAGTATCCACACGCACATCACTTGGGCTGATTTCAATTTCCTCTTCCTCAATTACAGGAAGTATCGCCACACTGGCAGTAGAAGTATGAATGCGTCCTTGTTTTTCTGTCTCAGGAATTCGCTGCACTCGATGCACTCCCATTTCATATTTCATGTCTTTATAGACATTTGTTCCTGTGATATTAAATATTACTTCTTTGTAACCACCAATTCCAATTTGGTTTTCGCTCAATAGATTGGTTTTCCATTTACTGCCCTCGGCATATTTCATATACATACGCATTAGGCTACCAGCAAATAGGGCTGCCTCGTCACCACCAGCTCCAGCACGGATTTCTACAATTACATCTTTACTGTCCATCGGGTCTTTTGGCATGGTCAAAAAAGCAAGTTCTTCTTCTAGTTTATCTTTTATAACTTTTAGTTCGGGCAATTCGGCCTCGGCCATTACTTTTAGTTCTTCGTCTGGCTCGCTGGTAATGATAGCCTCAGTCTCGCCCAGATTGCTTTCAATGTTTTCTAGTTCATTGATTTTTTCTACGACCAACTTCAATTCGTCATAGGCTTGGGCAGTTTTTTTCAATTTATTTTGGTCAGCAATAACAGCAGGATTTTGTAGATCCTGTTCTAGGCTTTCGTACTTAGTTTTTAGTTCCTGATATTTGGGTAACATATTATTTGTAATTATAACAGATTTTGGTAGTTTTGTAATATATGGCTAAAATAAAAACAGACTCAACAAGTGTGAATCTGCCTTTTATTTGAAGTAGCTATTTAGATTCTTTTTTCTTGTCGTCGTGGCCCAGGCCACTCTCTTTGGCTCCGCCATTCACCTTGTCTTTTTTGGCTTGGGTAGCAGCTTTTTTAGCCTTTTTGCCTTTTCTGGCAGCGGCTGCAGCTTTTACCTTGCCCATCTTTTCTTGGAATTTTTCTACACGACGAGCTGTGTCAACAAACTTTTGTTTGCCTGTATAAAAAGGATGACACATATTACAAAGCTCAACTCTGATTTCCTTTTCAGTAGAGCCAACTTTGAAGTTATTACCACAAGCGCAAGTTACTACTGCTTCATCGTGGTATTTTGGGTGAATTTTTGCTTTCATATTTCAAATTTAATAGTGGCATGATTATATCATAGGGCTAGAAAATTGTCAAGAGCAGTAGTTGGGAAAGTAGAAGATGGTTGATCAGTCAGAAAAACTTGACAAAACACTTAAAATATGGTATAAGAATAACATCTCTTCTCATGGTGAAAAGGGTATGCCTATGCATAGTGGGTATAAATTTCTTTTTTTGGAGGTGTGCTATGGAAAGTGGCAATGTGTGGAAGAAGTTTGTGAAATTGCTGTGGTCTGTCCTTGGTCTTTTGGTGGGTGAGAAGCGTTCGGTGGGGGGAGTGAACAAGCTTCTCCAGCTCATCATCGAGCGTCCGAATCCAGAGACTATTCTGGATCGTCCGTCACAGGCCTCGGTCGACACCAACAATCCAGCTGATGGCTGGGTCGTCGAGCTGACGAGGTTTTACCAGGAAGTCCTTGGTATGACTGTGGATTTGTCCGGTGTCAAGATTCCGGATGACTCCGGCGGATTCGGCTGGGTCGTGATGGTCACCAAGGGGCTTACGCTCAACCGAGTGTATGCCAAGTGTCGTGACTTGTTTCCGTGTTCGTCGTACTATGGCGATAATCTGGATAACAAGGTACCGAAGAACGACCGTGTGTCTCAGGACGATTACGCTCGTCGTTTCCGTAACCGAGTGGAGGCCGATGAAGAGAACAAGAATACTTCGGCCAACCAGCTCACCAAGCAGGCGGGTGACAACATCACCCTGCTCGAGCGTCTCTTGCTCGAGCTCTGGTATCACTGGAAGACTGGTGGAGGCCATCTCGACCTGCTGAACTGGACCATGTGTGCGGGTTCGCGCTGTCGTGTCGGCGACGTTCCGTGTGTCTACTGGCGCGGCGGCGAGTTCCGGGTCCGCTATGTCCGTCCTGACTTTGCTCGCGGCTTCGTCCGCCCTCGCTCCGCAGTCTAACCCTTTTCACTCGTTCCTTTTACCCTTCCTTCCATACCCCCTACAATCTGATCTTTTTCTCTCCGATTAGTTTCGGAGCGTGCCACCTCGACACGCAAATCGGGGTCAAACAAATTTTGTTTATTTTAGACAAAATTTGTTTGACTGCTAAATCGGTCTTGACGTAAGTTTAGATAGCGATTTGTCATTAAGATTGGGACTGCTTGGTCAACTCTATACAATGCCCACGCCATGGGATAACTCAGGTAATTTTGCAAAAGATTACCGGTGATTTTTGACGGGGCTGATCAAAAAGCGGGTTCGCGCTATCATGACAGCAACGTTCCGTGTGTCAACTGGAACGACAACAAGTTCCAGGTCAACAATGTCCATCCTGACAATGCCAACGGCAACATCCGCCCTCGCTCCGAAGTACAAGAAAGGAACCTATGTAAGGTTCTTTTTCTGTAAATACTCCAACCAACCATTTGTCATTTTAGACATCTCTTGTAAGTGGTTTTGCCAAATTAGATATGTTTTTTCATTGATTATCTCTAATTCCATTTCCAGTCGTACAAATTGTTTCAATATTTCAATCTCTAGTTTTAGTTTTTTGACAATTGGTGTTTTATTTTCTTTATTAATTAGAGCCGCCTCAATTGCCAAGTGCAGGCACCTCAGACAAATATTTTCAGTCTTGGCACGCATACCAAGCTTGTCGCTTTTATTTAGTTTTTGGCTGTTTAAATAAATAATTTTATACATCTTTTCTATCTTATGCACAATAGAAGCTTTGATATTGTCGGGGGGGGGGCGTAAAAGTCATAAAATTTTTGATGATATTATTTCTGTTGAGAATTTACTTTCCGCTTGGTCTGAATTCAAGCGGGGTAAGATGAATAAAAGCGATGTCTGTGATTTTTCTTTTTGTTTGGAAAATAATTTGTTTGATTTGCACCAACGATTGGCAGAAAAAACTTATTTACCAAACAAATATGAATTTTTTTATGTTAAAGATCCAAAGTTGAGGCCAATTCATAAGGCAAGCGTTAAGGATAGAGTAGTGTTTCAAGCTGTCTTTAGAGTGCTTTATCATGTTTTTGATAAAAAGTTTATCTTTGATTCATATTCTTGCAGATTTAATAAGGGTACTCATATTGGGGTAAAACGTTTGGCCAAATTTACTCGTTCTGCTAGTAAAAATAATCATCAAACAATTTACGCATTAAAATGCGATATTAAAAAGTTTTTTTATAATATTGATCACGATATTTTGTTAAATTTAATTAAAAAAGAAATAAAAGATAAAGATACTCTAGATTTAGTTAGTAAAATTATCAACAGCTTTCATACGGCCACTAATAAGGGCTTACCTCTCGGCAATGTTACCAGTCAGTTATTTGCTAATATCTATCTAAATGAACTAGATCAATTTGTTAAACATGTTTTGAAAGAAAAATATTATATTAGATATTGTGATGATTTTATCGTTCTTCATAAAGATAAGCGACACTTGCAAAATATTGTCATCCGGTTAAATAATTTTCTTCAAACCAAGCTTTCGCTCGCACTTCACCCTAATAAAATTTCAGTCCGTAAAACCAATCAAGGTATAGACTTTCTTGGTTATGTTATTTTACCACACCATATTGTGTTGAGGACAAAGACGAAACAGAGAATGATAAGAAAACTAAGACAAAAACAATCCCTACTACGAGTTGGCGTGATTACTCGCGAGAGTTTTGACCAGACACTACAATCTTATTTGGGGCTGTTTAAACACTGCAAAAATGAGTGGATGAAAGAGTGGGTATGGTCTTTGTTTGGATAATGGATTGGAGAGTCAGCATAATATACACCAACAAAATATTAGTTATCAAGTGTTAAGGTGATAAAGTGATTCAGTGAAGAGGGTATTGACATTTTCCACCCTTTACATTATAATGCCTTTGCTTTATAATAACTATAGAATACTATGGCTTCAGATATACTTACAATAATCCAAATAATCACAGCTATTATCTTGGTTGTGGTTGTTTTGCTTCAGCAAAAGGGCTCAGGTTTGGGCGCTGCCTTCGGTGGTTCTTCTGGTGGTATTGCTAGCACCAAGCGTGGAGCAGACAAATTTCTCTTTCAAGCCACTATTGTGGTATCTATAATATTTTTTGGGGTAGCTATACTTAGTCTAATTGTATAATCCGTCTTTGTCAGTCGATTGACTGACTACGCCGGATAAATTCTTCTTAACCCAAGGAATGAAAAGTGCCTTTCCTCTATAAAAATAGAAGGGCTTATTATATGTTTTCATCTCTAAAAGACCAATTCAAAAAGTATTGGGAAAAAATAAAACGTTCCCAGATAAGACCTATTAGAACACATCATCATGATGTTGCTCTTTTGCGTCGTGCTCATGGCAGGTCTCTGCCAAAGCCAAAGCAGATTTTGCAGGTCGGTAAGTTTTTGGATGAAAAAGAAAGAAAGTTGATTTTGGTTAGTCTTTTGGTGTTTTTTGTCGGTTTGATATGGATAGGATCGGAGTTTGTCGTCCAACACAGGGTTCAAATGCCAGTGTCCGGCGGTCGTTATGTAGAGGCAGTGGTTGGTACACCACAATTTATCAATCCTATATTCTCTTCGACCAATGATGTGGACAGTGATATTTCTCGTTTGGTCTTTTCTGGACTTATGCGCTATGATGAAAAGCATCGTTTGGTCTCAGATCTTTCGGCCAAGTACGATGTGAGTGAGGACAAAAAAGTTTATACTTTTGAATTGCGCCAAGATGTGTTCTGGCATGATGGCGAGCCATTTACTGCTCGAGATATTTTATTTACTTTTGAGGCTATACAAAATCAGCTTGTTGGAAGTCCCTTGCAAGTTAGCTTTCAGGGGATAGACGTTTCAGCATTGGATGATTATACGGTTCAATTTGTTTTGCCAGAACCATTCTCTCCGTTTTTGTCTAGTCTAACTGTTGGTATTATTCCAGAACACCTTTGGTTCAATGTGCCACCAGAGCAAATGCGTCTAAATTCTTTTAATCTTCAGCCTATTGGTTCTGGGCCTTTTAAATTCAAAAAATTAACAAAAAACGAAACTGGTTATATTTATGATTATGAATTAGAAATTTTTGAGGAGTATTATAGGCAGGTTCCATTTTTAAAAGAGTTTGTTTTTCAATTCTTTTCTGAGTACGAAGGACATGGTGGAGCAATTGATGCATTTAGAGAAAAGAAAGTTACAAGTCTAAACTTTGTGCCAAGTGCTTTGCGTGACAGAGTGGAGCGAAAGTATACCCAGCTACATATAATGGAACTACCTCAATATACTGCATTATTTTTTAATGAGAGTAAGCAGGATCTTTTGGAAGATAAGGATATCCGCGAGGCCTTGTCATATGCCACAGATAAACAGAGAGTGCTAAAAGAAGTTTTGAGATCCGAAGGTTATATAATAAATAGTCCAATATTACCTGGTTTTCCTGGGTATGATCCAGAATTAGGAAAGGTAAATTATTCTTTTGAAAAAGCAAACGAACTGCTTGATAAAGATTGGGAGCGAGTGGGAGCAGAAGAGTATAGAAGCGCCAGAAAAGAAAAGTTATTGAAAGAATGGGACGAAAATCAAGCAAAAATATTGGAAGAACAAGCTGCTTCAACGGATGGTGTAGTAGAAGTAGGCGCTGAAGAGATCGGCGAGGTTATCGCAGAAGAAATAGCAGAAGAGGCGACTAGCACTCCACGAGAATTAGCAGAAAAAGAAATCGATGAACTTCTTGATGGCGAATTGCAAGAGGCTCAACTATTTTATCGCGAAGACGATGATGGTAATATATTGGAGCTTACAATCACGACTGTTGAAAATGAAGAATACAAAAAGGCTGCAGAGCTAATAGCTGGTCTTTGGCAGAATATTGGCATAAAGACAGTTTTGGAATTTGTGGAACCAAGAGATTTTTCCCGCAAGGTTTTGAAGGATAGAGACTATGATATATTGCTTTACGGAGAAATAGTTGGAAATGATCCAGATCCTTTTCCTTATTGGCATTCTAGCCAGGTGGACTATCCGGGCTTAAATCTTGGTGGATATATAAATCGCAATGTTGATGCACTCATAGAAAAAGCTAGAGAGAGCACAGATGATGCAGAGGTGATAGAGTCTTACAAAAAATTTCAAGAAATCTTAATTGCAGAAGTTCCAGCAGTATTTCTATACATGCCAACATATACCTATGCTACCACAGATGAAGTCTTTGGGATTGATGTGGTGCGCATCTCTCATCCATCAGACAGATTTGCTGATGTTGTTACTTGGTATATGAAGACTAGGGGGAAGTGGAACTTTTAAGCTTTTTCTCATGCTGTCATCCCGAGCGTAGTCGAGGGATCTCTTTTAGAATCACTATAATACCTTTTTATGTACAATAGGAGGGAAAGAGTATATTTTGTATATATAATGTCTAGTATCACAGGCACACTATACATTGGAGTAACAAATAATATCCTAAGAAGAGCCTGGGAACATAAGTTTCAATTAGTAGATGGATTTACAAAAAAATATGATTGCTATCGATTGGTAAGATACGAAGAATATAATGATATAAATCAAGCAATAGCTAGAGAAAAGCAACTTAAAAATTGGAGTAGGATAAAGAAACAGAATTTAATAAAACTCAACAATCCAAAATGGGTTGACCTGTCACACGATTGGTTTCCTACTAACAAAAGAAAAATTAAAAAGTTTTAATTAATACTTAAAGGGATCCCTCGGCTACACCCTGTATTCTCAGGGTTTTGCTCGGGATGACATTGAAAAAATATGAATACAAAAAACAAGTCCGCCTTGCCTGCCCGTCAAACGGGAGGGGGCGGAAAGCCTGCAACTAGCGGGCAAAATAAACGGTCTTTTGGTAATCATTCTTCTGTGAAGACGACCCAAAAACCAAAACAACAATCCGGGAAACAGCCTGGAAAACAAGGCGGAAAACACTATAAAAAGTTTTCTCATGCCAACAAGACAGGTAAATCTTCTCCTATAAATAGGAGTCCAAATTTACGCATCATTCCTATTGGTGGATGTGAAGAGGTTGGTCGTAATATGACAGTCTTTGAATTTAAAGACGATATTATAATTCTCGATATGGGAATTCAGTTTCCCGAAGAAGACATGCCGGGAATTGACTATATTGTTCCTAATACTAGATATTTGATAGGTAAAGAAAAAAATATTCGTGGTGTAATATTTAGTCATGGTCATCTAGATCATATTGGTGCTGCGCCAATTCTACTAGAAAAACTTGGCAACCCAAAAATTCTTGGCCGCGATCTGACTCTTGCCCTTATAAAGCATAAGCAAGAAGATTACAAAAAAGGCACTTCAAAAAATCTGAAGACAATGCAGATAAAGAGTATCAAAGATGTTGTTAGGCTTGGCAAATTTACTATCAAATTTTTTCAGGTGGAGCACTCTATAATGGATGCAGTCGGTGTAATAATCGAGACTCCAAATGGAACCGTTATTCATCCTGGTGATTGGACACTAGAGCGTGATGAGAGTGGTAAGCCAACAGTAGACTATAGCGATCTACAAAAATTAAAAAAACCAACAGTCTTGATGCTCGAGAGTCTCGGGTCTTTGCACACCAAGCGTTCTGGAAGCTATAAGGAAATGTACAATAATCTTTTTAATATTTTGAAAGATGCCGAAGGTCGTGTGATCATTGGTACTTTTTCTTCTCAAGTAGAGAGAATAAAGTGGGTAATTGATGCCGCCCAACAGCTTGGCAAAAAGGTAGCCCTTGATGGCTACAGCATGAAGATGAATATTGAGATGGCCCAAGAGCTTGGATATGTAAAACTTAAAAAGGGGCTCTTGATTGATATAAAAAAAATAAAAAGCCTGCCAGATAAAAGTGTAATAGTAATATGTACTGGTGCTCAGGGTGAAGAAAAGGCAGTCTTGTCTAGAATCGTGGCCAAGCAACATCGCCATGTTCAACTGAAGAAAGCCGACACAGTCATATTTTCTTCGTCAGTTATTCCAGGTAATGAAAGAACTATTCAGCGTCTAAAGGATAATATTTATCGCCAGTCTGATCATGTGATTCATGGTGAGATTATGGACGTGCACGTTTCTGGTCATGCTACTCGCGAAGATATTTGGGAAGTGATAGATCAGGTCAAGCCAACTTATTTCATACCAGTCTACGCCAATCATTATTTCTTGAAAGAAGCAAAGAATTTGGCAATTTCAAATGGTTTTGATAAGAATAAAATATTTGTACCAGATAATGGCTCTATAATAGAAGTAAATACAAAGACTGCAAAGATGTTGGACAAAAAAGTACCAAGTGATTATGTGTTTGTAGATGGGCTTGGTGTGACTGATACTCAAAATATAGTACTTCGTGATCGCCAAGTTCTCGCCGAAGACGGTATGGTGGTAGTGATTGCTACAGTGGATACCAAGACTGGCAAGCTAATCCAAAATCCAGATATTATCTCTCGTGGTTTTGTATTCCTAAAGGAAAATAAGAAGCTCATCGAAGACATGAGACACAAAGTAAAAAAGATGGTAACAGAGTCTGATCCAAAGACTTGGGCAGATACCAATCAGATTAGAAATGATATCCGCGACAAAGTAGGGCAGTTCTTGTTTACTAAAACAGAAAAACGTCCAATGATTTTGCCGGTAGTGATTGAGGTGTAAACAGCCGTAAGTTATAAGCGATAAGTTATAAGCAAAAATCCGACCGAGAGGTCGGATTTTTTATCCACAGATTTTATTTGACAACATCTTAATTATACTGTACTATTGTACTAGTACAATAGTACATAATATTTTATAAATATGGCTAAACCTAAATTTGAAAAAGACCTGGTTCATAATTTGGTACAAATTCAAAATGATAAAAACATGAAGAATTTTTTGGATGTTCTTTTGACCGATTCTGAGGTAGAAGATTTGTCACATCGTCTACAAATTTTTAAAGGATTGCTCGCTGGCAAGAGTCAACGTGATATTTCTGAGGAATTGGATGTGGCAATCGGCACTGTCATCAGGGGGGCAGCCGAACTAAGAAGAAAAAAAGATAAAGTTAAAAGAATGATACAACTTTAACCTGTCATTGCGAGGAATGTGAAACAATAACGTGGCAATCCCATTGAATTAGCAACGTTGCTGGTCCACTGGGATTGCTTCGTCCCGATGCGAATCGGGACTCGCAATGACACGGTAAAAAATATGTATAAAAATAATGCAAAATTAAATAGTTGGCATGCTGTCTGGAGATCTGGACAGTAGTTTTGGTTTTTATTTTTTAAACTAACTGTCCAGATGGGCAGTTTTTTGTTTTTTGGATCTGTTGGTAATTTTGCCGCTAGACTGAGAAACAAAAGCGTTCTTTTATGGGGGTATCATGAGTCAGGATACAAAGCCCACTGAGGCAGACATTGCAGAGACACTTCGTCAGCTCTCGGCTGACGGTGAGACTGGAGGGGTTAAGTTTCCCAAGTTGCCAAGTGGCAGTAAGGGGTTAATCAAGATCAGCGGTGCCTGCTGCTGACTAAACGCAAGGAGGCGTTGTAATGAGTGATTCCTGTAATCATGTTTGGGAATTTATTTCCAAGACACTCGTGTACTGGTGTTCTTATAGCAGATATCGTTGCCGATGCTGTGGCAAAGAATATCATGAGGAGATTGATTCTGCCGGTTATCCTGTTACTAAGTAAAAAGGAGGAGGGCCTATGGGCTGGGATTCAGACTGGTGATGTGGGGTGACGGGGACGAGAGCAAAAGCTTTCATGTTCCCGTCACCCTCTTGTTTTTTTGTCTGAAATTGAGTAAAATAGGATATATTGATATAACCATAATAAATATGTCTTCAAAACCAATCATAGTCTCTGGAATTCAGCCAACTGGCAATTTGCATGTTGGTAATTATTTGGGTGCAGTAAAAAACTGGGTAGAGCTACAAAATTCTGACAAGTATGAAATGTATATTTTCATTGCAGATTTGCACTCTCTGGCTGGTAATATGACCGCAAAAGAGCGTCATGAACAAATAATTCGTACTTCGGCAGAATTAATTGCTTCTGGTATTGATCCAGACAAGACAACTCTGTTTGTGCAGTCTCATGTGGCCGAACATACTGAGCTGGCTTGGATTTTTAATACTGTTACACCTATATCAGAACTAGAACGCATGACCCAGTTCAAAGATAAGTCACAGCAACAGTTAAAAAATATTAATACTGGGCTTTTTACTTATCCAATTTTACAGGCTGCTGATATCCTTCTTTATGGTGGTCAGATGGTGCCGGTTGGGCAGGATCAGATACAGCATGTAGAGCTTACTCGCGATATTGCCAAGAAATTTAACAAAAAATATTCTAAATACTTTCCAGAGACCAAACATTTGTTAACTAAGATTCCAAAAGTAATGAGTTTACTTGAGCCGGAAAAGAAAATGAGTAAGAGTCTTGGAGAGGGTCATGTAATAGAGCTGGCAGACGAGCCTAATGTAATTGAAAAGAAACTAAAAAAAGCTGTTACTGCTAGCGGTGGTGGAGAGGGTGCACCTGGTGTGGAGAATTTATTATTACTTCTAAAGCAATTTTCTAGTGGGGATAGTTACAAAGATTTTGAAAAAGCAGAAAAGGCTGGAACAATCCGTTACGGTGATCTAAAATCAGAAGTTGGCAACGCGGTTGCTGAGTACTTTGCCGAGTTTAGAGAAAAACGCAATGAACTTATGATGAATCATGATGAACTTGCCGAGATTCTCATTGCCGGAGCTGACAAGGCAAATCCAGTGGCAAGCAAGACTATGGAAGAAGTGAGAAAACTTGTAGGAATTCGTTAAAATCATGTTTAAAAATTATAAAATTATTTTAGGACTAGTAATCACTCTTTTTATAATGAGCGGTTGTGGTCTGCAAAATTTACCTGAGGAATCAAAATTGTGTGCACTCGATGTTATAATAGAGGATGTAGAAGTTTGCGGAAAAATAAATGTAGTTTGTATTACAACTCCGTGTGATCCTGTAGATGAGACTTTTGCAAATCGTTGTGCTGCCGAGGATGCAGGAGCTTTTGATATTGTAGATGGTTCTTGCGAAGATCAGAATTTGAATGAGGTAAATAGTTTTGAGGATTGTATAAAGGCAGGGAATCCTGCAATGGAGAGCTACCCTAGACAGTGTCGCCACGGAGATAAGGGTTTTACAGAGAATATCGGCAATGAATTGCAAAAAGATGGTTTGATTCGTATGGATACTCCTCGCCCAAATCAAAAAGTTAATAGCCCGCTAACAATTACAGGAGAGGCCAGAGGAACTTGGTTTTTTGAGGGAGATTTTCCAGTAGTTTTGACTGATTGGGATGGCTTGATCATTGCCGAGAGCTATGCCACAGCCGAAGGCGATTGGATGACGGAAGAATTTGTAAAATTTTCAGTAGAATTAAATTTTGAAAAACCAGAATTGTATGACAGAGGGACATTGATTTTGAAAAAAGATAACCCATCTGGACTGTCTGAAAATGACGATGTACTAGAAGTACCAATTTATTTTAATTAGTATTTATCCTATAAATTATTAAAAAATCATCTATAAGTGTAGATGGTTTTTTGTTTGGATTTGTGCTAAAATAGTGCCCTATGCACGAACGAGAAACACAATTAGCCGAAGCGCCGATAAAAAAGTTACTATGGAAACTATCCGCACCAGCTATGGTGGGGATGCTTGTGATGGCACTGTATAATTTGGTAGATACTATCTTCATAGGTAGGGCAGTGGGCATTTTGGGGATTGCAGGTATTGCAATTGTATTCCCTATTCACATGCTCATAATGGCGATAGAGCAGACAATTGGAATAGGCGGTGCTTCATTTATTTCACGTAAGCTGGGTGAGCGAAAAAAAGAAGAGACAGAATTTGCTTTGGGGAATATTGTATCTATGGTTATTATCTCGAGTATTATAATGACTGTACTTGGTCTTGTTTTTATAAAGCCACTTTTGATTGCATTTGGTGCGACTGACACAATTCTGCCTTTGGCAATTGAGTATGCCAGGATTATTATGTTGGGGATTGTATTTTTTTCATTTGGCATGGTGGGCAATAACTTGGTTCGCGCTGAGGGAAATGCCAAGGTCGCGATGATTACAATGTTGATTGGTGCGCTTTTGAATATTATATTGGACCCAATTTTTATTTTTGGTTTTGGGATGGGTATGGCTGGTGCAGCTTGGGCTACTGTCTTATCCCAAATCGCAACTTTCTTGTATATTTTGTATTATTTTGCCACGGGAAAGAGTTTGTTAAAATTCTACTTCAAAAACTTAAGATTAAAATTTTATATTGTAAAAGAAATAACTGTTATTGGAATATCTTCTTTTGTTCGTATGGGGTCCAGCAGTATTATGGCAATGGTTTTGAATAATTCTTTGGCTGTTTATGGAGGGGATATCGCGATCGGTGTTTTTGGAATAATAAATCGTCTGCTTGCTTTTGTGTTTTTGCCACTGATTGGTATTGTGCAGGGTATGCAACCTATCGTTGGTTATAATTTTGGTTCTGGGGCGATGGATAGAGTAAAGGAGGCTATAAAATTGTCTATAAAACTTACGACCTATAGTGCTATTGGAGCTTTTCTTGTTTTGGAAATTTTCCCGAAGTCTCTTCTTCAAATTTTTACTAGTGATCCAGATGCGATAGAGATGGGTGTGTTGGCGATGAGGGTAGTTGCGCTGGCTTTTGCGACTATTGGCTTCCAAGTGGTTAGTGGGGGGCTTTATCAGGCGCTGGGTCGTGCCAAAGAGTCTTTATTTTTGTCCTCACTTCGCCAGGTTCTTTTACTTATTCCATTGGTAATTATTTTGCCACACTTTTTTGGTCTACTTGGCATATGGATTGCTTTTCCAGTTGCCGATAGTTTGGCTGGGGCTATAACTTGGTGGATGTATAGGAGGGAGATGAGAATATTAAATTAATTGTGGGGCTCGTCATTGCGAGGAATGTGAAACAATGACGAAGCAATCTCATTCTTCAGTGGTACTAAAGAATGAGATTGCCGCGTCGCCCTGTATTTCATCAGAGCTTCTCGCAATGACAGAATGGTTTTTTGTTTGATTTTATTGTATAATAACAATATTAATTTGTCTAAATAAAATTATGAAATATTTAGTAGCTTCATTGGCTATTGCGGTTGGTGCTATACTCGTTATCAAGACTGAATGGTTTATACAAAACTTTGGTACCAGCTCTTGGGCAGAAGAACATATGGGCACATCGGGTGGTACGCGTTTATTCTATAAATTGGTCGGAATTGTTATCATTCTAATCGCCTTTTTGGGGATTAGCGGACTTTTGGGTGACATGGTTTTGGGATTTTTTGGAAAACTTTTTACATTCTAATTTTATGACCCACCATAGTGGAAATCAAATGGTAGACCCTTATGTGGTCTTCGAAAAAGCCAGAATATTGTCAGGTATGCATGTGGCTGATTTTGGTTGTGGGCGTACTGGCCATATGGTTTTCCCGGTTTCCAAGATCGTAGGTGAGATGGGTGTGGTATATGCAGTTGATATTTTGAAGAATGTATTGGAGCAAGTTAAAAAACGAGCAGCATCTTCGGCAATATTAAATATTCAGACAGTTTGGGGAGATTTGGAAAGAGAAAATGGCGTGGCAATACCCAAAAAAGTTTTAGACGTCGCCTTTATTGTAAATACTCTTGTGCAGACTGGTAATCATGTTCAGGTTTTGGATAATGTTTTGCCGCTCTTGAAAAAAAAGGCTAGAGTCGTAGTTGTTGATTGGGCAAAAAAAGGTCTTATGTTTGGTCCTAGTGATGACAGATTTATTGGTTTTGGAGAGGTAAAGTCTTGGGCTGGGAAAAATGGATTGGCAGTGCAGGAGGAATTTGAGTTGGGTCAGTTTCATAAGGGTCTAGTGCTTTATAAACATGAGTAAGACAGAAAAACAAAAGACTGGTGCGTGGGGAGAAGAAAAAGCTTCTCTTTTTTTAATACAGCAAGGCTATGAAATTATCGAGAGGAATTACGGTATTAGAGAGGGCGAGGTGGATATTATTGCTTGGGATAGAAGTGGTGAGTATCCAGTGTTGTCTTTTGTAGAAGTGAAGGCGCGAAGTTTTGGACACGACAGTGCAGAGCGAGCTATTGGTAGAGGGAAGATGAAGCGGGTAAAAAAGGCAGCAATAGATTTTTGTCAAAAACAAAATATAGATACTGGTAGTATTTGGATTAAGTTTGAACTTGTCAGTGTGTATTTTGAGGTTGGGGACGAAAAGATTGAGCTTAAGAAGTATATTGTGCCTAGTTGGTTGTTTGATTGAAACCAGTTGAATAATAGTTAGAAGTGGTATATAATTTACATATAACTTTTGTTTATAAAAATATGGATAGCCAGAGCGTTTTTGAGGTTTTACGTTGGTTTGGTATATTGTTAATTATATCGGGTGTCACTTTTTATTTATTTAAAAAGGGCGGTAGTGTTTTTTCTGTGCTTGGTCTTGGTAAAACAGGCGGATCTTCTAATACTAGAAATCTTGAGATGTTCTCACTTGACCTGACTGCTTTGGCTAGAGAGGGTAAAATTGATCCGGTAATCGGCAGAGAAGAAGAAATTTCTCGGGCTACACAAGTTTTGACACGTCGGCACAAGAACAATGTTATTTTGGCAGGTCCTCCTGGGGTGGGCAAAACAGCCATTGTAGAGGGGTTGGCTATGGGTATAGTGACAGGAGATGTGCCCGATGTTTTGCAAAATAAAAGAATTTTATCTTTGAGGGTTTCAGAATTATTAGCTGGGACAAAGTATCGTGGTGAGTTTGAGCAGAGAGTAAAAAAGATAGTTGAAGAAATTAGAAATTCTGGCCGTAGTATAATTTTATTTATTGATGAGTTACACACTGTAATGCAAACAAAAGGAACAGAAGGAGCTGTTAATTTTTCTGATATTTTAAAACCAGCCTTGGCACGTGGTGATTTACAGCTTATTGGTGCTACTACTATGAAGGAGTATGAAGAATTTATAAAGCCAGATGAGAGTGTGGCCCGTAGGTTTCAGCTCGTTACAGTAGATGAGCCAAGTGTAAAAGAGACAGTAGAAATTTTGCAGGGTGTAAAAAAGAATTATGAAACTTATCACCATGTAAAATTTATTGACAAAGCTCTAGAGGCTGCAGCCCGCCTATCTCATGAATATATCAAGGATCGCCGTTTGCCAGACAAGGCAATTGACCTTATGGATGAGGCTGGTGCTATGGTAAATGTTCATGAAAATAGTTCTTCTCATCATGCTGCTGCCTTGATGCACGGTGCTGCTGGTAAAACAGGTCGTGATGACAAAGAATTGGACTCTCATTTAAAAAAATTACGAGTAGAACTGAAAACTTTGCGTGAAAAAGAAGAAGATGAGAGTGGTAAGAAAAAATTGGACCTGATTAGAAAACAAATTGTTGATAAAGTAAAAGATATAGAGGGAGATGAAAAGAAGATGAAGGGCGATGATGTGTGGCCAGAGATTACAGACAAACATATAAAAGAAGTGGTGGCTGACTGGGTTGACGAAGATGTAAAAAATATACATTAATTTAATTTTCATTTATTTAACCTATTTCATATGGATGAACAACCAATAGATCAAACAGAAGTTTTGACCGACACAAAGGTCAGAGTTAAGGTGCCATCTAGTACCAAAATGGCAATTGCTGTCGCCTTTTTGGGTATTGCTGCTATTGCAGCAGCGGGGGCTGGTATGAGAGGGGCATCTAGAAGCACATCTCGTGTTCCTGTAGCATCTCGTGTTAATGCTGCTGATATTGCATATAACCAAGCGGTGGACCATGCCAAAGATGCTGGCAAGAGTATGAGTAGAAGTAAATTTGGACTGGTTCTTTATTCCAGTAATGTTTTTTTGAAAGATTCTTATAAACATGTAAAATTTAACCCAAAAACAGGGCCAGTTTTTGTCTCTGCTATGGAAAAGGCTTCAAAAGGAGATTTTAAGGAATTGGAATCTTGATTTGGGACGGTCTATTCAGGGGCTGATGAGAAAAAAGTTATATGGAGTCTTTTGTTGGAAGGGGCAATGAAGGAGAAAATTCTCGCTAATATTAAGTTTAGTGCGGTTTATGATAATACTGATGTGGGAGGGGGTATCAAGGTTTTGGGGTATAATTTTGATCCGACACAGCTTGCATCCGCACCATTGAATCCAACTCTTTGGGATAATTTACATGTTTTTGAAGGAATATCGGGAGATGAAAGGGATGGGGCAGGCGGTATTGGAGGTAATTCTGTCGGTGCTATGCCAGCTGGAGCATTTTCTGGTGGTGTCGGCGGTATTTCTGGTGGTGCTTTAAACGCTTTAGCTTGCGGTGGTGCAGAAGGACAGGGAAATACCAGTGGTGGAACTGCTGGAGGTGGTGGTAATTCTGTTGGAACAACAGTAACTGAAGGGGGTAGTACAGGTGATTATGGCGAACCAGATATGACTCCAGGAGGATCATTCGATGGTAATCCAATGAATGGATGTGTGCCTCAGAATACTGGTCCTCTTGATCCTAAAATGGGCGGTGGAGGAATTTCAGAAGAATCTGGTCTTCCAGTCAAACCAGAATCAGTAGAGGGACCAAATGTTGTCGACAGTATCGTTGGGGAGTTGGGTGAATTTGGTGAAGCAATGAAATGGGTCTCTAAAGGTGCAAATGTGGATGTTGGGGAAGGTGTTTCTGTTGGTCTGAAAAAGACAGTAGAAAGTGCGACGGAGGGTCGGGTTATGTTGCATCTCACTATAAAAAATGAAACTTTAAAGAAAATTTTTGGTGCTGGTAATAAAATGGATCTAGAAGGAGGCCTTGGCAACGCAAAGCCTTGTCCTCCAGGAGTTTCACTCTTGGGTGATGTGGATTGTGATGAAGATTGTGATGATAAAGATTCCAATGCGCCAGTTAGCAGTCAAATTGGTACTCCAAGTACTCAAGATTTGTCAGATGATTGTGGTGAGGGTGGAGACCTTGATGGTATTAATGTTGACGGGCAAGCAATGGATAAATATATGAATAAATATGTTTATGACCCCCCTCCTACAGAATTTAATGCCACATTTAATGTTGTTGACGGTTTGCAGGTCTTGACAGGTTTTAAACAGGTGCAATAAAGGTATCTTGACAAACTTCTAACAATCTGTTATAATATATTTATATAGAAAGTAGCTTAATAGGCTACTTTCTTTTTTTACTTAATCACACAGAGGGTACGGAACCAAAGGAATATACGGAACTTTCAGTATACTCTATCAATTCCATGTATTCCGTGTTAATTAATACTATATGTCAGAAGTAACAAAAGCCATCCAGTATATCTGTGATGAAAAGGGTCTGGAGTACGAAGAAGTACTAGAGGCTGTCCAGTCTGCGCTAGGTGCTGCCTACCGCAAGGATTTCGGTAATCGTCAACAAAATATCCAAGTAGTTTTTGATCCAGAAACTGGTGATATGAAAGTCTGGGATGAAAAGGAAGTCGTAGGGGATGTTGATGAAGAAAAGTTAGAAGCTGACCAAGAGGAACTATCTCGTCTTCGTGAGGAAGCCATAAAAGAAGGTCGTGAGCTTACTGATGAAGAGACAGAAGGTTTAGTTAAATTTAACCCAAAGACCCAACTAATGCTAACAGAGGCAAAAGAACATGACAAAAAAGCAAAAGTAGGTCAAATTTTGAAAATAAATCTAGAGGTTCCTGGCGACTTTGGTCGTATGGCTGCTCAGACCGCCAAGCAGGTTGTAATTCAGCGTCTTCGTGAGGCTGAGCGCAATACTGTCTATGATGAATTGAAAGAAAAAGTAGGAGAGCTAATCAACGGTGTAGTCCAGCGTCGTGATCGTAGTGGTTCTATTATCATTGACTTAGGAAAGGTAACAGCGCTCCTTCCTGCAAACGAACAAATTAGAGGCGAACAATATCGTCCTAGTTCTCGCATGCGTTTTTATATCCAAGCGGTAGAGATGGGAAATAGAGGTCTAGAAATTGTTTTATCCCGCTCTAGTGCCAAGATGGTAGAAGCAATTTTCACAGAAGAAATTCCTGAAATTAACGCCGAGTCTGTAGAAATAAAAGGTATCGCACGTGATGCAGGTTATCGTTCAAAAGTAGCAGTATACACAGATGAAGATACTATTGATCCAATTGGGTCTTGTATTGGTCAGCGCGGATCTCGTATCACTACTATTATTGATGAGCTTGGTGGCGAAAAGATTGATGTAATTCAATATAGTGATGATCCAGTGACTTATATCAAAAATGCTTTGTCTCCTGCCAAGATTGATGCAGTAGAACTGAATGAAGAAGAAAAAGAAGCTACTGTAAAAGTTATTGAAGATCAATTTTCTCTAGCTATCGGTCGTGGTGGTCAAAATGTTCGTCTAGCAGCTGAGCTTACTGGTTGGAAAATAAATGTAGTCCAAAAAGATGGAGAAGCGGTAGTGAGTAGCGAAGACGAGGAAAATGCAGAATCCGTCTCCGCTGAAGCTGCGCCGGATAAAGCTACTGAAGAAGTAAAAGAAGAAAAACCAAAGAAAAAAGCTACTAAGAAGAAGGCTAAGAAAGAAGATAAGGAAGAGGAAGCAGTTGAAGAAGTAAAAGAAGAGAAAGAGGAAAAGCCAAAAAAGAAAGTAGCCAAAAAGACTACAAAGAAGAAAGCGAAAAAAGATGATGAAAAAAAGGAAGAATCCCCCTCCGCTAAAGCTACGGAGGACAAGGAAGCTGAAGAGAGTAAAGAGGAAGAGAAGTAATTAGCGATTGAAATATTTAAAAACCGCTTCGGAATGAAGCGGTTTTTTGTTTTGTTATAAATATTATTTTATAATTTTTACTCTCCCAACCTCGCCAGTCTCTAGTCTAACTTTTATTCCGTGGGGGTGTGTTTGAGAGTTTGTTAGTATGTCTTCTACAATTCCGTCAGTTAGTTTTTTAGTTCTTTGATCTTTTTTTAAGACTATAGAAACGTGAGTTCCTGGTTTTATATTTTCTCGTTTTTGACCGGTCATAATATTTATAATGATTATAGATACACGGATTTAACGCCTGCCTGTCGGCAGGCAGGAATTAAACTAATTAGAACGGATTCGTTTATATCCATTAGATTAGTTCAATTCGTGTATCTATTAGACAGTTTATGCTATTTATTCTCCGAAGGATCCTTTGTTACACTCAGTATTGCTTCACCAACCATCATCCCATCAACAGCTGATGAAATAATTCCACCAGCATAGCCGGCACCTTCTCCGGCTGGGAATATGCCTGCGATGTTGGATTGTCTTGTTTCTTTGTCGCGGGTAATTCTAAGGGGTGAAGATGATCTGGTCTCAACCGCAGTTAGTACTGCATCTGGATGAGCAAAGCCATTTATTTTCTGATCTAGTTTTGGTAGAGATTCTCGCAAGCTAGTCGCAACAAAATCTGGTAGACAATGATCTAGTGATGTCGGTGTAAAACCTGGCTTATAACTTGGTCGTATGCTTTTTATTTTTTCAGATTTAACATTATTCAAAAAGTCTCCAACCAACTGGACTGGTGCATGGAAATTATTTCCACCAATCTCAAATGCTCTTTTTTCCCACTTTCTTTGAAATTCTATTCCTGCCAAAGGATGGTCTGAGCCAAAGTCAGGCCCACTAACATTTACAAGTAGGGCAGAATTGGAATTGTAACTGTCTTGGGCATATTCACTCATACCGTTTGTCACGACGTAGCCCTCTTCGGTGGTAGATGGCATGACATAGCCACCTGGGCACATGCAAAATGTATAAACACTTCTATTGTCATTGCTGTGACTCACAAGCTTATATTTTGCACTGCCTAATTTTTCATTATTATAAAATTTGTCATACTGAGCTTTGTTTATCATCTCAGCAGAGTGTTCTATTCGCACGCCGATAGAAAATGGCTTTTGTTCAATATCAAGCTTTCTGTCAAATAGCATCTCATAAGTATCACGAGCAGAATATCCGATTGCAAGTACGAGTGTGTCGGTCTCAATTTCTTCTTTATTATTTAATACTACGCCGACTAGTTTATTTTTTTCTATTTTTATATCAGTTAGCAAAGTATCAAATCTTACTTCACCGCCAAGTTTAATAATTTGTTTTCTAATATTTTTTGCAACGCCCCTAATTTTATCAGTTCCAATATGAGGCTTCGCATCCCAGAGAATTGTGTCTGGCGCGCCAGCTTTTACTAGTTCATCAAAAATATATTTGATTCGTGGATTGGTAATAAGAGTGTTCAACTTTCCATCTGAAAAAGTCCCAGCCCCGCCTTCACCAAATTGGATATTGGATTGGGTATTTAGCTTTCCAGTATTCATAAATGTTTCCACATCTCTAATACGTGAATCCACATCTCCGCCACGCTCTATTACCAGAGGTCTTAATCCTGACTTTGCGAGTAGTAGTGCCGAGAACATTCCTGCTGGTCCGGTTCCTATAATGATTGGTCTTGTCTTATATTTTTTCGCACCAGCCTTTGGGACTTCGTAAACATATGGCTCTTTGATTTCTATTCTGTGATGCTTAATATTCTTTTTGGCCGCACTGCTTTTCATTATTTTCTTTTCCTTGCCCGCCGTAGCTTTAGCGGAGGAGGGGTCATCTAATTCTATTGTTACAGAATAAACAAAATATATCATCTGGCGTTTTTTCCTAGAGTCTATGGCACGTTTTGTTATTGTAAAGTTTTTTACTTCCTCAAAATCCAATCCCAAAAGCTCTGCAATTTTATTTTGCAGTTCTTCGTCAGAGTGGGTGATTGGGAGTTGTATTTGTTGGAGGGAGATCATGGTGATTATTTTTTATTTAATTTTTAGTAGCCGAATATGCAAATAGTACTATTGCAATAATAATTAGAATAGCACCGGTATAATTATAATATTTTTTTTCAGTTCTTAAGTTGTGTTTGATATGAAGCTTGGTAAGTACATAGCTCTGGAATTTGTAAACCTTTTTGGGAAAAAGAATTACAATCAAACCAGCTACTGCGAAAATGATTGATCGTATTATGTTTAAGTCTTCCATATTTTTGTTTATTATGTAGACCTAGTTTAGCAGATTTGGGGGTAGAAATCAAGGTGTGTGAGACCTCACCCCGCCTGCCATGCCTGGGCACTGGCGGGCAGGCCCTAGCCCCTCTCCTTGCCTGCCCGCCGTATTGGAGGGTAAAGGAGAGGAGAACTTTAGACTTGATAAAAATAGGATTAAATGTTATACTCCTATCGTTATTTACTCCGTCTTCGCCTGTGGGATACGCCGGATAAATAATAACCTATTAACTAAAACCTAATTACCTATTCTATGGCAGCGTTATTTCAGACAGTATTATTTCAACCATTATTTAATCTTTTTATTGGGCTTTATAATTTGATACCAGATGTCGGTATTGTTATTTTGATTTTGACAGCTCTTATCAAATTGGTTTTGTATCCGCTTACTTCTGCATCTATCAAGTCTCAAAAGGCTCTTACAGATCTTCAGCCAAAGTTGGATGAATTGAAAAAGAAACATAAGGATGATCAGCAAAAGGTGGCTCAGGAGACCATGAAGATGTATAAGGAAAACAAGGTGAATCCGTTTGCATCTTGCTTGCCACTATTAATTCAGCTTCCTATTTTGATCGCTCTGTATTGGGTGTTGCGTCAGGTCCTAACTGCTGATAATTTTGATACACTATATTCTTTTGTGGCTAACCCGGGTCATATCAATACTATCTCTTTAGGCTTTATTGAGCTTGGAAAGGCTAGTTATGTTTTGGCATTGCTTGCCGGTGGAGCGCAGTTTTGGCAGGCCAAGATGATGACCAGAAAGAAACCACCAGCAAATGCTGGTCCTGGTGCCAAAGACGAAGGTATGGCTACAATGATGAACAAGCAGATGCTTTATATGATGCCAGTTTTGACAGTTATTATTGGTATGAAACTTCCAGGTGGTCTTACTCTATATTGGTTCTTGTCCACTCTATTTATGGCTTTGCAACAGTTGGTAGTGTTCAAGAAGAAAAAGAAGTTGGAAGGTGGGAAAAAAGAAGGCAATGTGATTGAGGGAAAAATTGTGAAATAAAGATTTATGCGATTTGATTTTCTACAATTGAAAAAGATGATTGTGGAGACTGAATCGGGTCTGCGATTGGGGAAAGTTTTTAATATGATAATCGACACAGAGGGGCAGAGTGTATTGCAATACGAGGTTGGGAATTATTTTAATAAAAAGCAGTATCTCGTTAGCCGGGATCAGGTTGTGAAATTTGAGGATAGAAGAATGGTCGTTGAGGACAATGTGAAGAAGGTAATTGTTGGAGAGGAAAAAATGGAGACACGAGCAAAGGCTGAGCCAGCGATGATGAGGGAAGAAAATTAATATGATAGAAACAAATAAAGGGGCGGCAATATTGGATTATCAAGGTATGGGTAAAGAGCCTAGAGATTGGAATAATAGAATTGGTGTATTATCAATTCATAAAATGAGTGCTTTGTCTGGTAAGTATACTACAGAGGTTGCCAATAAACTGTATTATGATGAAATAGAAAAAATAAGGAAAGTCTCTAATGAATTTGGGCTTAAAAAGGCTCAAAAAGAAAAGGATTTACTATTAGATTTTTACCCCGATTGGGAACCAGAACATTTTAAACAATTTTTGATTCAGTTGGGGGAGTGGGAAGACTATCGTTATTAGTTGTGTGTTCAAATTTAAAACAGCTCTCGGGCTGTTTTTTTGTCCCCTCCTTGTGGAGGAGGGGTAATACATGAGCGTAGCGAATGATGGGGTGGTGCCCTTCTGTGCGCTAATAGTATCGCATTAATGCGAACACTACCCCCGCCTGCCATGCCTGGTACTGGCGGGCAGGCCACCCACCCCGATTGCGATTGGTACAAGGTGCCCCTCCTCCACAAGGAGGGGATAAGCTATTGGCCTTTTTTTAAATTTACGGTACACTACCCGGGTATGGAAGAAAAAGTGAAACAATCTATTCATGCTACATTGGCATATTTTGATGCCTTCGATTATCCTTTGACAAAAGAGGAGATTTTTAGATTTATTTATACAGAAGTATCGGGGGGCACGGAAGTGTTTAGGCAATTACAGTATTTACGACATATACAACATAAAGAAGGTTGTTATTTCCTGCCAGGGCGAGAGAAGATTGTAGAAAAAAGGCAGAGGAATATTTGGTTTGTGGAAAGAAAAATGAAGCGAGCTTTGCGAGGTATAAAAAAGCTGGCGCGAGTGCCGTTTGTTCGTGCGGTTTTTGTCTGCAATACTGTCGCCGGTGTTGGAGTGGAAGAGGGCAGTGATATTGATGTATTTATAATCGTAAAAAAAAGCAGGATATTTTTGGCACGAGCCATGGCGACTTTTTATCTAGGGCTGTTTAATATGCGTCGGACCAAGCGGAAAATAAAAAATAAGATTTGTCTTAGTTTTTATGTGGCTGATGATAGTTTGAATTTGAGTGTTGTTGCTTTTGAGCAAGATGTATACTTGATGTATTGGATCTCCCAGCTGATTCCAGTCTATGATCCAGATAATTTACTTTCGAGCCTACAAAAAGCAAATACTTGGGTGAGAAAATATCTACCAAATGCTTTCCAGTCTTATGATTTGATCCCGAGATGGAAAGTAGTATCTGGTAAGGTCGGCAATGGAATAAAAAAACTTTTGGAAAAGATCTGGGTAGGGAATTATGGTGATCTAATAGAAAAACAAGCCAAGGCAATGCAATTAAATAAGATGAAAATGAATTATATGAGTGTGCAAGATGAAAAAGATACTCGAGTAGTTGTGAGTGATAAGATGCTCAAGTTTCATGAGAAGGATAGGAGAGTGGAGTATAGGGAGGTGTGGGAGAAAAAGTGTAATAAATTAATAGGATTAGATGTTTAGATTAAAATTAGACAAATTAAGCTTAGAAAATGTCTTAAAATTTTTTATTGCTGCTTTTTTGTTTTTACTTCCTTGGCAGACAGTTTATATTTTTCGTGAAGTATTTTTGGCTGGAACAAAGATAGAATATTGGACGCTTAATTTTTATGGGACAGAGATTTTGCTGTGGTTGATTGTGATTTTATTTATGGTTTGGTATTGGAAAAAGTTTAGGTCTCAGATTTTAGATTTTAGATTTCATGTCACAAAAGATAGGGTTTTCGTTTTTTCAGCTTTACTTTTTACTTTTTACTTTCTACTTTCTACTCTGTGGTCAGCTGACAAATCTTTGGCACTACAGCAGTCTGTGCGTGTGATGGAGGCGATGTTATTATTTTTCATTTTATTTTTAGGACCGTTGAAAGTTAAAGAAGCTATAAAGTATTTGTTGCTCGGTAGTTTGGTGCCTGCAGTTTTGGGGATCGGACAGTTTTTATTGCAAGCCACTTTTGCTTTCAAATGGCTTGGGTTAGCTAAACATGTTTCATCTGAGCCAGGTACTTCGGTTATCGTTGGTGAAAGTATTGGGAGATGGCTCAGGGCTTACGGACCATTCGCGCATCCAAACATATTTGGTGGTTACATAATTATTGTTTTAACCCTGGCTTCGGTTCATTTAAAAAGATTTAAGATTGTTGCAGTTACTAATTACTTATTACTAATTACTGCACTTTTTTTTACATTTAGTCGTAGTGCTTTGATGGTGTTTTTGATTGGTTTTTTTATTTTGTTACTTTTTTATTTGCTGAGCAAACCACCCCAGCACTTCGTGTCTGCGCCTCCTTCGGAAGGAGGGGATAAAAGAGGGTATTTATTTTTATTCCTTATTCCTTATTCCTTATTCCTTATAATTTTATTTTCCCCACTTGTCCAAACCAGAGTGCTCGGCAATTCATCTCATGAAGTTGCATCTGTTACCGAGCGGGTGAGTGGTTATGGTGAAGCATTGCAGATTTTTAAGACCAGTCCTTGGTTCGGAGTTGGTGCAGGTAATTATACTTTGGCATCTTACAATCTAAATCCAGACTTAGAAGCTTGGCAATATCAGCCAGTCCATAATGTGGGATTGTTGCTTTTGGTGGAGTTGGGTACTGTAGGCGTACTATTACTTTTGTTTGTGTTTTTTAGTTTTATCAGATTTTTTGTGGGTGTAATTAAAAGTAAAGGGGTTGGTGTATTGAGTCTAGTAGGTCTTGGCTTACTACTTACGGCTTACTGCTTATTGCTGTTATTTGATCACTACCTCTATACTTCTTACGTCGGCCTAGCTTTATCAGGTATATATTGGGGGATGCTCTCTCGAGATCTCCACAGTTAGTCCACCGTTTATACACATTTTGGCTTACTTTAGCCAAAAATTAGTTAATTATCAGCATTGACACGCTGATTTTTTTGTGGGATAATGGATATGTAAGCAAATAGACCCTGCCAAATAGCGCTATCAAAAGTTTCGAATTAATAAGATAGTTTTATTTAGCTGGGTAAACCGACTTTGGGTTTCTGATGCTTGAAACGAAGGAACTTCACAAATAAGTCTCAACTGAAGCTGTAAACAAGCCTAAGGTTGGTGACGGGCATGGAGTA
>JABIBU010000010.1 GCA_018652595.1 Candidatus Magasanikiibacteriota bacterium | reverse complement strand
TACAATATCCATAATTTCTTTTACTGCCCTCCTGCCATCTGTCTGGCCTTGGAGCTGATCCCATATAATAGTGTTGTACCGCAGACCACTAATAAAAATCCAAGTAGCCGCCAAAATTACTAATGAAAAAATTCCCATTGCAACTAATAATTCCAACAGAGTAAATCCAGCACTACTTTTTTTAAATGAAAAAAAGTAGTGCTGGATAAACCCTCTTTTATTTTTAAAAACTTTTGACATACTTTCTAATTTGAAACCAACTCTATTGAAAAAACCATATCTCCGTCCAATGTAATTGATTCTGTTTTCATTTGATAGTCCTCGTGAGTTACCTCTACTTCATATTCCAGGTTTTCCAAATCACCAAAATATGACTGGCCCGGCGGAGTACAACTAGTAGTATAACTAACCGACACATCCGAAACAGTTGGCGTGGAGGTGACAGAATCAGTAGTAAATAATAATTTATAGCGTAAGTATTGTCCACCATTATTAGCATCGCTTATAACATTGTTTCCATTGTTATAATAAGTAACACCCGTTCCATCTGGACCAAGATAATCCCAAGTCTCTGGTGTGCTAGTATTACTAGTGGCAATTTGAAAACGAACAGAATTATCACCGGTCTCAACTGGTTGTGACAATGGTTCCCAAATTAAATTTATAAAATTAACGCTAGTGCTCAAATCAAATACAGACGATTCCATCTCAGCGCTGCTCACATAATTTTCGCCAACCACTTTTAATTTCAAATCACCTGATGGATCATTATTTTCTATCTTGCCGTCGTCTGACCAGTATTTCAAGTCATTTGAAAACAAAAGTTGTCCAGTACCACCAGACCAATCTGTCTGGCGCACAAATCCAACTCCAGTCGATTTGGTTTCGTCATCACCATTTCCATATACACGAACCGAGGCATTTGAAATTGGCTGACCCGTAATACTATCTTCTACATTTACTACTAGAGAATTAACAGTATCTGCGCCTAGAATTAATTGCACTGGCTGGCTTGCTCCAGGCAACAGAGAGATTGGCAAAGCCGGAATACTGCCCTGTAAATCATAGCCGGTAGTTTGAAACGCGTAACTATCCCATTCCATATTTACAAAACTATAGTCACCGCTTCCATCTGTATTAATATTTTCATCTATTTTCAAAACTGGATCAGTCGCAATAAGCTTTGTACCCGAAATATTAACTGGTACACTAAATATACCAGAACAGTACACATCCATAGTGCTAAGAGCCATGTCTGACACACTATCAATAGAAAAACTTATCTCAGTAACATCCTGGGCCACTACCGAAGCCGGTGGTTTTACTGGGTTTAAAATCAATTCGCTAACTGCCACAGTTTGGTCAGTTGTGTAACCGGTCTTCGAGACTGATATTTGATAGCTCGCAAGCCCCTCTCCCAAATCCAACAAGCGCAACATGCCGTCATTATCAGTCGTATCTGTTAAATCTATAGTTGGATCAGTGCTGTTAGACACAATATTAACCGATGCACCCTGTACGGCTACACCTTCGGCATCAAACACTTCTATAAATAGTGCCCCGTGTGTTGGGTCGCCCTCAAGAAATTTTGGCGCCACATAAGTGGTCATGGTAAGTGGTACTCGCTGACCACATGTATTACAACTTATTTCCATTTCAACTAGTTTGTAATCAGCTGGCGCAGTATCATTTGGGTCTCCTCCAATTGTCCCGTCATATGGATCATCAATATTTCTAATTGTGCGAGTAATTGTAAAATCAATATTATTGCGTGTGGTGGTAACAGTCTGATTCAATACCCCGGCTGGACTACCATTCACAATGCCCACATCATAAAAAGACCTATTGCGAATTATTTCTACTTGCTCATTCAAAATCGCAGTCTCCACTATTCGCAGACGAGACTGATAAACCACTTTGAAAACAAGCTGGATTCCAGAATAAATTCCAACTGAAAAAATAACAAAAATTGCCACTCCAACCATGACTTCTATAAGACTGAAACCGGGTCTATTATTTTTTATACAAAAATATTGTCGAAAAAATCTTTTCATTTTATTAAACATAGCTTTTCCAAAATACAAAACACACACAGCACGATTCAATTGTATATTAATCCATGTGTGTTGTATTTTGTATATACATTATACCATATTTTTAATCAAAAGACTTGACTTTTTGACCCGACTAACGTAGACTTAAACTAAATTCGGTTCGTGGAGGAAACGATGGACAAACTGTTCACCCCACAGGTTTTTATCTTGCTGTCTTTTTTTGGCTTACTCGTCTTTCTGTTCATCTGCAACAAAAAAGGGGAAGAAAAAACCAACAAAGACAGAAGGTGTCAGCTGGTACCGCACAAGGGAGACAAAACAAACAACAAAGGAGGGGGATAACTCTATGGAAATAAGCAATTCTGGACTGGGGTTGATTTGGGGGCTTGCGCTGTTTCTTTCGTTCAGACCACTTGAATACTTGTTTCGATCTCGCTTTGAAGGAGGGGGTATATTTCTACCCCAAAATCGAGCTCGACCCATAATGAACGTCGTGGCGCTTATTGTGTGGGTCCTTATTGCCACATATCTCACGTTCTTCTACGGAGGGTAGCATGTCACACCGCAGCAAGCAGACGCGAGTCGTTCTTTTCCCAGAACCCCCCCCGCCTGCGTAAGTTTATTTACGAAAATAAATTTGCGTAGGAGGTGGGGTGGTTTTTGGTTTGTAAACTTGACAAACCTACAGAAATCTATCATAATATAGCAATCGTAATTCATATCTACAAGGCATCGATGTGCCTTCATAATTCATAATTCATAATTCAATTATGTCCTACACAACCAAAAAACTAGACAACTCACAAATCGAGTTAAAAATCACAGTCACACCAAAGGATTACCAAAAACACTTGGAGAGTGCGGCCGTAAAAGTCTCTGAACGCGTCGCTATCAAGGGATTCCGCGCGGGCAAAGCTCCTTATGAAATGGTAAAAAAAGAAGTTGGTGAGATGAAGATTATGCAAGAGGCTCTAGAGCAAATCGTTCAAGAGAGTTTTTATAATGCGGTAAAGGAAGAAAAGTTAGACACTATTGGTATGCCACAGATTAATATTGATAAAATGGCACCAGAAAACGATGTCGTTTATACTGCCATCGTAGCCCTAATTCCAAATGTAAAACTTCCTGATCTAGACAAAATCAAAGCAAAAAAAGAACTAAAAGAAGTAGATGAAAAACAAATTGGCGAAACTCTGGATGCTATCCGTGGTATGCATGCTACCGAAATCTTGAAAAAAGGAAAAGCCACTGGTACCGACAAACTAATCTTAGACATGGATATGTTTATTGACAAAGTTGCAGTAGAGGGCGGACAAGCAAAAGACCATCAAGTATATCTAAGTGAAAAACACTATATTCCTGGCTTTAACGAACAGGTAGAAGGTATGGCTGGTGGTGAAGAAAAAGAATTTTCACTAGACTTTCCAAAAGAACACTTCCAAAAACACCTAGCCGGCAAAAAGGTGGATTTCAAAGTAAAAGTAAAGGATGTTTACGAAAGACAGCTTCCAGAAATAGGAGATGATCTGGCCAAAAAACTAGGCCAAGAGTCAATGGACAAACTAAAAGAACTTATCAAAGGAAACATGGTTCAAGAAGCAGAAAACAAAGCTGAACAAAAGCTTGAGATTGAAATCTTGGACAATCTAATTGAAAAGGCAACATTCGATGCAATCCCAGAAGTACTAATTGACGCCGAAAGACAAAAGATGTTTTATGAATTAAAAGCCGATCTAGAAAGACAGGGTGTATCAATTGAAGATTACTTGGCTAGCGTAAAAAAGACCCAAGAAGAAATGCACGAAGGCTTCAAAGAACAGGCAACAAAGCGTGCCAAAGCCTCTCTAGTATCTAGACAAATCGCCACTGAAAATGAAATCACTGTGGATGACAAAGAGCTAGATGGCGAGATAAAAACAATGGAAGCAATGTACAAAGATAATCCTGAGTATATGGACAGACTAAAGCGCCCGGAAGTAAGAGATACCATCTCAATGACAATACAAAATAGAAAAGTAATGAAGTGGTTGAAAGATAAGGTGGCTAAATAGACACATAACAAGATACACAATACACATAAAAAAATACAATCCCACAAAAGTGGGGTTGTTTTTTTGTGGTAATTCTAAAAGCAAGGCCACAGAAAAAACTTGGGGGCTTGGG
>JABIBU010000021.1 GCA_018652595.1 Candidatus Magasanikiibacteriota bacterium | reverse complement strand
GTAGGCTGGCTATCTTTTGACGGCGGAACAATTTTATTTCCACTAGCTTATTTATTTGGCGATATTTTGACAGAGGTTTATGGCTATGCCCGAGCCAGACGAGTTATCTGGATTGGCTTTGCTATGAATTTACTCATGGTAGCAACTTTTTGGGTAGTTGGTCACTTACCATCCGATCCGATGTGGGGCTTGCAAGAATCATTTGATAATATCTTGGGAGTTGTATGGAGAATTGTTTTAGGAAGTCTCGTAGCATACTTAGTTGGTGAATTTGCCAATAGTTATGTACTTGCCAAATTAAAAGTAAAAACCAAAGGTAAAAAATTCTGGCTCCGTGCGATTGGCTCGACTATGGTAGGACAATTCTTAGACACCACTATATTTTTAGTAATTGCTTTTGCTGGTATTTTGCCTTGGGGTCTGATCTGGACTATCTGGATTGTAAATTATGTTTTCAAGATCCTAATTGAAGTGGTATTACTACCTGTTACATACCGTGCTGTTGCTTGGTTAAAGAAAAAAGAAGATACAGATCACTATGATGAAACGACTGATTTTAATCCGTTGGGCGTAAAATAATATTTTCTAAAATAAAAAACTCCGAGATTACCGGGGTTTTTTTAATTTTTGATGGAACGCCAATTACCACAATTGCCTAAATTTACTACAATCTTTATTTGTTATATTTATTAGTTCAAACTTTTTTTCTAAATTCTGGTTTCTTACCGAAATTCAATAAAATCCCATGTTCAATTTCAGTAGCTCGTAAATAATTTAATAATTGTGCTTAGTGCTCCTCACACAAACCTTCACCTGCTTTAATTTCTATAATAATTAAATCTTCCACTATAATATCTGCAAAATAATTACCAACTTTCTTACCATCATATTCAACCTCAATGGGCACTTGCCTTCTACCATGTAATCCCAGCTTTTTCAATTCGATTATTAGGGAATTCTCATATACCTTCTCGAGAAAACCATAACCCAAGGTATTATAGACATTATAATATGCTCTTATTATTCTTCTAAAAATAGGATCAATTTTCGGGTCAACATAATTTTGGTCAATTGTGGTAATTGTGGTAATTGGCGTTCTATCCATAATCCCTCCTTAATCTCTACTTAATAAAATCTATATAGACCGCAGCTAGCAGTGCCACACCAGAAAAGAAAAATATGAAAAAATAATTTATCTTTTCTTTTTTTGATTTTAATTTACATAAGATTGAACCCAGTACCTGGTACTCATAATCATTTAACCCTTCTTTTGCCAAAATCTTTTCTACTAGACCAGTATTTTTTAATTCCTTTTGAGTGCTTTGATCATGTTTAAATTTGTACAAGAAAAAAATAAAAAAACCAGCCACACCTATATACCAAGAAACCTTGGCCCACGAGGCACTATAATCCAAGACTACATTTACCGCCCTAATAGCCACTGTAGCAATAAGCCCAATAGCAAAAAAAATCCACGACACAGAAGATTCTACACACTTGTTAAACTTGAAACAATCTGTGCAGACAAATTTATTTTCTTTTTTCATAAAATTTTATTTAATTGTTCACCAAATATATTTTTTAAATTTTCTGATAAATCGTCTTTCCACAAACTTGCATTAGCAAGACAACGATCTATTTCTTTTTTATTTTTCATCTCAGAATAATAACAAAAACTATCAAAGACATCAACCACTCTTATTGCCATAGCTGGGTCTCCTATTTTTTGGCACCTGCCAACCATATCAATCTTTCTTTCATAATTATCTGTAATACTTCTATTTTTACTATTAGCTTTTACTATTTCCAAAACTGTATCACCAAATTTTTCTTGCAATTCTTTTTCTGTCGCTGATGACCACTCTAACATATCATGCAAAATACCTGATACTACCACCTCATCTTCAAAACCTTTTTTATAAAGCAACTCTCCCACTCTCTTAACGTGTGGAATAACCGGTTTATTTGGACTGCCAATATCTGAACTCTCCAAAAATTCCAAGGCTTTCCTAAATTTTTCTTCAAATCTATCCATATGGCTTTATAAACTTTCTACTTTTTACTTTCTACTATTTTATAAACATCGCATCCCCAAAACTATAAAATCTATATTTTTCTGTTACCACCTCCTTATAACATTGTAACATAAATTCTCGGCCTTCGCCAAGGCTACGGTCGACAGGTCTATCTCCCACAAACGCACTTACTAGCATAAGGAGTGTAGATTTTGGCAAATGAAAATTAGTAATCATTGCATCCACTACTTTGAATTCAAAACCTGGTTTAATAAAAATATTAATATCACCCTTAAACTCTTCGAATTTTTTATCGGCATAACTAGCCAAACTAGATATTCCTTCCAAAGTGCGCACAGTAGTCGTCCCCACTGCAACCACTCTTCTTCCCTCACTTTTTACTCTATTAATCTTGTCGGCATTCTCCTGACTTAACTCTACCCATTCACTATGCATTTTATGGTCTTTTACATTCTCAGACTTTACTGGCAAAAATGTACCAAGACCAACATGCAAAGTAACTTCGGCAAACTCTACACCCTTGTCTTTTAACTTCTGAATCAACTCCGGGGTGAAATGAAACCCAGCCGTTGGTGCAGCCACAGAGCCCTCTGGCTTTGCATATACAGTTTGATAAGTTTCTATTTGATGTGGTTCATCTTTTACATAAGGAGGAACTGGAATATGTCCGTATTTATTGGCCTTATTTCTAACTTCTTCATCCGATTCTTCAAACTGAACTAAAATTTCTCCCGTCGGTTCTTTTAGCATTATGTCGCAATAAAAATCTGGAGCAAAACGAACTCTCATGCCATTTTTAAAATGTCTACCTGGTTTTGCTAATACTTTCCACACTCCTTCGTTTTCCATCGGGCGAACCAAAAAGACTTCAACTTCTCTTTTGTGTTCAAACAATTCTTCATCTTCTCGACTTATAAGCTTTCCAAAAAGTCGCGCCTTAAAAACTTTGGAATTATTCCAAACTAATAAATCCCCTGATTCAAAATAATCAACAATATCATAAAAATGTTTATGCTCTGTTTTTTTATTTTCTCTATCTACCACCAACATGCGCGAAGAATCCCGTGGTGTGGCGGGTTTTTGAGCTATTAATTCTTGAGGTAAATTGTAATCAAAGTCTGATGTCTTCATGTTCTCATTGTCATAAATATTTCTGTCTATTCAAATTATGCCCATCGAGATCTTCGGCATAATGAACCACACCGTCTAAATCAGTCAGGAAATACCAGTGATCATTCTTTTCTGGATAGATAGCTGCTTCAATTGATTCTAAGCTTGGATTAGAAATTGGCCCCATTGGCAATCCGGGATATTTGTAAGTATTCCATGGTGAATTAGTATCTCGATCTACGGCAGTGGTAAACACATCACCATTCTTGCCTACCGCATAGTGCACTGTGGAGTCAGCCTGCAAGGCCCAATTCATATCGTATCTGCGCCAAAAAATATCTGCTACAATTTTTTTATCCTTTTGCACCCTAACCTCTTGCTCTAATATACTTGCCATTGTCAAAATATCAAAAAAACTTCTACCACTTTTTTCAATATCATCCCACATCTTATCTGTTATCTGGCTCTCTCTATACTCCAATAGTGTTTGAATAATTTCAGCCACATCAGCATTTTTGTAAACCCTGTAAGTTTCTGGTGCCAGATATCCTTCATAGCTTATGTACCATGGCTTATCTTCCAAAATTTTTAAATCTAATTTTATATCTGGTGCTTGCAATCCTGAAATTTTATAATTTACGGCTGGCAATCCGACATGATCAGTGATTTCTTCTTGTTGAAACTTACCCAGATTTTCCCCGCCTGAGACAGGTCCGCCTTGGGTGGAAAAATAAATTGCAATATCACGAATAGTCCAACCAGGAATAATAGTAATGCTTTCTTCGCTCAATCCAGGCTGGCTCAAGGCCTTGGCAACCCTGGAAGCAGTAACAGGAGACCCAACCTCAAACTCTCCATAATTTACCTTTTTATCCATCCCCTTCAAAATTAAATATCTTTTAAAAATACCGGCATGACGAATTATTTGCTCATCTTCCAGACGAATTACCAACTCCCCTACTGACTCGCCCTGTTTTACCTCAAAAGTAACTTTATCTATTTTTTGTGCTTCCGCTGTATAAATTTCAGAAATAAAAAACCAGGTAGCAACTAATAAAAAAAATGAGATAATAATTAAGAATATTTTTTTCATAATTATGATTCAAAAGAAATTATTTGATAACCTTTTTGATCAATTTCTTCTTTACTCCAAAATTCCAAGTCTTTGGTTTTCATTACCATTGTAACTTTTTTTTCAATCTCTCGACCGGTAAATTCATTTTTCTCAGAATTCCACTCTCTCAAAACCAAAATATCACCTTCGTTGCATTCAAAATCAGCCAAACGCAATTCATATTTTTTTACACCATCCAAAATTAATTGAAAGTATTTTGTTTGAACCTTCTTTTCTATTTTCATAAAATTAATTAAAATCCTTCCAATTATCCTTTGCCCACTCTAACCTCTCTGGCAAACCAACGTCAATCCAAGATCTATCTGACTCATAGACATATAGATCTTTTACTTTCGGAAACACGTCATACTCAACACTAAACGCATCGGAAGTAGGAAAATATTTTTTTATACTCGCATTGAAAATATAGACACCTCCATTTTGATATCCAGGTTTGTGCACACCTTCTTTTTCTTTGAACTCTTTTAGATGATACTTGTCATCATAATTTAGAGTTCCATAACTTGCAACATCCTCTACATACGATCCCAAGATTATCCCATCACTTTTTTCTGGCATACGCGATACCATATCATCCAGATCAATAGTGGTCAAGACATCACCATTCAAAATTATAGTTGGATCATTTGGATTCAACACATACTGCATGCCATGTTTTATAGCACCACCAGTACCCAGTTTTTTATCCTCTATAGCATAAATTATTGTCATACCATCTCTTGCAAAGCCAATATCCTTCACCAAGACGCTTGCCAGATGCCCAGCAGCAAGCACAACTTCTTTTACACCGACACTTCTTAATTTTTCCAATTGCCAATCCAAGACTGTCTTATCGCCAATTTTGAGCAAGATCTTTGGTATATCTTTTGTTATATCTCCCAAACGAGTGGATAAGCCCCCACATAGTATTATTGCGTTCATAGTATTTTTTTCACACTGTCATCCTGAGCGAACTTTTTTGTTACTCAGAAGTAATCTTAAATTAATTTATTTAGTAGGTTCCCCTCTCCTTTACAAGGAGAGGGGTCAAGGGTGAGGTCAATCACCTTTTATTTTATTTAATTCTTCACATTTTTTAAAAACATCATCAGCTACTATATTCGGATCTCCAAATACTTCACCGCTTTCAAATCTTATTACTTTTAATCCTTTATTTTCTAAATATTTTTGTCTTTGTTTGTCATATTTTATTACTTCTTCGTCTAGATGAGTTTCACCATCTACCTCTACAACTAATTTTACTTCTGGACAATAAAAATCTACTATAAATGGTCCTATGCTGTATTGTCTACGAAATTTGTATTGTATTCTTCTGGACTTTAATGCTTTCCACAATATTTTTTCTCCTTCTGGCATTGTTTTGCGTAATATTCGTCTGATATTTTTTCTTTCTTTTATATTGTAGAGTGTGGTCATAGGTTTCTAGTCTTAACCTCATCCTGTCCTTCTCCTTGTTAAGGAGAAGGGACATTTCTAGTTTGTTTTTATATAGATTGAAAAGTATTGCTTTATTACGCTCGGAATTACATTGTGGACAAAAAATCATAAACAGGCTGACTAATATTCTCTAATAGCCATAGAGCAAGTGATGAGAAAATAATTGCATAAATAATACCAGCCAAAATATCACGCGGATAGTGCACACCGACATAAACTCGAGAAAATGCAATCCATGCTGCCACCAACAAAAACAATACACCAAGCAACCAGCCCACACCAACATCTATTGCAATTAATGCCAAAGAAAATGAAATAAGAGTATGATCTGACGGAAAAGTCTTCCAAGTCTGGTGAGGCTTTACTAAATATTTTATTCCGGGCATTTCAGCCATTGGCCTGTGAAATCGAACGACAAGAGCAGTAAGCCAACTAAACAAAATCGCAAAACACAGTGTAGTTATAATCAGCTTTACCAAAAACTTAAAACCATCTGGATCTAACGCTACCAAACCCCAACAGATAATGCAAATAAATAAAATAAAAATCAACCATCTTGCGACAAAGGCCATCAGTTTATCAAGCCAGACTCTTTTACCAAGCTGGCTATTAATTTTTAAGAAAAGTTTTTCTGACCAAGATAACATAAAAACATTTAAACACTCTTAATCCAACCCTCGTATTTTCCTTGCAATTTTGTATATTTTATACTTCCATTTATTCAAAACAATATCTACTGCATGAGGATACTCGCGTATGCTACCACCAAAGCCAGTCTTAAATCGCGTAATACCAGTCCAAGTATGGTCTGCCTGCCAACAAAAATTGTTAAAGCAAGTCACCTTTCCCTCCCCCTCTTTCATTACTGGAGCAATACCCCAAAAATCATAGTATTTACAACCTAATTTTTTTGCCATTTTTATACCCTCCCACTGTAATAAATACGGGGCCATCAAGTTTCTTTGTTCGTTGGCAGATGTCCCATGCAAATAGGTGCAAGTGTCACTATAAACAATAAATATATTGGAAGCAATCGCCTGATAATCATAATAGGCTGTGAGTTGATGACAAAAATTATTATTAAGCATCTTCGCATAGTACTCTTTGTCATGGCTTTTGAATTTGTCTCGTCCAGTAGTATCTAGATTCAATTTCCAAAAAGCCTTTGCATTTTTGCCAGTCTTTACTTCTACCCCTTTCTTTTCTGACAGACGAATATTATAGCGAGTCTTGGGATGCATTGATTGAAGTAGGACTTCTTCTGTTTGGGTTAAGTCTAGTAAAAGTGTGGTGACTGGTTGGCGATTCTTAACAGTTCGGAGTTCTAAGTTCGGAGTTCGGAGTTTATCAACGCTCTCAATTCTAACAAAAGCAAATTTATTTTTTTTGAGATGATCAATAATAATCTTCAGTCTTGATTCTTCAATCTTAATTCTTGGAAAGTACACATAACTAACGCCTAACCCCAAACTATGCACGAAACCCTGTACTTGACCCTCCACAGAGTTATTTTCCACAATTTGAAGTCGTAAAACCTCTTTTCCTGTGCTCTTTTGAAATTCTCCCCAATCCCAAGATTGCAAAAATTCCGCTCTATCCAGCGTTTTTTCATAGTTTTCCCAATCTTGCCTATTTTCACAATTTTTTACTTCCATGCCTATATTTTAGCGGAATTTTAGGTTTTTAGCAACTGTGGGCATTCCCTCTTGATTTTTTTTATGATATAATGTATAATGTCGGCAGTTTAATAAGTGGCTAAATTCGACTGAAACTACGAATTTAGAGCATAATAATTTTAAAGATATGGGCCTACCCTCACAAAAGCGCACAAACACATCAAAAAGACAGCGTGCTTCTCATTTTGCTTTGAAAAAAACTACCACAACAAAATGTGAAAAATGCAGTGCAAAGACGCTTCCTCACAGAGCTTGTACCAAATGTGGTACTTACAAAGGCAGAAAAGTCGTCGATGTCACCAAACGCGTACTTCGAACAAAAAGAAACAAAAGCAAACTAGAAAAATAAAAATCTATGTCTAGTCGTCATATCGCCAGGTCAATTATAATGCAAGCCCTCTATCAGTGGGATTTTCGTGGACAGCCCACAGCTGTCATGCCAGCCATCATAGAACAAAATCTAACTGAATTTGGTGCAGGTGTAGAGGACGAAAAGGACTATATAGAAAAAACCGTTAATGCTATTATAAAAAATCTACCAAAAATAGATAAGGTAATAGTTGACTACGCTACAAATTGGCCAATAGAACAAATAACACTTATAGATCGCAATATATTGCGCATCGGAGTTTATGAATTGCTTTTGAATGATGAAATTCCAGCCAAAGTAGCTATAAACGAAGCTATTGAAATTGCCAAAACTTACGGAGGGCCATCATCTGGCAAATTTGTCAACGGTGTTTTGGGGGCAATTTACAAAGACACATCGAAAGACGAGCCAAAAAAATAAAAGATAAGTATACAAATATAAAAATATGATACCAGTAGTCGACGCCTACAAAGAAAAGAACTTTCCTGAATTGGAAAAAATAATTGGGGTAAAATTTAATAATCCTAATTATATAGTCCAAGCTCTGGTCCATAGGTCTTTTCTAAATGAAAATAGAGACTTCCCCCTCGGCCATAATGAACGTATGGAATTTTTGGGAGATGCTGTTCTCGAATTAGTCGTCACTGAATTTTTATTTGAAAATTATTTGAATCCAGAAGGAGAACTTACCAACTGGCGTGCTGCACTAGTAAACGCAAAAATGTGTGCCCAAGTTGCCGGTGAAATTAGTTTGGAGCCCTATTTATTCTTAAGCCACGGCGAATCAAAAGATCAGGGAACCAAGGCTCGAGAGTATATTTTGGCCAAAGTAATGGAATCAACTATTGGTGCAATTTATGTTGACCAAGGTTGGGATATGGCAAAGCAGTTTATTTTACGCTGGATAGTTAGCAAATTACCAGAAGTACTAGAACTAGGTCTTTGGATGGATCCAAAATCACGTTTCCAAGAATCATCCCAAGAAATTGTAGGTATTACACCAATTTACAAAGTACTAAAAGAAGAAGGACCAGACCATGCAAAAGAATTTGTGGTCGGAGTCTATCTAGACAAAGAAAAAATCGCCGAAGGAAAAGGAACCAGCAAACAAGAGGCACAGGTAGACGCAGCCGAACAAGCACTGAAAGAAAAAGGTTGGAAAGGCCCAAAGATTGAGATATTAAAGAGAGACCCAAACGAAGAATACGTGGGATAGAGAAAATTTCTAATTTACCTAATGGACTAATTCACCTAATAAAAATTAGGTGAATTAGATAATTAGATGAATTCTATATATATGCACCGCTAGCTCAGTTGGTTAGAGCAGGGGCCTCTTAAGCCCAAGGTCCTGGGTTCGAATCCCAGGCGGTGTACTATGTTTCACACATATGTACTAAAAAATGATACGGATAGTATATATATTGGACAAACATCTAATTTAGACAAACGCATTGATAGACACAATGACAAATTACCAAACAAAACTACTTCTTACACCCACAAAAACAAAAAGGGTGCTTGGATATTAATCCACAAAGAAACTTTCAAAAGTCGTTCTGAAGCAATAAAACGAGAGAAAGAATTAAAAAGTTATAATGGCAGAAAGTGGATAAAAAATAGTTTTTTAAAAAACAAGCACCGCTAACTCAGTTGGTTAGATCCGTTAGCCAACGGACTCTTAAGCCCAAGGTCCTGGGTTCGAATCCCAGGCGGTGTACCAAGACACGATACACGACACACATAACACGATACATTTCTTGATATATTTTGTGTCGTAATACGTGTATCGTATATCGTGTTTTATTATGCTCCAGTGGTATAATGGATAATACAACGGTCTTCGGAACCGTTAATGGGGGTTCGATTCCCTCCTGGAGCACTCCTCCGCCGCTAAAGCTATGGAGGATAAATTCTCCTCCGCTAAAGCTATGGAGGATAAATATGCCTTACTTATGTATTTTGTATATATTTTACAAAGTTTAAAAGATAATACCAAATACGTAGGATTGACCATTAATATTAAGAAAAGAATAAAAGATCATAATAATGGTAAATCAAAATATACAAAAGGACATATGCCTTGGAAATTAATTTGGTGTTGTATTTTTTATAATAAAACCAAGGCAGGAAAATTTGAAAAATATCTTAAATCTGGGTCAGGGACTTCCTTCATGAATAAACACTTAGTTTAACCTCCGTAGCCTTGGCGAAGGAGGTATTCCCTCCTGGAGCACTCGTCCTTCGCTAAAGCTATGGACGATACATATAATTATAAAATGTTTTTTAGGAGTTTATCCGCCATAGCTTTAGCGACGGTGGAATTCCCTCCTGGAGCACAAAAAAAACGACCCGTGAGGTCGTTTTTTATATATTATAAAAATACTACTTAATTTTTAGCTTCTCTTTTACCTTCTTTACTACATCATTTATATGCCAATTAGTTTTTACTAAAAAATCATAGACACCTTCTTTGGACGCTTCACCAACTTTTTCTGACTCACTCAAATTTGTGAGGATAATAACTGGAATTTTTTTACCCCAATCCTCTTCTCTGAGTTTTTTGAGCATGGTCATTCCATCCATTTTTGGCATTACAATATCCAACAATATCATATCTGGTTTTTCTTTTTCTGCCAGACTCAAGCCCTCCTCACCGTCAAAGGCTTCCAATACTGTCATATCTTCTTGGCTAAATTTTAATGCCAAAGCATTTAGAAGCGACACCTCGTCCTCCACAATTAAAATTTTCTTTTTAGACATGTGAGTTTTTAATTAGTTAGTTAATATACTTATATAACCACAAAAAGATCATGCTTGTCAAGCATCATACCATGTCAAACGCTTGGTGCCCACTTTCTTTTTCATCCCAGCGAGAGGAATAGCAACAAAGAATTTGGACCCCTTACCTTCGGCTGATTTGAACCAAATCTTTCCATCAGTATTATCAAGAATTGATTTTACTATATAAAGACCCAACCCCGTACCCTCTGTATCCTTTACCTTTATATTATCAGCCCTAAATAATTTTTTGTATATTTGATCTTGTTGTTTCTTTGGAATACCATATCCACTATCAGACACAACAATCTCTACGTTATTTTTTCTTTTTTTAATTTCTAAAGTTACTTTTCCTTTGTTTGGTGTATATTTTATTGCATTACTAAGTAAATTTTGAACAATAACCACAACCAACTTACTATCAAGTTTCATCTTTTTTGGTATTTTACTATCATACTTAATAGAAAACTTAATATCTTTTTTGGCTATTTGTGGCTTCAACTCACCAACTACCCCCCTCACAATACCAACAAGACTGCAAATCTTTGGCTCAACCATAAAAGTACCCAGCTCGATTCGAGAGACATTCAAAAGTGCGCCGACTAGCTCTATCATTCTCTCATTGCTTCCATATATCTTATCCATATAAACTTTTTGATCTTCTGAAAGCTCTCCAACCTCACCCTTTAATAACATCTCTCCATACCAACTAATAGCTGTAAGTGGCGTACGAAGTTGGTGCGAAGCCAAAGACACAAACTCTGTTTTAGCCCTGTCCACCATTCTCTCCTCTGTAACATCACGAAATGTAACCACGCAACCTACCACTCTACCGGCTTTATTTTTTATGGGTGAAGAACTATCAGCTACCGCCACCATAGAACCGTCCTTTCTCACAAGAAGAGTATGATTACTAAGTGTTTGATTTTTTCCATATTTAATAGCATCTTTTATAAATCTATCATTAATCTTTTTATCCTTTTCATACAAAAATTTCAAAATATCACCATAAAATTTTCCGATAGCCTCTTTGTCAGAATATCCAGAAATATTACTGGCAGCTTTATTAAACATTTGTATCTTTAGTTTTTTGTCTACCACAAAAACCGCATCACCAATACTATAAAGTATAGTATTAATTCTATCTCTTTCTGCTTCTGTTTTATTTTTTTCATCTTCCACATCTTCCAAAACATTAAGCAAGGCGTCCTGCTGTCTCTCCATTTCTTTTTGTAGTTTAAACAATTCCTTTGTCTGATTACTAAAATTCTTTTTTGTATTATCTCGAGTATTATTTAGACCAGCCATCAGACTATTAAAGGAATTGGCTAAACTAGATACTTCATACCCATCGTCAATTTCTAATTTTGAATATTCTTTTATTTTTTGCATGTTTTCCATGGCTATCTGAAGATTTTCAATTGGCCCTGTTATCTTTTTGCTAATAAAAAATAAACAAACAAAATATAAAAATAAAAATAAAAATATTATACTCTTTTGTGCAAAGTCGAATTTGGCAAAAAAGATCACAAAAAAAACAGACCAAGCCAACAATGGAATAAATGTCAATATTAGTAAGTTAATTTTGTTTCTAGTTTTCATTTTTTCTTGTTTTGGCTTTCCTAATTTTTTCTTTTAGTTCTATCATCCTGGACTCTCTACCAATCATCGCTCTATTTAATCTCTGCAAATCATTGGTTTTCTTTTTTAATTTTTCTTCTGCATTTTTTCTTTCGGTTATATCACTTACTCTAGCCTGTAAAAAAACTTTTTCATCCATCTTAACCCTATTTAACAAAACAGTTGCAAAAAAATCTCCTCCACGAACCTTTTTATGTGTCCACTCAAAGAAATTAGTGCCTTTTTTCATAGCAATACCAATCATCTTTTTTGCTTTTACACTTGATAACTGTCCATCTGGCTGATACTTTGGAGAAACATCCCACGGCCCCAAAGAAGTAAATTCTTTTTCGTTTTTAACCCCAAACATTTTTACAATTGCAGAATTACCAGACGTAAAAACCCAAGAAGGTGGTTCAAGTGTCATAATAGCATCACTTGATGTTTCATAAATAAGTCTATGTTTTTCTTCACTTTCTACCAAAGACTTTTCTATTTTTTTTCTTTCTGTTATATCTTGACCAGAAGATAAAATACCAATAACCTTATTTTTATTATCTTTCAAAATAGTATTATACCAACCAATCAGTCTCTCCTCACCATTCTTTGTAATAACCAGATTTTCGTAATGTTCAACTAGTTTTACACGACCTTTCACCAAATCTCTAAAGACATTACCAACTGACTCAGTAATACTTTTTGGCAAACAAGTTTTAAACCAATCTTTACCAACTAAATAATTGTCTTTATAACCCAAAATATCATTACCTTTTTTATTAATCATGATAACCCTACCTTTTAAATCCAAAGAAACAATCATTACCCCAGATAAATTAAGGTATTTTTCAGCTTTTTCTTTTTCTTCAATTAACAGCTCTTCTGATTTCTTTTTTTCATTAATATCTCTTACTGTGGCAATCCTAGACTTTTTTCCTTTATAATTTATGTAATTTGATATAACTTCAACAATTAATTGACTTCCATCTTTTCTAACAATCACATATTCATGAGGTACACCGACCATTGTTTTATGTTTCCTTCCTCTAGTAACTGAATCTTTTGTCACAAAACCACTAATTTTTTTCCAATTATTTCTTTGGTCTTACAGCCCAACATCTTAGCCAAAGTTTCATTGACCTCAAGAAAGATGCCGTCCTGATGAATAAAAACACCGTCAAAAATATTGTCCGAAAGTATCTGGTATTTATCTTTTAACTCTTCGAGCTCATGTTTATTTTTCACACTACTATCAATATTAACCACAGAACCAAACAAGTTAATTACTTTTCCTTTTTTATCAAAAGTATATGCGCCATGGTCCCGCACATAAAGATAACTTCCTTTTTTATGCTTAATCCGATATTCTGCTTCATATTTCTTACCAGTTTTTATTGTTTTATATAATAAATCATATACTCTTTTTCTGTCATCAGGATGAACCATTTTTTTCCAAGCAGAGGCATTAATTTTTGCAGATTCTTTCTCAGAATAACCAATTACTTTTTTTGTTGGACCAAATAAAAACAATTTTTTAGAAAAAATATCATACTGATAAGCCATTGAACCAGAGAGATAGACGGCATTTTTAAACCTCTCATCAGAATTATTAGCATTAACAAGATCCACCTTAGTCTTAATAGGCATCTTATTAAACTTTTTATTTTTTTTGTGCTTGACAGGCATAGGGTAAAAAAATAAATTATTTTTTATTTTTGGCGAGCTGATCTTTCAATTCTTTTATCTTTATTTCTCTACCAACCATAACGCTATTAAAACTCTTTAATTTTTTTATTTTCTTTTCCAAATCTTTATAACTCTTCTTCATTTTATCAGACATATAATTGAATGCTTTGCTCAGATCTTCCAATTCATCCCCTGTTTTTATATCCAATTTGTTGTCAAAATTTTCTTGACCAACTTGCAAAGCCAAATCTTTTAATTTATCTAGTGGTTTTAAAAATCTTTTCAAAAAATATAATATCAAAAAAATTGCCACAACTGCCGACATAAGAACTAATAAACCAATATAAAAAGAGACTGAATTAGACTTATTTATAAATTGACTAATACAAAATTCTGTTACAACAAAAAATGGTAGATTATCAATATGCGTTATAGTAATAATTTTTTCTTCCTTTGTATTTTTATCAAAAAAATTAAATAATCTAGAATCTTCTACTGAAGCTAATTTTATATTCAAATCATCATAACCCAGAGAATAAATTCCAATACCTTCATAACGCCTTTTATCTTTCAAAAAATCAAGCGAGTCTTTTGATAAACGGTACAAACTCTTGTAAATTCTTGAATTATCATTAGAAAAAACCACAACCCCCTCACTATCAGTAATCATTTTTATAGTATTATCACCATCTATTGAAGAAAAAAAATCATGTACTAGCCCTGGTGACATTTTGGCTATTATCGCACCTATTACTTCATTTTCTTTTGAAAGTATTGGATGTGAAAAATAATATCCAACCTTTTTGCTTGTGATACCAACAGCAGCATCTACCCAAGGTTCACCGCTAATACTTTTTTTAAAATAATCTCTAAAAGAATAATCCTTACCGACAAAGCTAGGATCTGTTGAAACCAGAGTTATTCCACTAGTAGACATTATATAAATAGATGAATACAATCCACTTACATTAAAGTGGTTTAAGTGTCTCGTAACTTCTTCTTCGCCCAACACAGGATCATTTTTTAGATAATCTAGAATAAAATCTTCTTTTGAAATAATTTTTACTAAATTTTTACCACTATCAAAGATATTATTAACACCTCTTGCTTTAAGAGAAGACAATGCTATTAAATTATTTTCTTCTTGGTGCAAGAGGGCACTTTTGGTTTCTATATATACAAATAACACGGCCAAAAAACCAAAAAAAAGTATGGTCAGAATTATAAATATACTTAATTTATTTCTTAGTTTCATACGCAAATACAAAAATAACCCTCTTTTTACTTTGCCTCAAAACAAAAAATTAGATATCCAACTTTTCTTTGACCTTTTTTACTACATCTTCCAGTTTCCAATCTGCTTTTATTAGATAATCATTTACACCTTTTTTTTGTGCTTCTTTTATCCTATCTGAATCACTCAAATTGGTAAACATGATGACAGGAATTTTTTTACCTTTTTTGTCCTTGCGCATTTTTTCCAACATTGTAATACCATCCATTACCGGCATGACAATGTCAAGCAAAATAAGATCTGGTATTTCTCTCAATGCTACCTCCAGACCTTTTGCTCCATCTTTGGCCAAAAACACCTCGAATCCCTCGCGACCAAACTTATCCCCCAAAGCCTCAGACACGGCTGACTCATCCTCTACCACAAGTATGCTATATTTTTTTTCTTCCATATTAAACATCAAAGTTACTAATTAATTTTATTATAACATTTTTAGTCAAAGATTCACAATTTAACAGATTCTTTTTGTTTTATCCTATACAAGAAAAGGATAGCTACCAACAAAAATATGATTGATATTATAGTTGTCTGCAAATTTAGATAATTGTACATAGTTACCCAAATACTTTTTTGCACATCGAATAACCGCAACGCACCAATAGGAGTCTTGACTTTTGATTTTCTATCTACAGAAACTGCAAATATAGAGTGTTCTCCTGGTTTCAACTCAACAACATCCTGTGAATGATTCACATTCCACATACCCATACTATCGCTCAATGTACGATATACCAAAGTTTTTTCACTATTTATATAGACTATAACCTCTTGATTTGGTATCGCAACTCCTGTAAATAAGAAAGTATTACCCTCCAATATAGGCTCCACCTTGGTTATTCTTGGGGATGGCAAGCTAGAGATCTCAACGGCTTCTATAAGCTCTGCTGTTATAGGTAGACCTTCGCCCTCAACAATCTCTGGAATTAATTAGCAACTTCTTTATCATTTTTATGGTGATCTTCAGGATGAATGAAATCAAGGAATGGTTTTGACAACATCTCTTTTTCAGAATAACCCATTTTTTTAAACATGGCCGGATTAACATACTCAAAATAACCCTTCTTATTGGCAATACATATAAAATCTTGAGAAAGATTGTATATATTTTTCAATTTTTCCTCTACTTTCTTTTTTTCTGTGATATCTGCATGAATAGCAATTAAAACCTTTCCGTATACTAGATGATCAAATACAGAAACATTGACTCTAGACCAAAAAGATGTTCCATCTTTTTTAATATTATTAACCTCCCCTTGCCACTTCCCGGTCTTTTTTATTACACCCATAATTTCCTTGGCAATCTCCTGTGGATCTTTATCAGTTGGAGCATTTACAATAGAAGCATGTTTACCAATCATTTCACCCGGCTCATAACCAAACATATTTTCAAACTTTGAGTTAGCGTATTTAATTTTTACATCCTTTAGGCCAACCATATAAACCCCATCAGTCATATTTTCAATAATTTCACCATGTAATTGGGTTTTTTTGTTAACTTCCTTCTTTGCCTCCTGCAAATCTTCTATCATAATATTTATTGACACGGCAAGCTCTGTAAATTCATCTTCCTCTTTGGAAATTTTTATTTTTTTACTAAAATCCCCCATTGCTACCCCCTGTAGATAAGGTGTTAGATGGGATAGTTTTTTTTCTACAAATTTTTTATAAACACCCAAAGAACCAGCCTTACGCGCAGACTGCTTAATGGTATTTTTATTTTTCTTAACAGCCATAATGTGATTATTTTTTTAACCAATCCAATGCTTCTTTTTCTGTTTTAAAAAATTTAAAATTCTTGATTCCAGCCGCAGACATTATAAATTTTGCCATAACTCTTAGGGACACATGATCAAACAAAACAGCCACTTTATCTGGTTTATTCTCTAAAAAAATATTAGAAATATTCTTTCTTGCCCTACTAGGAGGTATTCCAGCAAACCTCAAATCAACCAAAAACTTAGTATTTTTGTTTTTATACTTTTTTAATATCTGCTCTCTCATAGCTATGGCACTATTTTCTGTAGGCTTGGCTTGTTCGACAAGCTTAATAATACCATTCTTTAGAACAGTGACGGAAAATTTTTCCTGCACCCTCTTTTTTATCGACATACAGATAAACTTATTAAACCCGACTAAATAATCGGGTTTATGAATCTACCTTGAAATCATGATCTCATTACTATTTTCACTTTCACAAGCCCTGACATGGATAATACCAGTACTCTCTCTTTCTAGAGTATATCCAGTAATATTTGCCGTCCAGTCACCATCTCCATTTGGGCTAATAGGCACCTGGCCAATATAACCTTCGGTAGCCAAAGCATCGAGTAAAACACAATTATTGTCATCAGTAACATTGGTATCGCAATAAGTATTCTGATCATCACAACCAGCCACAGCAGTGCCAATCATATATATCTCACCTGCATTCAAATTAGATATTGCCGCCAAATAACCGCCTCCGTTGTCAACTTGATCAACTTTTGTAGCTGTGCTAATAGCTGACACATCTTGCCAGCGTGCAGAATCTCTTGAATCACTAAAACGAGTCAAAGGATCCAAGGCTACAAAAATCACAGATGCCAAAATTGCAATAATAGCAATAACTATCAAAAGCTCTATGAGTGTAAAACCAGCACTACTTTTTTTTAATGAAAAAAAGTGGTGCGGGATAAAACCTTTTTTACTCATAACTAAATTTATTAATAATAATTCTATCTAGCCAAAGAAATAGAGGTGCTATTTTCTGACTCACAAGCCTGAACTGTTATAATACCAGTAGAAGCTTTTGTCAGAGTGTATCCTGTCGTACCAGCTGTCCAAGTACCATTACCATCGGGACTAATCGGCACAGAACCTAGATAACCTTCGGTGACCAAACCTGCCAAATCTACACAAGAAATATCAGCCACAATTGTAGCATCGCAATTACCAGCATCAAAAGCATCATCACAACCAATAACATCTGTTCCTATCATATAGACAGTGTCGTCTGATAATGCTGTAATAGCAGCTAGGTAAGGTCCGCCATTATCTACTTGGTCTACCTTTATGGCAGAAATAAGACCAGATATATCTGCCCAACGAGATGAATCACGAGCATCTTGAAAACGAGTGAGTGGATCCAAAGCCACAAAAACTACGGCCGCCAAAATTGCAATAATTGCAATGACGATCAAAAGCTCTATGAGTGTAAAACCTTTTTTGTTCATAGGTTTATAAATTAATTTTAAACCTCAATTTCAGTATTGGTAACTGATGAGGTCGTTGTTAATAAATTTAAATCTTCTATAATAATTCCACCAAATTCATCTGTGGTGGTTGTAATATCATCTTCCAAATCTAATATCTCTGGTATCGCTATAATTTCTGCACCCATTATCTTCTTTGCCTCCTTTTTTTTATAATTTTGATACAAAACAACTCCGCCCAGAACAACTATCATAAAAAATAGAAGGAGTAGGAGAAGTTTGGTATTTCCGGTCTTACTTTTTATGTTTTTCTCATCATCCTGTTTTTCTTCATTTGCTGTAAGATCCCCTTCAATTTCTTCTGCTTGAATAATCTTTTTTTCGACCTTTTTCTTTTTCATCTTACTATCCCAAATAATTTCTGGATCTCTCTTGTCCCAACTTTTATTCAAGCCCCTCAAAGCCAAGCCCACTGCCTCCATATATTCCAATGGAACTTTTTTTTCCAAAATTCTAGATCTTCCCAATTTGGTTGGTAAGCCTAATTTTTCAGACAAATATTCTGATAAGCCAACCAACAGACTAGATCCTCCCACCAAAACTACTCCGGCTACATTATTATCAGTGCTATCCTCAAAATATTTAATTGCATTTTTAATTTCTTGTGAAATTTCATCTATATTCTTTTTTATAATTTTAGAAACTTCTCCATCCCCAGTTATACCTTGGGCAATCTTATCACTCTCAGCTTGTACATCTTCCAACTTTAACTTCTCAATCAATTCCTTGTTTATTGTATTACCTGCAATCATCGCAGAATAATTAAAATGCAGTCCATCTTTATCAAAAATATTTATTTTTGTAGTCTCAAAACCAATATCCACCACACATACTGGCTCTTTTGGCAAAGCACCGTATAGATCTCGAAAGACTGCCAATGCCTCGATATCAAAAGTTTCTATCTCAAACTTATTTTTCTTAAAAAACTGACGCCATTCAAAAAAAGCTTCTCTATTAATTGCTGTTAATAAAATTTCTACACCCTCTTTATTCTGTTTCAAAACACGATAAGAATAAATCAGATCTTTTAAATTATCTGGTATACTATTCTCAATTTCTTTTTCTATCAAATCTTCTCTTTCTTTTTTGGAATGTGGCTTCAAATTAAAAACATGGATATAGGTAAGAGAATCTGGCAAACCAAATATTATATTATTATTGGGAATTGCTTTTGGTTGGGCTTTATCAAATAATTGTTTTAGTACTGTAACTAATTTTTCTTCATCTTTTATTCTACCCTTTTCTACAATTCCAGATTCCAAATGCGCTCTGGCTGATCCCAAAATTTTTGTATGCAAAGCATTACCAGTGAGACATACAAGCTCTATAGTATGATCAGCTATATCTAAACCGACTTTTTTTTTACCAAACATATCAACTATCTAATTTCTGCCAAGAATTAAGAATTAACAAACCATTATTAATTGTCAGGTCTACTTGAATCTTTTCTCCATAATTACCAACCAAAGCACTAACAGTTATAATCCTGTCATTGCCATTAGTCTGTATACCTATTATACACGAATTCCCTTCTAAATTCAAAGTATCCCCACCATAATTATTATTTAATTGTATTTGTCGTAATGCTTCTTCCATACAACCATCTGCCAAAGACCCAACCTCGCCACCTTTTTGGGCTGTATAACCCATATCAAGCTCGCCCAATCCCAAAAAGGAAGAGCTGAGTGCCAAAATAAGAGCGGCAGCGCCTATTACCACCACTATCATAAGTGCTGCTATACCACGATTGTCTTTTTTTATTTTCATACTATTGGCGTAAACTTACTGTGGTTTGCAAACTTTGACTATGTTGAAACTCTACACTTTCCGCATTAAAAAACTCTATTGTAGTGTCTATCTTTATATTTTCCCTATTACCTGTACCGGTCAAATTTGTAAATTGTAAGTTAGTTATTTGTACCTCACTACTCGTTATATTAATCGGATCAGCACCACCTTCTGTAATCTGTAAAATACCATCATCGTCACTCAACTGAATAATCGTAGGATTTAAAGTGCTTGAAGCAAATGAGAGAGACAAGACGCCAGGATCAGAACCAAAGGTAGAGCTAGCAATATTTACTCCGGTTGCTGACTGAATTTTTTGCGTTATTATCTCCAATGAAACTCTAGAATTTGCTTGCACCTCCTGCACCGCATATGTCTTATTACTAGAATTTGCAACAGACAAAGAAAAACTAACAAAAGCACCCATCACCGCACTGATAATAGTTATATAGAGAATTGTTTCTATTAGTGTAAACCCAGAGCGATCCGAATTATCAGCGATCCGAATTACCCGAATAACATCCGAATTACCCGAATTTGAAACATTCGAATCGCCTCCAATATTAGGATTATTCGGATGTAGATTCGGGTCATTCGGATCGCCATTATTAAGTTCCGAATACTTGGAATTCAGAATTCTTTTGGGCTTTAAATATGTGTTTCTAAAATTTATTATCATACCCAACTCTAGGTTAGCAGATTGCAAATATCTTTGCATCTGATTATAGTCTTCTTTGGTTATAAATTTTTTAGCCTTAAAATCTATTATTATTTTATCTTCTATTAAAAAATCAACTCTGTTACCATCTGGGCCTACGGCTAATTGATATTCTCTTTTATAATTAATTTTACTTTCTTTTAATAATTCTTCAAATTTATTTGCATATTGTATCTCTCGACAAAATCTACCTAACGCGTTCTGAGTCTTAAAACACAATCCAGTAATAAAGTAAGACAAATCCTTATGTAATATTTTACTCATACTTTTATTGGAATTACTTAGATCGCACCTAACATTCGTATCATTCGGATCGCCTATCACATTAGTGTCATTTGGATGTCTATTCGTATCATTCGGATCGCCTATCACATTAGTGTCATTTGGATGTCTATTCGTATCATTCGGATCGCCTATCACATTAGTGTCATTTGGATGTCGCATTCGTGTCATTCGGATCGCCTTATCTCGAAATTTTAATAGTCTCCCCTTCTGCACTACAAGCCTGAACATTGATTTGACCAGTGTCATCTCTTTGTAAGGCATAGTAAGTCTTTTCTTGGCTACCATCTGAAGGATCTTCTGGAACAGTTGGTAGCTTTGTTGCCAAAATGCTTGTGAGATCTAGGCATGAGCTTTGTAATGTATCACCACCTTCTCCAGCGACCATAGTCTCTATGGTCACACTACTAAGTTCTGGACTGTATAGAGCATTATCTGTAGCAAAACTAGTCTGGTATTGAAAGTATTGACTATCTGTCACATTAGCCAGATTGAATGAAGGTAATCCTGTAGTTGAGTTATTCAATTCATTGTAGTACGTACCTGCAGTTCCGTCCGGTCCTATGAATGATTCTCCGGCGCATACTGCATCATCACAAGAGCGAACTTGGAGATTTAGGCGTAGAGCTCCGCGTTTGTATTGGTCTAGGATTTCAGATGGAGATAAAACTCTGTCCCAAAAAGCCACCTCATCCAACTTACCATTAAAGCAATATCTATCTTGTAGTGGTGCCAAAGACTGAGTGCCACCGAAAACAACTTCTCCGGGATATTGATACAAAGGATAATTGTCTGGTAAATCTAGACTAACTACTGATTCACCGTCCACATACATACTCATACTATCACCAGAAAAAACCACTGTTGCGTGAACCCATCTTTTTTTATCAATCACATATACCAGAGATTTTTGATCTGCTTTAATTTCTTCTTCATAAAGAGTAGGGTTGTCTCTTCTTACAGAAAATCTCAATTGACTAGTCTCTTGAGCATAATACACCAGATAACCCCTTCCTGGATTTCCACCTGTAAAATTATCTATTATATACTTTAGAGGCCAATCCCCCACTTGATCATCTATATAAACCCAAAAAGATATAGTAAAATCATCTGTAAAATCAGCTGTATTACCACCCTCCACAAAAAGTCTGTCATTTACACCATCAAAATCCATTGCTGTGTTAAATTTACCAGTCGCCCCATAGGTAGCCCCACTATTATAACCACTATTACCATTTCCCGAACTATCCATGATGGCACCTGATAGCTCATCGAAGTGATACAACAAAACACTATTGCTCATATTAACATTCCCAGTAGAATAAGCAGTCTCACTACTACCTGGCAAAGCTTTGTAAGTAGGTCTTGATGGTTTCCAGGCTAGAGTAGCCCAAGTATTGCTAGCTCCGGCATCAATTACAGGAGAAGTATACGTACCACTAGAACCAGCTATTAATTCTACCCATTCATTGGCATTATCCCATTGGGTGTTGGAATATGCTCCAGTATTGAAATCGCCTTGGTTACTATGTAAATATGAATCGGATATTTCACCCGTTACGCCACAAGCAATATCACAACCTAATGCATCTGTACCAAGCATTTTCCAGTTTTCATCAACTCCTGGTGGTACTTGTCCCTTG
>JABIBU010000015.1 GCA_018652595.1 Candidatus Magasanikiibacteriota bacterium | reverse complement strand
CTTAATCAAGTATATGGGCGGAAGGTATAATTTGACAAGTTGATTTTTTAGTAATATAATATAAGTGATCCTGAAAGCCGGGTTGCATATATCATATCTTACATATCTTTGGTAATGGGAAGCTTATATTGCTATAGTCCGTGGACTATGGTTGCGGCCACCCACTTTTTACTTAGGGATATAGATATTGTTGCCCAGTGCCAAAGGATCTGAAAAAACTCTGACTTCGTCGGGTTTTTTTCTTGACTTTTTTTATATTTTGATGTATTATTTACTCGTATTTTTCAGTCTTTTCAAGACCATATAGCTCAGTTGGTTAGAGCGCTACATTGACATTGTAGAGGTCAGTGGTTCAAATCCACTTATGGTCACATCAATCTCTTTTTTATACTAAAAAAAATGGAATTGTACTGTAGAGGTCAGTGGTTCTCAGCCCAAGGCTGATCCGCCTTGGGTGGAAAATCCACTTATGGTCACAGGTCTTGATCTTTTTTACAATATAGTATATAATTTTATTGATTATTTTAAGGGCAATTAGCTCAGTTGGTTAGAGCGCTACACTGATAATGTAGAGGTCCCAGGTTCGATTCCTGGATTGCCCACCATTCGACTCGCTTGTCGCTAAAGCTCCTCACTCGCTCATGGTAAACCTTACTATTTTGGAACGTCAAACTTGCATAATAAGTAAGTGAGATGAATGTGCTGAGCGTAACGCAGTGGAGTCGAAGTAAGAGTCGCTATTGGGCGACTTTTCAATTTGCTTTTTTGAATAAAATGTTGTATAATCATATTAGTTTACAAGTATAATTAGATGAATAAATTCATTTATTTTTTATGATAAAAGAAGAGGAAAAAGAATTAGAAATAGAAGAAGTAGAAGAGACAGTAGGGAAGAGTGAAAGAAATTTTCTAGCAGCAGCTAGTACGTTTTTTTTGGAATTGATAAAAATAGTTATTTTGGCTGGTATCACTATCGGAGTGGTGCGATATTTTTTGTTCAAGCCTTTTTATGTAAAAGGTCAATCAATGGAGCCAAATTATTATGAAAAAGATTATTTGATAATAGATGAGCTTAGTTATAGATTTCGCGAACCACAAAGAGGTGAGGTAATTGTTTTTGCGGCCCCAACGAATAATAAGGATTATTATCTGAAAAGAATCTTGGGATTGCCAGGTGAGAGAATAAAGATAGAAGATAATAAAGTTATTGTATACAATGACGAACATCCTCAGGGGGTAGTGGTAGAGGAGTTTTATTTGGATGAGAATACTATTGGATCTGTTATGCAGACGATTGGCCTGGATCAATATTTTGTAATGGGGGACAATCGTGATTCCAGTTATGATTCTCGTCGCTTTGGCCCAATAGATGAAGAAGATATAGTGGGAAGAACTGTCTTGAGAGGTTGGCCATTTACTCGTATTAGTAAATTTTCTGCACCAGAATATAATTTCTAAATTAAAATTTTATGACACCAAAGAAGAAGACCACTATCAAAGCAAAAAGTAGCTCCACAAAAAAGACAGCTGTAAAAAGGGCTGTAAAAAAAACTGCTAAAAAAGCCGTAAAGAAAAAACAAGTAAAAAAGAAAATAGCTGTAAGGGCTGAGAGCAAAGAAATAACGGCCTCGGATATTAGAGTATCCAAGGTGAAGACTCCAGCACTTTTGCGAGGCATGAAAGATGTTTTGCCAAAGGATCAATACTTTTGGAAAAAAATGTACCGCACTGCTGAAGATATGTGTGATGCTTACGGTTATGGATATATTGAACCACCAGTTTTAGAAGATGCTAGTTTATTTATCAGGTCTATTGGTCGTGGTACAGATGTGGTGGACAAGGAAATGTATGTTTTTGAAGATAAGGATGGTAGTAAGGTTGGGATGCGTCCCGAATTTACTGCTGGTATTGCTAGGGCTTTTGTTGGTCATGGTATGACTTCTTTACCACAGCCTGTAAAGGTGTGGTGTTGGGGTCAGCTCTTTCGACACGACAGACCTCAGGCTGGTAGATATCGCCAGTTTCATCAATTTGGATGTGAAAATTTTGGTGTGCACGATCCAGCGATCGATGCAGAGACAATTGGTGTCGCATACAATTTTCTATTGGATTTAGGAATAAAGACAAATATTTTTATAAACAGTATTGGCACATCAGACGATAGACAAAATTATATTATTGAGCTAGTTGGGTATTTGCGCACCAAGAGAAGTTATCTCTGTGAAAAATGTCGCAAACGCATTAGTAAGAATCCTTTGCGCGTTTTGGATTGCAAAGGAGAGTCTTGTCAGGCCGTAATAGAAGAGGCTCCGCAGATTATTGATTGGTTGAGCGAGAGTTCTAAGAATTATTTTGTAAAAGTCTTGGAATATTTAGACGAAATGGAAGTTCCATATGCACTAAAGCCTACTCTTGTTCGCGGTTTGGATTATTATACAGAGACTGTATATGAAATTTATACCGAAGAGAGTGAAGAGGGTTCACAAGATGCATTGGGTGGTGGTGGTAGATATGATTTGTTGGTAGAACAACTTGGTGGACAGCCTACCCCAGCTTGTGGTTTTGGGATTGGTTTAGAGAGAGTAATTTTGGTTTGGCGTAAGCTGATCGAAGAAGGAAAGATAGAACAAAAAGAAGATTTACCAAAGATATTTTTGGCCCAATTGGGTGAACAGGCTAGAATGAAGACTTTGAGAATAATAGAGAACTTGAGACGCCAAGGAATTATTGTTGGGCATAACCTGGGTAAGACATCTCTAAAGGCACAGCTAGAACTAGCAGATAAGCAGAAATGTGCATATTGTCTTATATTAGGACAAAAGGAAGTACAAGACAAAACCATCATAATAAGAGACATGGAATCCGGCATCCAAGAGATTGTGGATCAGAAAAAACTAAAGACAGAATTAGACAAAAAACTCAAGAAAATGGCTGTTTAATAAAATATAGACAATTGTTTGACAATTTTAGCTTTTTAGTTTATAATGAGGTAAGAAATAACTTAATAAATTCACTGTTAGGAGGTGAATAATGTGTCAGAAATTAAAAGAAAAAAAGGAGAATCTTTTGAAGCCTTTATTAGAAGGGTAAAAAGACGTTGGATGGAATCTGGCAAGCTTTTGCAAGCTCGAAAAATTCAGTTTTTCGTACCTGCAAAGAGTAAAAACTTGCAAAAGAACCAGGCTGTACAACGCTCTCAAAAGATCTCTAAGACAAACTACTTGCGTAAAATCGGCAAACTACCGCCGGAAGAAGACAAGTTTAAGAGAAAATTTTAGTTTATGTCCCTAAGGGCTGATATAACTGAACGACAGACGGAGGCTCAAAAGTCAAAAGATGAGCTCCGTCTTTCGGTTTTGAGAATGCTGTGGTCCGAGATAAAAAATATAGAAATAGACAAAAAGAAAGAATTGGATGACAAGGAAATACAGCAGATAGCGGCTAGGCAGATAAAACAACTAAAGGATGCCAACAAAGATTTTTCATCAGCTGGGCGAGATGATTTGGTATCAAAGAATGAAGCAGAGATAAAAATTTTGGAAGAATATTTGCCAGAGCAAATGGGTGATGAGGAATTGACCAAAATAATAGAGAGTGTTATAAGTGAAACAGGTGCCAATGAACCTGGTGATATTGGTAAGGTAATGGGGGCTGTGATGAAGAAGGCCCAAGGACAGGCAGATGGCAATAAAGTTCGTGAACTTGCAAGCCATCTATTGTCAAAAAAATAGTTTTTTATTAAAATTTATTTCCAAGGACATGCTAGCTTGGACTATAAAAAATAAGAAAAGTTTTGGAATAACTGCTATCTTGGCCGTAGGCTTTTTTGTAGCAGTTTTTTTGTTTTTTGGTATGTCTACAGTATCTGCTGCGGACGTTCCTGGTGCCAATCCACAGGGTCCTGATACCTTTGGTCTAGAGACTGTTGGAGATACAATACTATTACCCGCCACTGATATTCGTTTGATTGTTGCTAGAATTATTAGGGCAGTTCTGGGTCTTTTGGGTATTATGACAGTTGTAATAATGATGTACGCAGGTTTTCTCATAATGACAGCTGGTGGCAATGAAGAAAAAATTATAAAAGGCAAGAAGACCATGATAAATGGAGTAATTGGATTAGCAATTATTTTGTCTTCTTTTGCTATTGTGCAGTTTGTTTTAAATATGCTTTCTGGTCAGATGAATGGTGGAATGGCACCAGATTTTGTAAAAAAACCATATATTAATACTTATTCAGGTAGTGGTAGTCTTGGTAAGATAGTAAAAGATCACTATCCAATGCGCGATCAGATTGGGGTCAAGCGCAATACTTCTATTATGGTTACTTTTGCTGAGCCTATTGACCCCAGCAGTCTTATTGAAAATACAAATAATACTTGCTATGGTTTGGAGAGCGATATTGTTACTTGCGACGAAGATAATACAGTCCCTGTTTATGGTGATTGTGTAGACGATGAGTTTGACGATAATTTTTATGAAGAAAATTGTGATAAGTTAATAACTACTGCAGTAGAGATTTATATGTCAGACGATGAAGCCCAGGCCTTGGTCTTGGCTGCTGCCATGACATCATATGATAATAATGGCGATGCTGACACCTTTGTCTTCAAGCCAATAGAACCACTTGGTAGTAATACTGAGGATGTTTGGTATACAGTAGATTTGAGACCGTCCATTTTGAAAAAAGGTTTAGAAGGGATTGCACCTCTCAGTATATTTTCTGGATCTTTTTCTGGGCACTATTTATGGGAATTTCAGACTGATGTAAATTTTGATTTTACACCACCACATGTGGTGATGGCTAGACCACCAACCAATGAAGAAAAAATTCCTAGAAATCGCATAGTTCAAATTACCTTTAGTGAGGCTATGAATCCTTTGGCAGTTCAGGGTGTTTTCAATGAGGATAGTTTTTTTGAAAATATTATAATCAACAGAGAAAATCCAGATACAAAAGAATTGGAAATTGTTCCAGGACAGTGGAATATAACTAATGGCTACAAGACAGTAGAATTTATATCAGACGAAGAGTGTGGTCGTAATAGTTGTGGCGAAGTAATGTACTGCCTACCATTGACTTGTGAGGACGAAAGCGATAAACAATGCTATAACCCTTATGGGGTGTTGTTGCGTACGGCTTTGCTTTTGCCAAATGGTATTGGTTTTGCTTCTTATCCGCTTAGTGGTGTAATGGATACAGCTGATAATGCATTGGATGGAAACAATGATGATGTGGCTGATAATAGACCGCTAATAGGAAAGGACATGCCAGATGGAAGTAACGATACTAAATTCATTGGTGATGGTGAAAAAAAGATTGTGGGTGAACAAGTGGTTGGTGAACCAGATAATTATTATTGGTTTTTTAGTGTATTTAATATAATTGATCGTGAAGCTCCTTTTGTTGAAACTGTCTTACCTAATCTAGACCAAGGAGGTGTGTCAGAAAAGGCGCCCATTCAGATGAATTTTAGTAAAGTTATGCGTATTAGTACTATGGATGACCTAGAGTTGGTGGAAGATCCTGATGATAGTCTAGACGCAGATGGTGAACCTATTGAATTTGGCGATAGAGATTATTATCCGATAGGGTCTTGTTTTTCAGTGGGTGATGGGGGCGATGAGGATAAGCGATGTCTGGATACT
>JABIBU010000019.1 GCA_018652595.1 Candidatus Magasanikiibacteriota bacterium | reverse complement strand
TATTTCAAAATCTGGATACTCTTGTGATCGATGAGGTCTCTATGGTGCGGGCGGATATGATGAATGCGATAGATTTGTCCCTCAGAAAAAATACTGGTAATGTAAATCTACCGTTTGGTGGGGTGCAGGTGATTATGTTTGGTGATCTTTATCAATTGCCACCGGTGGTGACGAGTACAGAGGACAGGGAGCACCTAATACAAACATACGATGGAGTGTACTTTTTTAAGGCGCCAGTCTTTATAGCGCTAGAACTCAGGAAGATTAACTTGAACAAAATCTTTCGTCAGAAGAATGATGAGGTTTTTGTAAATGTTCTAAACAATATTCGAGAGTGTCGTACTACTCAGACTGATTTGGTAGCATTGAATGATCGAGTAAGGGTTTATGATGAAAAATTAGGACCAGCGATTTTACTCGCAACGACGAATAGGATTGTGGACTCTATAAATAAGACTGAGCTAGAAAAAATAAAACAAAAAGAGTATACATACAAGTATGAGGTTAGTGGAGACTTTGATATAAAAAAATCTCCAGCTGAGCAAAAATTAAAATTAAAAAATGGTGCTCAGATAATGATGATAAAAAATGATAATCAAGTTCCTAGGCGATGGGGGAATGGCACACTTGGAACTGTGCTGGCACTGAAAAAAAATAAAATAATAGTAAGTATTGGAAAAGAAATTCATGAGATAGAAAAGGCGACTTGGGATGATTTTGAATATCAATATGATGCAGAGGAACATACTGTGGAGAGACTATCAAAGGGTTCATTTATGCAGTATCCGATCAAATTGGCTTGGGCAGTGACAATTCACAAGAGTCAGGGCAAGACATTTGACAGAGTGATTATTGATCTTGGTCGGGGTGCTTTTGCTCATGGTCAGACTTATGTGGCACTTAGTCGGTGTACTACGCTAAAGGAAATTTATATGAAAAAGCCAGTGAGGTTTTCGGATATTATTTTGGACGATGAAGTTAGAGATTTTCATACATAAATAGTTGTTATTATATTTTATTATGCCTATTAATATACCAAAGAGTGAAATAAAAATAACTTTTGCCCGGTCATCTGGTGCTGGCGGGCAAAATGTTAACAAGACTTCGACCAAAGCGATTTTGCATTGGTCTGTTGGTGGATCTCAGGTTTTGAATGATGTAGAAAAAGCACGGGTGAGATTGAAATTGGCAAATAGAATAAATAATAATGATGAGGTGGTTCTCATGTCAGAAGAGGAGCGCTCACAACCGCGGAATCGAGAGATCGCAGTTTTGCGTTTGGAAGAGTTGGTAAATGGTGCCTTGCAAGTACCAAAAAGACGCCGACCAACACGACCGACCAAGGCATCCAAATTGAGACGGATTGAATCCAAAAAAAGACAGTCTATCTTGAAGGCTGGACGACGTAGTATAGAGTAGTTGCCACCGGGTTTATATTTTCGCAAATATGATGGCACCCCTGAGAAGGGGTGTTTTTTTATCCCCTCCTCCACAAGGAGGGGACAAACTAAAGCCATTTCTCTTTTTACATATAATATTATTTATGGTACAATTGTATTGTTGTATGGCTATTTTGTCATAAAATTTACTAATAATCCAATAAACAAATAAACAAATTTATGCCTCCAAAGAAGAAGATAACAAGCAAAAAAGATGGTCATCAGTTTACCAGTGTGAAGCTTGGGGAGAAGAAGCCTGTGAGAAAAAGGAAGGTGGCACCAAAAAAGGTGGTAGCAAAGAAAAAACCAGCGGTGAGAAAAAAGAGGGTGGTGGCACCAAAAAAGAGAGTGAGACCGCAGGACAAGAAGATGAAGCGAGAATTACGCGAGATTTATGAGAACTCAGATGGTAGTATGCCAAATATGGCAGATTTCAAAAAACGAAAAAAGCGTGGATTCTTTTCTGCTTTTCTTGTGCTACTTTTTGCCTGTGCCTTTCTTGGTGCAGTAGCTTGGATTGGATTTTTTGTATTCCAACCTATGCTCCAGTTTGCAGAGGAAGATGTAACATTGTCTATTTCTGGTGATGAAAAAGTTACGGCCGGACAAGAAGTAAAATATAGAATTCGTTATCGCAATTCCCAAAATGTAGATCTGGGCCAAGCTAATATTCAGGTGCGCTATCCAGAAGGCTTTGTTTTCTCAGATAGCAGTGTAATGCCTAGTAATGAGAATAAGGATTTGTGGGAATTGGGAGCTCTAGGTGAAAAGGATAGCGGATATATTGATATCTTTGGTCGCATGTATGGCGATCTCGATAAGCAACAATCTTTTAGAGTTTTCTTGAATTATATGCCGGGTAATTTTAGCTCGGAATTTCAAAAAGTAGAAACTCTAAATACTGAAATAAAGAACGGGCCGGCAGTGATGGAAGTGCAAGGACCAAAAGAAGCTGTGCCGGGTGTCGAAGTAGAATATTTGGTCGGTCTAGAAGCTAGAAAAGATGTTGGTATAGAAAATCTAGCTTTGCAACTAGAATCAACCGGTGGTTTTATAGTAGTATCTAGTGATCCAGAGAGTGTGCCGGATGATCAGATGTTGTGGAATGTGGCTGGTCTAGATGAGAGCGATGTGGTTTTCAAAATTAGAGGAGTCTTCAATCCAGAAGAAAATCAAGAAGAGGTAGAACTTAAATTTAATTTAGTTGGGTGGAAAGACGGCGATAGGAAGGTGGAGCCTTATGTTTATTCTTCCGAGACCAGCAATATCGTTTTACTCAGAACTGATTTGTCAGTCAATTTGGGTATTAATGGGTCTCTGTCTGATATCAATGTAGAGCCTGGTGAAATTTTGAATACCAGTATAGTGATCAAAAATGCAGGCGACTCTGATTTGAAAAAATTGAGTGTCCGTCTAGTATATGAGACTCCTTCATATGACAACAGAAGTATGTTGGATTGGTATGAGATAGAAGATTTAGAAAAAGGCAGTATAGTTGGTGATCAGATAAATGATGAGACTAGGCGCGGTATTATTACTTGGGACTCTAGGCACATTGATAAGTTGTCCAAATTGCCAGCTGGAGAAGAAGTGGTGATTGATGTGAGTATTCCCTTTAAGGATGCAGATGATCTGGATCTAACCAAGTTTACCAATTACAATTCCAGTGCATTAGTCGAAGTAAAATATACTAGTGGAGATGAACAAAAAATCTTGTCTAGTAATGAAATAAAGATGATGGTCAATTCAGATTTGGGATTGGAAGTGCGTGACGAAGTATCAGAGAATTTACAGGGCAAAGAACTCCATACTATTACCTGGTTTTTGTCTAATACCTTTCATGAATTGAAAGACATAGAGCTATCAGCCGACTTGTATGGTGATATTGAGTGGCAAGAAGAAGGTTTTGTAGTACCGGCTGGTGAGGCTGTATTTGATAAGGATTCTGATAAATTAATTTGGAAAGTAGACAGCATGCCGACTAGTCTGGATGTTTTGGCTTTGCAGTTTGCAGTAGTTTTGAAAACAAAAAATCCTAGCCAGACCAACCTGAGCTCAAAAGTAAAATTAAAAGCCAAAGACACTATTACCGGAGAGGTGATAATGAAGGCGGGGGATGAGATATTACTTACATCTGGTCTCTAAAAAATATTTAAAATTATACAGGATTGGAAATATAAAAATCACCAGTATTAGCTGGTGGTTTTTTATTTCAAGGCTCCCGTGTATTTAAGCCAAGAAGGATTTTACAGAGTCTATTACTTCTTGGAAGCTGGTATTGCTTTTTACAAAATACTTGTCAGCGCCGTTTTTTAGGGCATCATTTACGTCAGTTTCTTGTCCCAAATTGGAAAGAGTGATAATGGGAGTCTTCTTGAATCCAGCACTACTGCGAAGGTCTTTTATTACTTCAAAGCCATTACCATCTTCTAGCATTAGATCTACAATAAAGAGATCTGGCTTTTTTTCTTCTGCTAGTCTTAGGGCTTCGCTGGCCTGAGTGGTGGCAGTGACCTCGTATCCTTCTGCCTCTAGACGGTGGGTGTAGAGTTTTATCGTAAATTGTTCATCCTCTATTATTAGAATCTTCTTTGCATTGTTTGCCATACTAGTAAGCGTTAAATTGTATAAAAAAGGTTGTTTCTTTATTTTCAGTCGACTCAAACCAGATTTTACCGCCGTTTAGACGTATCATTTCGTAGGTGATATATAGTCCGAGACCAGTACCGTTGCCTTGTTTTTTCATTGCATTTTCAGCTCTAAAAAACTTAGCAAAAATAAATTTTTGTTTGTCTTTCGGTATTCCCATGCCCTTATTTGTGCAGGAAAATACAATATGCTTACCGTCTTTTTTGATTTTTATTACGACATCAGTCTTGTCAAAGGCATAGCGGACTGCATTTTCTATCAAATTTTGGATAATAATAAATAAGTATTTTGAATCTGCTTTTATAAAGTGTGATTTATTTTTCTTTTTTTCAAATACAATTTTTAAATTCTGGGCCTTTGCATAAGTGTCATAGCTCTCAATCACTCTGTCCACAGAATCTTCTAGTCGGACTTTTTTTAGGGCTGGCTTACTCCTTCTGTCTGGTAGTCTAGAGACACTTAGCAAGTCGTTTACCATGGTGTTCATGGATTTTAGTGTTTTGTAAGATTCTCCCAAATATTCTTTTTGTATTTTGTTTAGACGACCTGGTTTTTCTGACAATATATATTCATTGGCCCATAGTACATTGCCTAGGGGGGTTCGTAAGCTATGACTAGCTATATCGGCAAAGTTTATTCTGTATTCCTCTGCTTGTTTTTCTTCGGTAATATCTCTAATTACAATTACAGCACCTTTTATAGTACCGGCTTTGTTCTTTATTGGCGTGGTAGTAATAGATGACCAAAAGCGTTTTTTGTCAGCTCGTAAAAACTGCCTAATTACATTATTGATTTTCTTCCCTTCTTTTATGGATTGGAATAGGGCCGCATTTTTTTTTGTAACTAGCTTGCCTAGGTTATTTACAGCCTTTAGTAAATCCAATGCTCCTTTGCCCTCTATTTGTTTTGCGTTTTTGTAGCCAAGCATTTCCCAAGCAGCTTTGTTTGTTTTGGTTATTACTCCCGATTTGTCAACGATCAAAATGCCATCCCCAATAGCATTCATAAAGGTTTGCACGTCTTTGCTTATAGTAGAATCTGATAATTTTAGGCTCATAGATCAATAGCTGATTATATATTGATAATTATTTTCTGCCTTTATTATAGCACAATCTATATAGATATAAAATAGCTGTTGCTGTAGGTGCATGTATGGTATAATAGGGGTAAGCAGGTCAAGACTGCTATATTTGTAATATAAATTTATGATTAGTAATTTGACAGATAAAAAAATAGCTGAAATTTTGAAAAAAGAAACTTATATTTCTGCAGAAGATCTCGAAGGTGCAAAAAAATATATAAGCGATGTTGGGGCTACAAAGGGACTTGTTGATTATTTGTTGGAGCAAAATATTATTAACAAGTATTTGCTTGGTCAGGCTTTGGGTGAGTATTTTGGTGTTTTGTATATAAATTTGTCTCAACAAAAAATAGCAGAAGATGTTTTGCATATGGTGCCAGAGGTGGTGGCTAGACAAAAAGGCGTTGTAGCCTTTGCCAGAGATCCAGAGGGAGTAAAGGTGGCCATGGTAAATCCAAATGATTTGGCTACAAAAAATTATCTAGAAAAGCATTTTGGCCAAAAAGTAATACCTTATTTTACTATGGATTATGACCTAGACGATGCTATGTCTGGGTATCAGGCAAGTCTAGAAGAAGAATTTACAAAACATATAAAAGAAATCGATTTGGGTGAGACTAGCAGAGAAGAAAAAGACACTTTGATTGTAGATTTGGTAGATATGATTTTGAAATATGGTTATCAAAACAGGGCGTCTGACATACATATAGAACCATACGAAGATAAGGGGTTAGTTCGTCTTAGGATAGACGGTGTGATGCACGATATTTTGCAAATGAAAAAGTCTCTTTTGGCGCCAATTATTACTCGTCTAAAAATTCTCTCTCGTATTAGAACAGACGAGCACAGGGCTGCTCAAGATGGCAAATTAAAATACAAGACAGAAAACGAAACTATTGATATTCGTATATCTATCTTACCTGTTACTCAGGGAGAAAATATTGTAATGCGCCTTTTGTCTTCTAGGAGTAGGCAGTTTGGTCTCAGTGATCTCGGATTTTCCAGCCAAGATATGAAAATAGTAAAAAGAGCCATAAAGAGTCCTCATGGCATGATACTTGTGACAGGGCCTACTGGTTCTGGAAAGACCACCACCTTATATTCTGTAATGAAGATTTTGAATAAGCGCGATGTGCATATTTCTACAATTGAAGATCCAGTTGAATATGATATGGAGGGAATCTCTCAGATCCAGGTAAACAACAAGACTGGATTAACTTTTGCAAAGGGTTTGCGTTCTATTGTGCGTCAAGATCCGGATATTATTATGATAGGAGAAATTAGAGATGAGGAGACAGCTAGTATTGCTGTTAATTCTGCTCTTACGGGTCATCTAGTCCTCTCAACATTGCATACCAATGATGCCCCTACCACACTACCTCGTTTGTTGGATATGAATATTGAGTCATATTTGGTCGCGTCTACTGTAAATATAGTAATTGCCCAGAGACTTATAAGAGAGACTTGTTCCAATTGTAAGGTCTCTTATAAAATGACCCAAGAAGAAAAAGATTTGCTTTTACATGAACCAAATTTGGAAAATTTAATAAAAGATTTGGGCAAAGATAAATTGGAAGATATAAGACTTTATAAAGGCAAGGGTTGCAAGGTGTGTGGTGATACTGGTTATGATGGTCGTTTGGGTATATTTGAAGTGTTGGAAATAACAGAAGAAATTAGGAAGGTTATTCTGGCTGATTCTTCAGCCGGTGAGATTAGAAAGGTTGCCAAAGAACAAGGGATGAGGAGTATGATGGAAGATGGAGTAGATAAAGTTTTGAAGGGGATGACTACTTTTGAAGAGGTCTTGCGTGTTACTCGTCAATAATTTTTTTCAATTTTTAAAATCTCTATCATATGTCAAAAAACAAAACCAAAAAACCAGCTTTGGGAATGGATATTTCTATAGGTGGAATCAATCCTACCACCAGAGCACTTTTGGCAAAACATTTGGCTGTAATGCAAAAGGCTGGTCTCACAATTACTGAGTCACTAGATATTATAGAAGATTCTGCCACTGGTAGGATGAAAAAAGTGATAAGAAAAGTCCTGGCTTCGGTAAAATCTGGCAATACTTTGTCAGAATCAATGTCTAGGTATCCAAAAGTCTTTTCTGGAATTTTTGTCAGTTCTGTCTATGCTGGAGAGACTTCTGGCACTCTGGATCAGAATTTAGAAAATTTAGCAGAGCAATTGGAAAAAGAAAAGGAATTGATTAGCAAGGTAAAGGGTGCGATGCTTTATCCTATTGTAGTGCTTGTGGCTGCCTTTGTGCTGGGTATTGCTATGTCATTTTTTGTGCTACCAAAGATTATTCCTTTGTTTGAGGGTCTGAAAACAGAATTGCCAATTACAACACTGTGGCTTATTAGATTTTCTCATTTTGTAAGCGACCATGGTACGGGATTATTTCTTGGTATTGTAGCCTTTGTTGTGTTTTTTGTTTGGTTGATAAAACAAAAATTTGTTCATCCAGTCACACATTTATTTTTGTTGCATGTGCCAATTTTGAAAAGCATTAGCCGTAATTCTAATTTGGCTAGATTTGCTAGGACTCTGGGTACATTGTTAAAAAGTGGTTTGAGTATTGACGAAGCCCTAGAAGTCACGGAGAAATCTTTGGAAAATTATTATTACCAAAGAGCTTTGTTAAAAGTGCGAAAGAGAATAAGCCGTGGTAGTACTTTGTCAGAAAATTTGCAGGCATATCACAAATTATTTCCAAAAATGACAGCCAAGATGATTTTGGTAGGGGAGCAGTCTGGAAAGCTGGAGGATACATTACTTTATTTGGCAAATTTTTATGAAGTAGAAGTGGACAACTCTACAAAGTCCCTATCTACTGCTATAGAGCCAATCTTACTTATTTTTATAGGTCTAGTAGTAGGCTTTTTGGCACTTTCTATTATTACACCAATTTATAATATAACTGGAAATATACGAGGATAGTTTAACCTTTGACATCTGACACATGACAATTGATTTTAATAAAGTATTTAGATTTAGAAAATATTTTGTGAGCGGGTTTACCCAGCACCACTTTTTTTTATTAAAAAAAAGTGGTGCTGGGTTTACACTAACTGAATTATTAATTGTAATTGCAATAGGTGTTATTCTGGTTGCTGCGTCTGTACCGATTTATAGTAATTTGCAGGTGAAGGCACAGCTAAATGAAAGCACTACACAAGTGGTACAAACCTTGCGTTTGGCTAGAGAATATTCTTTGTCTCGTTATCAGGATTCTGCTTGGGGAGTTTTGTTAGACATAAATTTGATGGAAGATGACGGTTATGTTTTGTACAAGGGGGATTCTTATGATTTGCGAGATCTTGATTATGATAGAGAGACTAGCTTAAATCTTTCTCTTTCTTTTGTAAATTTAGATTTTGATCTAACTGGGGCAAATATTGATATAAACTTTTCCAAAGGGGTGGGCAGGCCAAATAATATTGGAAGTATGATTATGAGCCATAGTGTAGAGGGTAGCAATACAATAATTGTAAATAGTTTGGGTTTGGTAGAAGAAGATTAAAGATACGAATTAACATCCGAATGTTCCGAATATTTACTATTAAAGATTTTCTTAATTTCAAATCTATTTATAAATTAAATAACAATATAAATTTGTGTCATCTAAGCCGTCTCACATTAGTGTCATTCGGATCGCTATGAATAATAAAGGCCAGAGTTTACTCGAAGTAATCGTAGCTATGGCTATTTTTGCGTTGATTAGTGCTGCTATGATCACCCTGTCACTGGGTGGGTTTACTGCTTTGGAGCAAGGCGGAGAACATACAGAGGCCAAAGCTTTGGCCCAAGAGGGTATAGAAGCTGTGCGTGCAATTCGCGATTCTGCTTGGAATGAATTGATTTATACCACTTCTTCAGTTTCTGTTAGTAGTACCCAGTGGGTGTTTGATGGAGAAGATTCAATTGAAACCATTGGTCAGTATACGCGTACTATTAGTTTTTCTGATGTTTGTCGTGATGTGAGTGACGATATCGCTGTTTGTCCGGGGGATTATACAGATATTCATAGTAAAAAAGTTAGCTCAGTGGTTACTTGGGAAGTTCGCCCAGGAGTAAGTAATTCTGTACAGCAATTTGGATATCTAACTAATTGGGATACAAAGCTTTGGCCACAGACAGATTGGTCCGGTGGTTCAGGTCAATCTATTTGGTCAAGCATAACCCGTTACGATAGCGCTAGTGGTATAGTAGATGTTAATTCTGGACAAGTTGTTTTGGATCAAACTACTGATACATCAGCTTCTACTACTTGGCCATTTGATATATCAGAAGATTATACATACTCTACTACTTCAATCGAAGTAGTAAATGATTTTGCTCAGTTGGTTGGTGCTACTGGGAGTTTGGGGGGTACTATTGATGATGGTTTTGAAAATACAACTGATACGAGTTATGATTGGCCGTTTTCTACTGCTGGTAATTATACTTTTCCTACCTCATCTGTAGAAGTTACGGGCGAAGTAGGGCAGTTAATTGATTTTGGTGGTGGAGGTTCTTCAGGTGATACGGTTAATCCAGATTTTGATATTGATAGTAGCAATTGGACATATAATGATTGGGAGTTTGCAAGTAAAGTAAACGGCAGTAGAGAATCTTCTGGTGGAAATCCAAACGGTTATATTAATGTGGTTGTAACAAAGAATAAAAATAGTTCAATTTCAGGATTTTGGGAGCAATCTTTTGTGACAGATGTGGATAATCCAACTATCGCTACTACAACATTTGATTGGTTAGTCTCTCAATATTCCAGTTCTTTCGTTACTTCATTTCAGCTCTATGTTTTTGTTGATTCTATATCAGGCGACCCAACAGTAGGCCAGCAAGTATGGTCGAGTGGAGAAATAACAAGTACAACATCTTGGGCAAGTGTTCCTGAAATAGATATCTCTTCAAAATTAGGCACGGCCGGAACGTATTATTTGAAAACTGCTGTTCGAGTTATTACTGGTCGTGGTGGAGGACCCACAAGCGGAACAAATACAGGCGGATTTGATAATATTAATCTTTATTGGGAGGGTGGCGGAGGTAGTTCATATGTAATAGATGAGCCAGAGATATATCCAACTTCCTCTTATTCAGCCATAGGTGTACAGAGTTGGGATAGTTTTACGGAAACAGCCATCAAAAATGGTGGAGAAATATATTATCAACTTTCATATGACGATGGGGCCAATTGGTATTTTTGGAATGCAACATTATGGATGTTGGCTGGAGCGAGTGATTATAATACTGCATCAGTTATAAATACCAATATACCTTCTTTCATCACTAGCACAGAGCAAATAAAATTAAAAGCCTTTTTGCAAAGCGATGGAACACAACAGGTGCAATTAGATAATATAAATCTTGGATTGACACCATCACCAGTAGTTTGGAGTTTTGCAAATTGGGATGTTGGCGGTGGTGAAGTTGCTCCTGTTGGTGTGAGGCAGACTGATGGGGGCAATCTAAACAATTATGCTGATATAACCATACCTTCTGGGAATAGTGATAGTGTAGGTGGTTATTGGCAACAGGAATTTGTGACTACAGAAGACAATCCTGTTGTTAGTATTGATTTTGATTATAAAACAATTGATTTTAATGGTTTGCCAGATATGTCTCAAATCCGTGTTTATGTAGACACTGCTACTGGTGACCCAGTAAATCAGGTTGGCTCTGGTATCAATATATCAGCTGTGGGTGATTGGACGACATCTACGCAAATAGACGCTACTTCCGCTGTAACCACAGCTGGAACCTATTATTTGAAGATTGCCTATTGGGTAGAGACAGATGGCGGGGGTGAGGTAGGGCCTTTTACGGTTGGATTTGATAATGTTAATTTGGTCTGGGACTCAGCGAGCTATCCAAATGATAGCCCGACTATAAGTAATTCAGAATCTTTTATTCCATCAGCGGTAGCCAGTTGGACAGGCTTTGTAGAGTCTGCCGTAAAAAATGGTGGAGAAATATATTATCAACTTTCTAATGATGATGGATCTACTTGGCAGTATTGGAATGGGTCAGCTTGGTCTACAGCCACAGCATCTAGTACGTCTAATACAGCCAGCGTGGTTAATTCAGCTATATCATATTTTGATACTACAGCAAAAAAACTTATGTTTAAAGCTTTTTTGGCTAGTGATGGTTATCAGTTGGTAAAGTTAGATAATATAGTTTTGCAGTATGAAGTAGCTGATGTTGCATACTATGGTAATCAATTCGTTGTTGGTAATATTAGCGGAGCAGGTCCTTTATCCAATGCATCCAAAATGACAAGTTTGCGTTTTACTGCTTCTGGTGACAATACAGTTTCAGGGGCTAGGGTGTATCTGGAACAGTCGCAGGGTGTTAGTCCGTTTTATCGTTATGGAATACAATCAGATATTTCTGGTGAGCCATCTGGTGTGTGGTTGGGGGCAACCAATCAGGGTTATGGAGATTACCAGTCACTTGCTGTGGGGTGGCAATCAATAATATTGAATGAAGGTGTAGTTTTGACACAAGATACTGTTTATCATTTGGTTATCGAACATCAGTCAGGAACTGTTAATGGTGGTAATAATATTGAATTACGTCGTAGTGATCCAATAAATTTATTGCGTGCTTACGATAGTTCTGCTGATGTACAGAGTAATATATTGTTTAGTGAAGATAGTGGTATTAATTGGACAGTGCAAAACTATCAACCAATTTATTTATTAGATTTTATAGATATAACATACGAAGGCAATCCTTATCACGAGGTTGTCCAAAATGAAATATATGGCGATAATTATTTTGGTCAGCAGTTTTTGGTAACAGGATCAGATATTATGGTTTCTACTGTTGGTATGGATGTTTCAGAAAACAATCAAGGCCCACAGGCGGATTTGATTTTAGGTTTTTATAATGTAACTGGTGGTGTTTTACTTGCTACTAGCACACTTACAACATCAGATCAAATTGCCAATGGTTCTTATTCTTGGCAGGAATTCTTTTTTGATCAGCCATTGACTTTGTCAAGCGGTAATACTTATAGGATATACATCTCAGCACCAGATGCGGATGTAACAGCTCACTATTTGATTCGTTCAGCCTTTCACGATAGTAGTAGTATTTTTAATAGCGCTAACTATAATGGTACAAATTCTTTTTATATTTCAAGTATTGATGGTGGAGACTCTTGGGACACTACGGGTATCCATCAGGACTTAGTTGGTTTTCGTTTTCAACAAACAATTTTTAATACCGAGGGTTATTTAGTCTCTTCGGCATATAATTCTGGTGTACCTTCGGCCTTTAATGTGATAGAATGGAATCAGGTGACTCCAAGTTGTAGTCCAAATTGTGAGGTAAAATTACAAATTCAAACTGCACCCAATAATGCTGGATCACCAGGCGATTGGTCGGCCACATGGTGTGGCCCTGATGGTGAGGATGGAGATGATACTGATTATTTTACTGATAATGCTGGCCAATTGATTCATACTGACCATAATGAAGACCAGTGGATTCGTTACAAAGCAACATTAGTTGGAGATAGTATTGATACACCGGTTTTGGAAAAAACTTTAATATATTATCAGTAGCGATCCGAATTATGTGCGATCCGAATGATTCGAATCGACATCCGAATAGCACGAATGCGAGGTTTGGTCTGAATAACATAAATTTATCCTACTATTTAATTTATAGCTAGTTATGATGATTATTTTTAGGAAAACATATTCAAAAACTAAAAGAATTCTGAACAACAGGTATTCGGATAATTTGTATGTCGATTCGGGTTATTCGGATCGCTCCAAAGGGTTTACACTAATAGAACTCCTAATAGTAATCGCTATCATAGCTATTGTAGCTTCTGTTATTTTTGTCGCACTAGATCCAATATCACGTTTTCGTGATGCTCGCAATGCACAACGCTGGCAAGATGTAGAAGCAGTTGGTGATGCTGTACGTATTTACCAGATAGACAACAAGGGACAAGTACCACCAGGAGTTGATGAAAACTGGAAAATGCTTGGTACAGATGCATTAGGTTGTGATATTGCTTGTGGCGTAACGGGTGAAATATCCGATTCATATTTACATAGTA
>JABIBU010000018.1 GCA_018652595.1 Candidatus Magasanikiibacteriota bacterium | reverse complement strand
TTTGTAAAATTGGACAATCCTCTTGGTACTACAGATATTAGAATCTTGCTTGGTAAAATAGTTTCTAAAGGAATGAGTATTTTGGGATCAGTTACACTATTGGTTTTTGTCTATGGTGGTTTCCTTTGGCTTACTTCTGCCGGCAGTGCAGAAAAGGTAAAAAAAGGTAGCCAAACTATGATGTGGGCAGTCATTGGACTGTTTCTAATTTTTGGTAGTTATGCTATACTAGGGTTGGTACTAGAAGGAATTGGTGCGAGAGAACAAGGAAGTTCTGGTCCTACGACAGGTCTTAATATTCCATAAAAGTATAAAAAATAAAATATGAGATCCTTTAAAAGAAAGGGGGTGAGAACATGTATTTATTGACAAAATTAGTTAAATATAAAATTGTAATGACTATTGCTGCTGTTTTTGTGATGGGATTATTATTTGTCCCTGCATTGCCAGTAGTAGCTGATGATGATCCTGTGGCACCTGTAGACCCTTTTGGTATTGGTTATGCAGATGAGACAGGTCTTGGAAAGGAAGATGTGAGAACTACAATAGCTAGTATTATCAACGTAGCTTTAGGGCTTCTTGGTATCGTAGCTGTAGTAATCGTACTTTGGGGTGGCTTTCGTTGGATGACTGCTGGTGGTAACGAAGAAAAGGTTGGTGAAGCTCGCAAAATTATATTTTCTGGTGTTATTGGTTTGGCCATTATTCTTAGTGCCTACGCCATCGCTAGATTCGTATTGATGCAACTTTATACGGCTACTTCTGAGTTTGACGCATATAGCGAATTTCCAGTAGAATAAGACTGCTTTATAGTAATTATTATTATGTTCCGCCTCTTCGGGGGTGGAGCAAAGTAATTATTAATATACACAATATGAAAAAAGGAATCGTAGTTGGGTTGTTTCTACTATTTTTTGTAGTAGGAATGTTTTTTTTCTTGTCAGCAGTAAAGGCAGGAACTGGGCCCTATATAGGTCTGGACTATGGGGCGCACTCAGGTCTTGGAAGTCAGGATGTTAGGTTTACAGTGGCGATGATGGTTAGAGTTGTTTTGGGGCTTTTGGGTACGATCGCTTTGGTGATAGTTTTATATGCAGGGTTCAAATGGATGACTGCTGGTGGTAATGAAGAAAATGTAAAAGATGCACAAAAAATATTAATGGCAGCGGTAATAGGTTTAGTTATTATTTTAACAGCTTATTCTATTACTCGTTTTGTGACTACTCGTATTTTGGAGGCAACCAAAGGTGGGGGATTTCAGTATAGTGATGTGGAATAAGAAGTAGATATTTATTGGCTATGTCAAAAAAGTTTTACCTTCTCGTAATAATTATTGTAATACTATTTACACCTTTTTTTGTTGTTCATGCTCAGTATGGAATAGATGTTACAGCTGACCAAACACCCATAACTAATTTTAAGGGTGCTTCTTTGCAAACAATGATAGGTGAACTGCTTGGTGCTGTTTTGTCATTGGTTGGTATTTTATTTTTCGCACTAATGGTCTATGGTGGTGTCGTATGGATGAGTGCTGCGGGCAATCAAGAAAGAGAAAAAAAAGCCGGAGGAATAATGATTGGGGCAACTATTGGGGTGGTAATAGTGTTGTCTTCTTATGTCTTGGTTGGCTTTCTTTTTAGTAATGTTGGTCAGAACTTAAATACTCCTTCATCCTCTTCGTCCTCTGTCACAGATATAGACTCACCAAAAATAGTGAGTCCGTGTAAAAAACATAATCCCAATTGGAGCTGTCAGAAGTTGACCGCATGTGGCTTGTCGGATTATAATGCTCTGGGGGTTGGGCCAGGTATGAATTGGATAAAAAGTAAATGCGATGCAAACGATGAGATTTGTTGTACGGCCATAGAAGGTGATGGCGAAAAACCAAAAGAGGATGAAGATGATGGCACTGAACCAAAAACGCTAGGTTTGTGTGAACAGCATAATCCCAATTGGAGCTGTCAGAAGTTGACCGCATGTGGCTTGTCGGATTATAATGCTCTGGGGGTTGGGCCAGGTACGAACTGGATAAAAAATAAATGCGATGCAAACGATGAGATTTGTTGTACTGCTACAGAAGGTGGGAGCGAGGCAACTTGTAAAGCGAAAGCAAGTGAAAAGTTAAGTGAAAAGTGTCAGTCCAACAGTGCTCTTGCGCCAAGTAAGGCTTGTGGGGAGGTATCTCCAATAAGCCTATTAGATTTTGATGTAGAGTTGTGGTGTTCTGGTGAATCAGGATCCTGTGTTTATTCTGGTCCTGACTCTGATCTTTGCCAAACATTAGACGAGTTTGATTGTCCCAATGCGGAAGAAATTTGCGAGTATAAGTAAAAATAGTTTTAAAAATATTCATGTCCAAAATAAATAAAAAATTAATTATTTTTTTTATAGCGATTGGGTTCATTTGTTTTTTTGTTACCCCTGCACTGGCGGGCGATCTGGGCCTAAAGGCAACAAGCGATAAGGCAGGACTTACGACATCAGACACAATTCCTGTTATAGTAGGAAATTTAATTGGTGCCGGCCTTACTCTGGTGGGAATTTTATTTTTTGCTCTCATGCTTTTTGGTGGTATTACTTGGATGTTGGCCAGAGGCAATCAAGAAATGGAAAAAAAGGCCCTCAATACTATTACCGGAGCTATCATAGGTATTATAATAGTGGCGTCTTCTTATGCAATTACCAACTTTGTTTTCAAAGGAATAGAGGGTAGCTCTTATTCATCTGGTGGGTCTTCCAGTGATTCCTCCAAGTGTTCTGGTAAATCCGGCACTTTTGCTGGTTGTGATACTTGTGCGACCACACAAAAAAGTGATGATTGGTCTTGTAGGATTTCGGTCGACTGTAGCACTGCAGAAGGTGAAAAAGCAGATGATGACCTGTGCAATGCTCCTGGTCAGGGTGACGAGATAAAATGCTGTAAGGCAAAAGCATCATGTCAGGCTGGGACCAAATCAATTAATGATTTTTGTTTACAAGATTGTACTGCTGATAATTGTGAGGCGGAAGATAGTTTTGTTAATGCTCTCTGTAGTCAATACTGTGTAAAAGAGGACTTTTGTCAGGTGAAAGATGGTATAAACATGGATGAAGTATGTGTTGTGGATGAGGATAACTGTGTTTTAGTAGAAGATAAAACTAATCTGTGTAAGTGGGAATAAAAATATTTGTTATGTCAAAAATAAATAAAAAATTAATTATATTCCTGGTTATGTTTGGTGTGATTAGTTTTTTTGTTGTTCCTGTGTTGGCGACTGACTATGGATATAAGGCGACTGGTGGTGCGGCAGGGCTTAAGTCTGGTGAGATAACAAATATAGTGGGAAATTTAATAGGTGCAGGTCTATCAATGATTGGTGTTTTGTTTTTTGCCCTCATGCTTTTTGGTGGCGTCACTTGGATGTTGGCCAGGGGAAATCAAGAAATGGAAAAGAAAGCAATGGACACTATTACTGGAGCCATTATTGGTATTATAATAGTGGTGGCCTCCTATGCCATTACCAACTTTGTTTTTACAGGTATAATGGGCGAGACTAATACTGGTAATACAGAGGCAAAAACTTGTGCTACTGAGCATCCTGATTGGGAGTGTAAGAAAATTACCGAATGTACCATACCAGGTGAGTATGAGGATATAGAAAACAAGGGAGATACCTGGGAAAAGAAACTTTGTTCTGTTAGTGATGAGATGTGTTGTGGTGAGGTGGAGAGTGCGGATGGTGAAGATGAAGATGGTGAAGATGAAGATGAAGATGAAGATGGTTGTCATGCGACTGGTGTAGGATTGTCTGAGATATGTACTGGCACCTGCTTTCCGTTTCCTGGTGATGTGTGTGGTATTATTGGTAATGATGTTCAAAACGACGTTTGTGAACTGTACTGTGTTCCAATTAACGAAGACGAATGTATTTTAAAAAATCCGAATATTGATAATGAAGTAGAGTGCTGGAGTCTAAAAGACAAAGAAGACTGCCAAGAAATGCAGGCCCAAACTGGTGTGTGTGTTTGGGAAGAAAAATAAAATTATGAAAATAAAAAAAACAATTATAATTTTTATAGCAATGATAGTGCTATTACTACCTTCATTTGCTTTTGCCCAAAAATTGAAAGCCACAGATGCTCAAGATGAGCTTAGCAAGGCTGTGACGAAGACTGGGGTGGTAGAGTCTGATATAACAGTTGTAGGTGGTTATGTACTAAAGGCCGCTCTAGCTCTCGTGGCAATAGTATTTTTTATAATTATTTTTTATGGTGGTTTCAAGTGGTTGCTTGCCAGAGGAAATGAAGAAAGCATTACAAAAGCAAAAAGTACTGTAATTGGTGCTATAATAGGGTTATTAATAGTTGTGGGTGCATATGCGATGACTAATTTTATAACAAGTAGAATAATATCTGGACAGTCTGGATCATCTACCACGGACAAGGACGTTCCAGATGCTGTTGAGGGAGACCCAACCGGTTGCTGTCTCGACAGGTGGGAGACAGAGGGTGGTTTTGCTGGGGTTGGTCAGTCTGGTTGGACAGGAAGCTTACTGACAAAAGCACAATGTGATGTGCTGGTACAAATAAAAGATTATTCGACTCAAGATATAAGTATTCCAGAGGATGGTCAGTGGGTGCCTGATTTAAAGGGCGATGAAGGTGAAAAGGCATGCCAAAAGGCAGTACAAATAAAAATAGAAAATAGCGAATGGGAATTTAGTGATAAGTGGGAAAATGCTGAATGGAACCCTTTCTAATTATAATTATTAAATTTAAAATTATGAAAAAAATTATTTTATTGACCACGATTGCATTTGTTTTGTTTTCTTGTGTCACTCCTATTTTTGCAGCAGGGCTAGGTAGCGCCAACAGTGTTGCGGGCTCAGTGGCAGGCAAGGCTGGTGTAACAGAAAAAAATATAGAAGATGTGGTCGGTACTGGAATAAATGCTGCTCTTAGTTTGGTTGGGCTTATATTCTTGATCTTAATGGTCTACGCGGGCTATCTCTGGATGACCGCTCGTGGTGAAGAAGAGACAATAAAAAAAGCTCAAAAAATTATAATAAGTACAATAATTGGTCTAATTATTACTTTGAGTGCCTATGCAATAACTAAGTTTGTAACAGGCAGATTTTAGAGTAAAAAAATAGATACATAATAGTATAACAATATAATTAATATGAAAATAAAAAGTTTTTTTCTCAGTCTGTTGGTGGTGTTTTTATTAGTGAGTCCGGCTTTGGCCCAAAGAAAAGATATTCTTGGTGTCGGTCTGGTAGACAGTGCGGCCACTAAAGCGGGCTATGAAAGGGCTACGGATACCACTTTGGCGGAGACTATAGGAGTTGCTGTAAAGGGGGCCTTGTCCATGGTGGGTGTTGTGTTTTTGGTTCTAATGGTCTACGCGGGCTATCTCTGGATGACCGCTCGTGGTGAAGAAGAGACAATAAAAAAAGCTCAAAAAATTATAATATCATCGATCATAGGCTTGGTGATAGTGCTGGCCTCCTATAGTATTACCAATTTTGTAGTTTTGGCTATTCTATCCAGAACTGCTAGTGGATCTGTATAATCATAATTTATGAAAAAAAAACTTACAATCTTTTTGCTACTCTTGTCTTTTTTGGGTGTATTTTTTTTATTTGATACCACACAGTCTGTAGACTTAAAAAATCAAGTAGTAGAACAGATAAAAGAAGGTGCTGACACAGCTGGTCTGGGCAATCCAACATCACCACAAATAATAATAGTAGAGGTGCTAAAGATAGCCTTGGGTGTGGTTGGCTCAATATTTTTGGCCCTGGTTGTGTACGGTGGTTTTGTGTATGTCAATTCACGCGGAGATGAGGAACAAGTAAAAAAAGCACAGAAGATAATAGTGGGCTCCATAATTGGTTTGACCATCATCTTGCTTTCTTACAGTGTCACTCTTTTTGTTGGGACACAGGCTACGGGGCAAAAAGTTAATATACAATAATAGTAAGTATTTATGAAAAAAATATTTTTTTCTATATTTCTAATCTTGCTAGGGCTTTTTTTCGCGGGGTTAGTTTTGGCTACTGGTGATGGTATAGACACTGGAGAGATTGGATCGCAGTTACAGGCTGTAGCAGGTGAAAGGGGGGCGTCGTTTGGTCAGGCAGAAGACCCACGCATGATTGTGGTTAATATTATAAGAATCGCCCTATCTCTTTTGGGTACAATATTTTTGGTTTATATATTCTACTCTGGCTTTATTTGGATGACAGCTGGTGGTGATGAAGAAAAAATAAAGAGTGCTCAAAAAACAATAAAATATGCTGTAATAGGTACTCTTATAGTTTTGAGTTCATATAGTATTACTATTTTTGTTCAAGACGCTTTATTTGAAGCGCAAAATATAGACTCTCCTGGGGGAGGAGGATTTTTCCAGGCCGAGTGGGGTGTAAAAAAAGATATGACGGATTATTACCCGCCCACAGACCCTCTTGGTGAAAGTGTTGTTGTGCCCGGCTACGAAAGTGTTTGGGGGCCAGAAGGTAGCGTTGCTCCAGATGATATGTGGGATTTTGGTGAGTAGTCCATATTTCATTGTTGCTGTTTTTGTAATTAATAATTATGATATTTAAATCTGCCTATCTGGTAGATTTTGTTTTTACTGTTTTTCTGTTATAATTATTTCATATGAAAGAATTTATACAATTTTCAATTATCATCCCTGCTTTTGATGAAGAAGAATATATCTCGGAGAGTATCAGGTCTGTTCAAAAACAACAAGGTGATTTTGATACTGAAATAATCGTGGTAAATAACGCCTCTACAGACAAGACTGGTCAAATAGCCAGGTCTTTGGGTGTTTTAGTCGTTGATGAGCCTAGAAAGGGCGTAGGACAAGCTAGAAAGACCGGCACAGAGATGGCCCGAGGTGAATATGTACTACATATTGATGCAGATACACATTTGCCAGAAGATTATTTGTTGCAAGTTAAAAAAAGATTTGATAATGATCCAAAATTAGTTTGCTTGGGTGGGCAGTTTTATTTTTATGATGCATCGCCCTGGAAAAACATATTGCGGTTTTTTTCTCACTGGGGTCTGTGGTTTTTTTCGCGCATAGTCTCTCTGGGAAAGATTGGAGCAATGGGAAATAATATGACATTTAAAAAAAATATCTATAATAAGACTTCCGGGTTTAACGGTGATTTAAAGTATGGCGAAGACATGGATATGTGTAGAAAATTAAGTAGGTTTGGTAGAATAAGGCTTGATATGAATTTAAAATGCCATGTTTCTGTAAGGAGATTTGTTTTTGATAAAAGACTTTTTGTTTATGCTGTTAATTTTTTTAAGATGAGTCTTTTTGGTAGGCCATATAAAAATACTTTGTCTGGCCATAAATAGTTGACAAAAAAGCTTTTTTGGTATATAATATGCCCGTTCTATAAAAAGTCTCAATCGGGGTGGCCATGGTATAGTGGTCCGCCCGCCATGCTAGCGCAAGTGTTGCGGGCGGGTTATTACTTCGGTTTGTGGTACCGACAATACCGGTTCTCTGCTCAAGGCTGATCGGCCTCGGGCCGAAATTTTTCTTTCAAATTCAAATTCATTGCGGGGTGGCCATGGTATAATGGTTATTACTTCGGTTTGTGGTACCGACAATACGGGTTCAATTCCTCTTGACCCAACACTTTCTGTCGGATACAATAGAGATCTGGAACAAAATAAGAATAATGTAAATTCACCATATGGAAGAAATTATTCAAAAACTAAAACAAAAATTGGAGGAAGTAGATAGTCTGGCACAAGAACCAGCTTATTCTGCAAAATATAAGATTTGGAATACATCGGTTGAGAGATTATTAAAGAAGTGTTTAGATGAGGAGATGATAAAGATTTTTACAGGGGTACTAGTAATAAGTTCTTATGCTAGTAGTGTTAGAGCACACCAAATGTATATCAATCATTTAGACAAGAAGCAAGATGCCCTCAAAAATCTAATAGATATGCTTGAAAGCGATTATGAACAACCAGTTGTAAATGAAAAAGAGAAAGAAGAAATTCCTGATATCAAAAGAAAAAGAAAAACAACCCTTGGATTTAATACAGGCCTATTCAAAGGAAGTATTGAAGAAGAGAGAGATTTACAATAAAATAAAAATAGAGACCCTTTTAGGGGTGGCTATGGTATAATGGTTATTACTCCGGTTTGTGGTACCGGCAATACGAGTTCAATTCTCGTTAGCCACCCCTAAGTGGGGCTCATCGTCTCTAAACAAAAAGGCCTATCACGGCCTTTTTGTTATAAATATATAAAAATGAAATCTACTGATAAATTAAAAAATTATCTTGAAACATACACTCGTGAAAGATATTTTATAGATAGGGTATTAGAGATTAGAAAAGAAATTGGCATACCTAAAAATGGTATCAAAATGCCCAATCTTTCTGGTCGTGTTATCCGTGGATTACCAGCGTCTCTTTTTGGTATCAAATATAAAAACACAAATTATTTAACTTTTCCAAAACAAAGAACAAAAATATATAGTGAGATACTTGAGCCAATACCAGAAATATACAAGAATGTGAATATTATATTATTTATTAATATTTTTATTCTATACAATGAAAGGAAGTACGATGTGTTCACTCAATTTTATAACAGTATCGAAGATACAGTTTCGTTTAATGAGTATCGTCTAGATTTTTTAGAAAGGAGAGGATGTTGTGACTGTGATGTAAAAGTTTGTGAAGATTTTATGGACGAAACATCAAAAAAATACCCCATAATGATCGGTATATCACCCTATGCTACACAAAATGAGGCAATTGATTTAATTAAAAAACGGTGGGATTATATACAAATGTGTTTTGTTGATCTTGAGAAAAGAGGGCGTATAGAAGTCTTCGCAAAAGAAAAAATATCTTTAGCAAAAATAAGAAGTAGAAAAACCAAGTCAAAAGAAATTGAAGATTTGGTGTATGACAACAGATCTCTTTCTCTCAAGTTACTAAGAGGATTAGTTAATGAGAAGACTGGGGAATTATTAGATGATGGGGAGATTGGCAAATTAAGAAGTTTAGCAATTAAACGCAGGGAGAGTAGGAAATAAGCGTACTCGGTTATTTCTTATACAATTTATTCCACAAGATATAAACTGTAGTTATAAGCTACGGTTTTTATGTATTCAAAAAAGAACAAGAAAAATGATACGGACTTAATAGCCGAACGAATAACGGAGTTCTTTTTAGAATACTGGAAAAAACAAGATAATAGAGATAATGAGACGGCTGTCTTACATTCAGGTTCCCTCTTGGAGGAGGCTTGTCCTGTCGTTAAGTCAGCCACCTGATTATCTCTGATAAAAGTCTCCTCCAGTATGATAGATACCCTAAAACTAAAATTTAGATATGATAGACCGGAGGGTAGTTTTTATTTTCAGGAAAATATAAATATAAAAGATATTGATCGGGATGTTAAAAGAAACAGGGTTGTTTGCACAAATAATACTTGGAGAAACGAACAAAAAGAGCAAAGAAGGTATATGCCGAAATACTGGATAGAGGAACATTTTATCTATCCAGAGATAACTTATTTCGTAATAGAATTGTCCGTACCTAAGTTTCTAATTGGAGAAAATGTAACAATTATATCAGGCGATGTGCTTGATGTATTTGTAGATAAATTACTCCAGTTTTTCAGGGAAATTGGTGTAGTTATTTTTAGAGATCAAATCTTAAGTTCAATTCCTACTGTTGTTGCAATTGGTGGTATTGTTAATCTCACGGACTTATGTAGTTGTAATCTTGCGCTAGAAGCTTTGACACCATTTGATGATCGTTTTAGATCTAAACAAAGGTGTGTGGCTATGAAAGACACAGAAAATGGTGGTAAAGAAATATATTTTAGTAATAAGGCCACAACATTCAAATTATATTCTAAACTACCTGAGGTTGCTAATAATGCAGTAACTCAAAAAGAGCTAGACATAGCAAAAGCATACAGAGCTAACAGATATAAAAATAAAAAAGGTGTGTTGGTGTCTGAAGTATTAAGATGTGAATTGACGATGAGAGGTAAACAAGCCACTAAACAAAAATTTAAGCCATACTTAAACGGGGATGAGCCCACCTTAAAAAATATTTTTAACCAACATTTTTGGAAGAAAATACTTCAAAAAGAGATAGACGAAATCTATAATCATCCTCTAAAAAACTACGTATTTTTATCGCAAAATAATAAGCCCGTCATCGATGCCTTTTTAGATAAAAACTGCAAAGATATAACTGTTAAAAGTGAAATTATTATGGCATTAGCTTTGTTACAAGAAGGTGGGTTACAATATGTAAAAAGATATTTTATGACAAAGTATAAAAGTAGAACGACTTATTATAATTACAGAAATAGATTACAGAAACTATCTAAATATGTTGATTTTAATAAACTCAAAAATGTCACATCTAGAGATGTGGTAGACAGATTATTAAAAACTTTTGATATAGACACAAAACGTCAAGATAAACTTTTTTAAGTGGTCTCCACATTGACAAAATCAATAAAATAGTTTAACCTATCTTTAGGATTTACAAACCGCCCAAAGATAGGGCAAGGAGAATTCGGATGAAAAAGAAGATCGTAGTCTTCGACTTCGATGGAACAGTGACTGATGCGGAGGCTGAAGGTGTTCCTTTCGTAAAGGCCTACAGGGAGGATCTGAAAATCCTCTGTGGTCTGAATGGTGAGACCGCCATCGAAACACTTGATCGCATCGAAGAGTTGATCAGGACGGAACTCAAGAAGGGTTGGGACTTTGACGGTGTTATCGTGGCACCGGCTTGTGTTGATCCTTACCTTCGAATGAAGGCGGTGGCACAAGAGCTCTTCGAGGAAATGGGGCTGTTCCTTGATCCCAAAGACAGGAAGTGCCTCCTGGAGTACCTCTACAGGAAGAACTACCCTCTCTCGGGCAAGGTGTTCAAGCAGGGGGCTCTGGAAGTCTTCAACACCTTACTCCAGAACTCGGAGATCGTGGTCTACATCGTGACAAACAGCGACACAGAGGCGGTGCAGAGCAAGATTGTCGAGCTCGGCATCGACTTACCAGCAGACCACGTGATAGGAGGAGCCAAGAAGTATATGATCGGGGAAACACCGGACACTATCCCAGCGGAGATGGATATTTCCGGTCTCGAACGCCCAATCTTCCTCAGGCGCTCCCACTACTTCAAGGTGCTTGACGAAATTCGCCTGCGCCATCACGCTACCTGGAAAGACCTTCTGGTCGTCGGCGACATCTGGGAATTGGATCTCATCCTACCTCACACCCTCGGTACCAAGATCGGCCTGATGGTCAACGAGAACACTCCTGGCTACGAGCGTGAATGGATCGTACGATACCCCGAGCGCGCACGCCTCATCCACACTCTGCCCGAGGTGATCGACCTGGTCGACACACTTCTCTAGCGACGTTCTGTCGCAAAAACCCACCCACGCTCATTTATACAAAAACTTCAACAGGAGGACTTCAAGGAGGGAAGTTCAAAAGATCATCTAATAAAGGTGGTTTTTTGTTTTAGTACCACTTTCTCTGTATTACGTCACTATGTGTACAAAAATATGAACACAAATATAGATCAAACTTGCTGAAAATAGCGAAAAAGGGTATAATTATGATGTTCACCTACAAAAAACATTTTCTGGAAAGGAAACTGTCTTTTCGCCTGATTGCAGGTAAAAATAGGCAGTGCGAGTCTACAATTAGGCTCCTTTCCGGATGTCTTTTGTAGGTGAACCTCGCCTGCCTTTTTTTGTTATATAATTTTATTTTTAACCATTAAAATATGACATATCAGAATGAGTGTCCCAAGTGTGAAAGTACACAAGTAAAACGAGGAAATCTTAAAGCTCCGCGTTTTTACTGGTTTTGGGTTATGGTAAACCTGGGTCTTCCTATAATTTTTTATCCACTCTGGCCTAGACATAAAAGATGTGAAGAATGTGGGCTTAAATGGAAAGTATAAATATGGATACACTATTTATACTTATTTTCTTTTTTAGTATTCCTACACTAATTATCGGACTTTTGGATCCTAGAATTATATCAAAATTGGTTAAGAAAGAACTCACTAGAAAAACTGTTAGTCTTTCTATCGGTGGTTTGATGTTTTTTTCTTTTTTTATGATTGGTTTGACAGCCGAGCCAATTACTTATAACGATTTTGAAAATAAAACAGTTACAATAACAGATAACGAAACACAAAAGAAAGAAAATTTAGATGATGATAACATAATCCAGAATGAAGCAAATAATAATTCAGAAGAGCAGGGTGTTGTTGGTATAGGCGGTGAATTAGATAAAACACAAGTAGAGGAGGCTTTTTATCAAGGAAATGATGAGGAAGAAAAAGTGAGTGGTGCGACCGAAGTATTTTTAGTCACGAATGTAGTAGACGGTGACACAATTGATGTAAATATAAACGGGACTTCACAAAGATTGCGTTTAATAGGGTTAGACACACCTGAAACTAAAGATCCTCGAAAGCCTGTACAGTGTTTTGGGCAAGAAGCATCTGATCAGGCAGTGAAATTATTATTAAATAAAAAAGTTAGACTAGAGACTGACCCAACACAAGGAGAATTGGACAAATATAATCGTTTATTGAGATATGTTATTAGGGAAGATGGGCTGTTTTTTAATAAATGGATGATCCAAAATGGATATGCACACGAATATACATACGATACCCCATACAAATACCAACAAGAATTTAAGGGTGCAGAGAAAGACGCCCAAAATAATAAGTTAGGTTTGTGGGCTGATAATGTCTGTGACAATTTTAATTTACAAGAAACCGAAGATGTTATTGAGGAGCCCGTTATAACCCAAGAACCTGTTGTTATACAAACACAACCTGCGGAAGGTTGTGTTATAAAAGGTAATATCAGTTCTGATGATAGAAAGCTGTATCACACACCAGATTGCCCCAGTTACAGTAGAACTAAAATAGATGAAACAAAAGGTGAGAAGTGGTTTTGTACTCAGCAGGAAGCTGTTGGTGCTGGGTGGACTATGGCTGGGAATTGTTAATTTTTATCTTTCCAAAAGTTCCTTGATGTTGCCACCCTCTATAGTATACGGATGGTTCTCGTGTCCAAAAGATTGCCATAATCTATCACATAAGAAATTAGTGTTTTTATCTGGGTCTATCTGATCAAGAGAGAATACGCCTAGTCTTAAATTTTCTTCATTCCAAAAACCCAAATCATATTTATCTCTAATTCCAAAGTGTGAACCTTCTTTATATTTTGGGAGCCCATAATCTTTTATATTTAGGAGATCTACAAATACAAGATATTGTCCATCATAGCCCAAGTGCTTAGAGACCCTTTCTACCTGTTTAAGAAAACTATGAATATATTCTATTACACACCAAGTGCTTAATACATTAAAATTGGTGACTTTGGTTTTACCTTCCTCCTGTTGTTCCTCAAATTTTTTTATATCTGAAAAGCTTATTTCACCACCATTGATACGCGCTTCAATATAGCCATTCCTAAAAACCTCAAGGTTTCTCCAATCATTGTTGAGATCGTTTATTTCTAAACCATTATGTGTTGGATGTACATTCGTGTATGTAAAATCAAAACCAACACCGCCATATCTTGCCTCAGATTGTTTTTTCATTATTTCTCTCAGTTCTTGGTCTTGTGTGTCTAGAAAATCTCCTCTCTGTTCTATTGGATATACAGCCATAGTGAGATATGGTTGGCCCTCCGATAATTTGGTGATTTTTCTTCTCCTTTCTTCTAAAAAATCATTTGCACTTTTAGAAAGACCCTCTTTTTTGATAAAGGAGCCTCCAATTTCCTCAACGGCCATTTTTGATTTTTGTTTATCGTGTCTAATCCAAAATTGGTTGAGACCCTTGTAAGTAATAAGATGAGGGGCTCTAAAACTGTATGGAACCTTAATAATTATTATACTGACACCTTCTTTACTTAAGATTTTTATGTGCAAACCACCTATTCTAGGCTGGACACTTGATAAACAAATTGATTGTATTCTATCCATCTCCTCCTCTGCCTTGTCTATGTTCGCGATTTCTTCGGCTGATCCGTCAGTATTGTTTTCTTTGATACCTAAAATTATATGACCACCATAACTGTTGGCAATTGAGGTTATGTCTCTCAACATTTCCCTTACATCTTCATCTTTTCCACCCCAAACAACTTGCTTATACTCTAGTCTACTATTTTCAGGTATTTTGTTGTCTACCAAGTACTCTATATCTTCAAAATTTATAGAGCCAAAATCTTTATTGAAAAACATATATTTTAGTTGATTAAAAGTAGGTTGTATAATATAATGGATGATGCAAATAGTCAATGGTTATATGAAAAAACAAATTTCACATAAACAATTAAAAGCCGTCTATTACATTCGTGAAAGCACGGAAGAACAAGACAAGGGTTTTTCGCCAGAAAATCAAGAGAGGGTTATAAGAGAATACGCTAAACGAGAAGGGTTAAATATAGTAGATCAATACAAAGATCTAATTTCTGGTACTTCAACGAAAAAGAGAAGCGACTTTTTGAGGATGATGGATGATGCTCAAAAAAAGAAATTTGGTGTTATTTTGGTATACCATACTTCTCGTTTTGCTCGTAATGTTAGTGATGCACGAAAAAATAAAGAAAATCTTCGTGAAAAGTTGGACATTGATGTCATATCGGTTACCCAACCCTTTGGAGACTGGAGAAAACCGTCTGCTTTTTTGAATGAGGGCATAAACGAATTGTTTGATGCCTACTATTCCAAGCAATTAAGTTTTTGGGTAAAAGATGCTTTACAGGAAAAAAGAAGACAGGGAAAGCCGGTAGGTAATCCACCTTTTGGTTATTATAAAAAAAGATTAGGATTTGACGCAACAAAAGACAGACCTATTTATGAAGATGAGTGGAGGGTACACAAAGAAGAGGTTAAGATAGTTAAAAGCATATTTAATTTATATTCCACAGGGCAAAAGTCTTTCGCTGATATAGCTTTTGAAATAAACAGACTAGGAATAAAAACAAAAAATGGAAATCCGTTCGGCTACGGCTCCATAAAAGACATTTTGAAAAATAAAACCTATATTGGTCTTATATATTCTCCTCGTAGGGGTTACCCAGAACTAAAGGGCGCACATAAGCCCATAGTTTCAAAAGTCGTTTTTGATAAGGTTCAAGAAAAAATTGAGGAGCGCCGTAATACTAATGGAAGACCAGTAGCCCAACACAGATTTTATCTGCTTCAAGGATTACTTTATTGTAACAAATGTAGGAAACATTTTGATAAGAACAAAACTGATAACCCCAATACTAAGATGCTTCCCAAAATGTATTGTGAGAGATCTGGTCGTAAGATTGGTGAAGTTTTGAATTATGGTTGTAAAATTAGGAGGGAATACAAAGACTGCAAACAACCATCGGTATCTTGTGATATTATTGATAAACAGGTTTTAGACTTTATGGAGGGGTTAAAACTACCTGATGATATTATAGAGAAAGTATTAAAAAATCTTGAGGTTAGTCTAAAAGAATACTTGGGTTCTAGCGATTTACAAAAAGAGGTTAATCAATTAGAGGGTAGGCGGAAAAGACTTAACACTATGTATGAGATGGGAGAATTGGACGATGATAAATACAGAAGAGATGTTGGAGAAATTCAGAGAAAAATAAAACAATTTGAAAAACAAGGAATTACCGCGAAAAACAAAGATAAACTGGTAAAGGATAGATTACGCCAGACTGAGAAGTTTCTTAAGAATTTCGGCAAATTTTGGCGGATTAACAGCACACCAGAAGACCAGAGAGAGTGGATTTTGATGGTTATCAAAAGAATTTGGGTAAATGGTAAGAAAGTAGTTGCAATAGAACCACACGATGAATTCAAAGATTTATTCTTAACTCAACAGAAAGTCTTGGGTCAGCCCCCGTTGGCCACCCCAGAGTGAATTTGCAAAATTAAAAAACAACCTTACGAGGTTGTTTTTTTATTCTACGAAATATAGTTATTCTTTGACAAAGAGTCTTTTGTCGGTTGTGAATTCAAACTTTTTGCCTTGCGACAATAGGCTATCCAGCTGCTCTCTGAAGGTAAAAGGGTCTGAGGTGTCGGAAAGCGTTTCTTTGTAGCCAGTTTTAATAAGAAGTTCGGCAGTGTTGTTGTCCAATGGTTGCTTAATGGCGATTATATACTCACCCTCTCTTTTTAAAACAATAATATCTTGGCCAGATCCTTTTCTTTGTATGATTTCTTCCAGAGCATTTTTGGAGCTTGTACCAATGTTCTCTGTCCTATAGTTATTGTTATCTAGTGTGCTTTGGTCTGCTTTTGTTTCGTGAATCTTCCAAAAAGGCAAGTTTTTGTAGCGTTCTTCCATTCCGTTTCTCATTTCTTTGTGGTTGTTGTCATATTTTGTCCAGGCAAGATTTGCTTGCTCGTCCAGATCATCAAGTTTTTTGCTGATTTCATTTAAATCTTTTAAGGTTGTGTCTAAAGCCAAAGATGCTTGTGATTCTCTTCCAGGATCATTCCCTTGTTTGGCTTCATTGTACTCAGCTTCCTTTTCCTCCAATAATTTATTTATCCTATCCCACTCATCATAGGTGGACATGGTTTGAGCACGGATACTGTCAAAATCATCACCCGAATTTTTGAAATCATCTCTTAATTCTTGCAAGTTTTTTATACCCCTGTCTCTTTCTGGTGATTCTGGTGTGTGAGAATCACTTTGTCCCTCATTTTCTCCACTGTGTGATTTTGTGTCTGGGTTTACCATAAAATTATGATTTAAATTAGTCTTTTATTTGAAGTACCAAATTCAATAGGATCTGTCCGTACTATTAATAAAATAATAAAAAACATTCGCGTAGTGTAAATGTTTTTTATTTTTTATTTCCCCATCTTTTCGAATGCTCTCAGTACTTCCAGTGGCATTGCAAAAATAACAGTGTTGGATTGATCAGAACTTAGATCGTTTAGTGTGTTCAAAGTTCTAAGGTGTAGTGCGCCAGGTTGTGCTGATAGTGTGCCAGCAGCTTGGGCTAGATTTTCTGAAGCCTCAACTTCGCCTCTGGATTTGATCACCACAGCCCTTCTTTCTCGTTCAGCTTCGGCTTGTTTGGCAATTACTCTTTGCATGTCTTCTGGTAAGATTACATCTTTTAGTTCCACTGTTTCCACTTTTATCCCCCAAGGGTCAGAGGCTTTGTCGACTATTTCTTTGATGCGTTTAGCCGCCTCGTCACGGTTGGCCAGTAGTTCGTCCAACTCTAATTCACCAGCTATGTTTCTCATGGTTGTCTGGGCCAATTGGCTTACAGCAAACCAGAAATTTTCTACTTCCAAGATTGCCCTAGCCGAATCATTGACCTTATAATAAATAACAGCATTAATTTTTGTTGTTACATTGTCTTTTGTAATAGCTTCTTGAAAAGGTACATCTACAGCTTTGGTCCTAATGTCTACTTTTGTCATGCTCTGAATAATAGGGAAAATAAGTCTCCAGCCCGGTTCGACAGTTTTGGTATATTTTCCAAGCATAAACTTTACCCCTCTTTGGTATTGGTTCACCTGGCGGATGCTGATGAGGATAATTACAGCAACGACGACCAATATTGGTGTTACGAGTTCCATAGTTTTTTGGTTATGAAGGGTGTTGTCATCCCGACCGGAGTCCTGATGAAATCCAGGATGGAGCGGAGGGATCCCTTTCTTTAAATTAAATGATTTTATATAAGTATTATATGGTTTTTTAGCTTTTTTGGCAAGAGTCTGTTAAGATATTTTCTTATGCTTGTGTATAATAATCTAAACAATAGTTCGGCTTAAATTATTTTCGTTGTGACAGAATTGCCTTTACTTTTTGTAACCAAAAAGTAACAAAAAGTTTTGGGGGTGCAAAACTCGCCCCATAGCCACTAAGTAAGTAATCATTTACAATACACTGGGGGCTCAAACACTTGCCACCCCCAAACCCCCCTAGTTTCTTCTTTGTTGTTTTGTGTTATTATTTGTAGTAATTTTGTATAAAAGTAAATAACCACCTTGTGGGTGGTTATTTTTGTGTCCCGGCGAGGGATCCCAGCCCAGGGCTGGTGGGCCTTGGGCCTAGAACCTAGAGAATTATTAAATTGTGGGCCTGCGAGGGATCGAACCTCGATCTAAAGCTTAGAAGGCTTCTATTCTATCCATTGAACTACAGGCCCATGATGTCGCAATGCAACAATAATACTACATTTTTTTGTCTTTGTCAACCCTCTCCTCTCTTTTTGCCATGAAATTTTTTATAAATATTCTTTAGCCCTCTATCAGTAATATGGGTATACAGTTGGGTTGTCGTTATTGATGAATGCCCCAACATGGTCTGTACGCTCCTGATGTCGGCCCCATTTTGTAGTAGATCAGTCGCATAAGAGTGGCGCAGGGTATGAGGGGTTACTGGTTTGGTAATGCCAGCAGCACGAGCGTATTTTTGTACCATGCGTTGTACAGAGCGTGGTGTGATGGGCCGGTCATCTACCTCAACTCGCTTACCTTTTACTTTTACTGTCTTAGAATTACCAGATCTTTTGTCATGGGAGATGAACATATAAGGGTTCATGTCTTTTCTGGCTTCTAAGTATTTTTTTAGCCAATATTTAGATTGTTCTGATAAAAAGACTACTCTTGATTTGCCACCCTTTCCCAATATAGTAAATTCTTCTTTTTTCAAATTTATATTTTGGATTTTTAATTTGGATAGCTCTGATACACGCAAGCCAGCAGAAAAGAGCAGTTCCAATATGGCCTTATCTCGAAAGGCAATCAAGACCGTGTTGGATGCTTTTTTTTCATTTTTTTCTAGACTTTTATTATTAATATTTTTGAAAGGAGCTTCCAGTAGTCTATCCAAGTCGCCACCTTCAAGAAAGCTGACCTCTCTGTCTGGCATTTTCATTAGTTCTATTTTTTCTGGAGCTAGGGTGTCTACATCTCTTTTTGCCAAGTATTTCAAAAACGAGCGCAAGGCAATAAGATGGTAATTTTGGGTGTTTTTTTTCAGGGGATCACCATGTACGTCTACTAGTCGATTGAGCCAGAGACGAAATTTGCGCATTTTTTCTCCGGTTATTGCTTCTGGCTTTTTGTCCCCAAGCCAACCAACAAATCTATTCAAATAAAAATCATAATTTTGAATCGTCTTTTCACTTCGATTTTTTTCAATCTCTAGATGTTCCAAAAAATCTTGTAAGTATTTTTTTATTAGTTTTTGAGACATATATTACAAATTCTTTTTTAGAAGTAAATAGGCGACGACTATCCCGTAAATGCCAAATACTATCATGGTTATTGGTGGTACGGGGATATTGTACCACAAAAAGTAGTTAACACTTCCAGCCAATATTGCAACGAAGGTTGTTATAGATAAATTCTTCAATAGTTTTTTTTGTTTTTCGTCGTAGGTAGACTTCCATGCTCTGAATAGTTCTGAAAATCCCCAGAGTAGCCAGACGGCCCATTGAAAAAGAAAAACACTAAAGAATATTCCAGCGGTTGGAAAGAATGATATGTCTAACTTTGTTTCAAGGTGTGATATAAAGAGGGGGGAGGTAAAATTTAGATAAACAAAAGGAATATTTATCATGTAGGATAGTATGATCCAACTAAGTAGCCTAGATTCCTTGTTCGCAATGACAGCTGTAAAGTGGAAGAAGGCTGGAGATGCCCACATGGCGGAAAACATAAGAAACTTTACCCAAAACAAAGCAGTTTCGTAGCTACCAGATATTTGCCAAAAGAAATAGCCAATTGACCAACCCAAAGCAAATAGATTAAAAATATTAAAATAATTTAACGGTCGTGATTCTTTTCTTTTTATCAAGATCACAATAATTAAAATTGTTAATATTATTATATTGACCAAAGCTGATAGGGCGTAGAAGTTCATGTTTATAAATTAATTTATTTCTACTTATATTTTACGACACTTAGACAAAATAGTCAATCATTTTACAAAAAATGGACTTGACAAAAGGGTAAAAATGTGCTATAATGTAATTATAAACATCAAAGAAGTACAAATTTAAACTCAGATTTTGTTGTTCTGTGTCCAAAATATGTGAATTTGGTGTCAAAAACAAAAATAAAAACAAAAATATGCAAAACCCAGGTAGGGAAGCTTTTAGCTCCCAAAATAACTCTGACTATTCTTTGGTTTATTACTATCTCTTGGCAGGCATCTCGCTTTTGGTGGCTGTTTTTTTATTCTTGCCTAGGATAGCGGTGGGCTAAAGATTTAAAATAATTTGGTGTATATAAAGTTCATGTAACCCTACTTTCTTTCTCAAGAAAGGGGGTTGTTTTTTTGTACAAAATATGGCATGATTATACTAATGTTCGTTTTTTCCAATTTTCAAACAAGAGGGGGGGCTAATGGTTAAACAAAACCACAAGCTCCTTCGTAGGAGCATGGGTGATTGGGGTGAGTTCAAACCCATAAGAGAATTTTTTAGGGGGTTATTCCACTACTTGGTAGGAACTGCCGGCTGGTGGATGATTCAGATCGTCCGTATCAGTCTGGGGCTAATGGGCCTGATCATAGTCTCCGTTAGTTCTATTGTTTTTGTTTTTGAATATTGGCGACGAAACCTGACTCGTTCTGGGATTGAAAATAGTAGAGGATTTCTTTCTTGGTTGAGTAGAACTCTCACTAGTAAGTTGTATCGTGATAGTGAGAAGTACAAATTCGGGAACACCGTTAAGAGCTTTTTGGGGCTTAGTACGGCCTGGCTCGTTTGTTGGCTAGTAGATGTTCCGTGGATTGCCGGTGCGGTCTGCATGATCTTTGGGTCAGCTGATCCTTTTGCCAAATTCGGCAAGATTTGGCCAATCAGGAGGCTTGATTCTGGTAAGTCGTGGGGGGGCTTCATTTATGGGGTCATGGCAAGTATGGTAAGTTGTGGTATCATGCTCTATCTGGATGCAACCTCACATCCAATTCTTCCACCAGATGTTTCCACAACTTTGGCCGTTTTTGTCTATTTTGTAGGTGCAATAACGGCTTCGTTCTTTGAGCTAATAGATGATTGGAAGTTGGACAACTTCCTTATCCCTGCCACCAGTTCGGTAGCTATGGTGATAGTCTATAGGCTCTTTGGGGGATAACGCACCGTCTCTGGAGGAAGACGGTGTTTGCATTTTTGGTTGAATTTAAGTATCAAATATTCTATAATAGAGTCGCTATGAAAAATAAATTCTATTTAATAATGCCAGATATCAGATCGTGTCATAATGTCGGTTCTATGTTTAGGACAGCCGATGCTTTTGGTGTAGATAAAATTTACTTGGTAGGCTACACAGCCACACCACCAAAGATCCAGATAGATAAGGTGGCTCTGGGAGCAGAAAAGTGGATGCCCTGGGAACACAGGAAAGATTTGAAAAGATTAATAAAAGCTTTGAAAAAGAAGGGTATTTTAATCGTTGGTTTGGAGAAGAATGAGAGTAGTGTCAAGATTGAAGATTTAAAATTAAAAACTGATAAAAATATTGCTCTAATAGTTGGGAATGAGGTAGATGGGATTACAGATGATATATTAGATTTATGTGATGAAGTAGTTCATATTGAAATGTATGGCAAGAAGGAGAGTTTAAATGTTTCAGTTGCGGCTGGAGTTGCGCTATATCAAATTAAGAGATTTTTATGAAAACAATAGTCTTTGATATCGAAACAATTCCAGTTGATTTTGATACCTTGGACGAGGCACAAAAGAAGTACCTTTTGAAATTTGCAGAGAACGAAGAAGACGAAGAAAAAGCCAAAGAAAGAATGGCCTTGTGGGCTCCGACAAACAGAATTGTGGCAATAGGGATGTTGTCGGTGGAAGGTGAGAGAGGTGCGGTCTACTTCCAAGCAGGAGAAAATCCTTCGGCTGATGCTCAGGACAGGGAAGATTTTGAGGAAGGCAAAATAAAATATTCTTGCGGTAGTGAAAAGGAAATTCTGGAAAAATTCTGGAAGGCAATTTCATATGCTAATAGATTTGTAACTTTTAATGGCCGTGGTTTTGATTGCCCTGTTTTGATGCTGAGGTCTGCAATGAACAATGTAAAACCAACTAGGAATTTGATGCCATATCGTTATAAAACTGATTTTCATGTGGATTTATTAGAGCAGATGACTTTTTATAGTGCGTCTCGCAAATTTAATTTGGATTTTTATTGTAAAGCGTTTGGAATTGAATCTCCCAAGTCCAGTGGGGTTACAGGGCACGACGTAAAACCTCTATTTGAGAGTGGGGAGTACGAAAAGATTGCAAGATATTGTGCAGGTGATCTGTGGGCCACACGCGAACTTTATCTTCGTTGGCGGGACTACATGCAATTTTAGCTGATATTTGGTATAATGTAGCTATAAACAAAAAATATGCACCATTCACAAGTAAAACACACAATTGAAATCTTTGAGATGATTTATAAAAACCTTCCTCCCTTGGTTCCAAAAGAGGTGGGAGAAGAGCTGGAGCATTCATTGGAGCATTTGCGAGATGATTATTTGGTGGGGATCAATGAAGCAGAAAGCATGATGATATCTCTTGGAAAAAAAGTCTGGCCATATTGGAAAGCATTTTTTGAGTTTTATGACATGGAACAGGGGCGCATGGGAGAAAAGTTTTTACTTGGAAAATTACCACTCGAATTAAAAAATAAATATAAAGAATTCAAAGAGCATGGCGGAAGCTATCATGATTTGAGAAGTGGGGGTCCGATAGTTTTCTTTGAGACAGAGGAGAGACAAATTTTGACAGGAGCTTTTGTCGATGTAGACAAGGATATAAAACAGCATACTCGTCAGTCAGTTCTTAGTATGGAGAGGGTAAAATACGAGAAATTAATTTTGGATTTTCAAGTTACTTTGGATGATATCGAAAAAAGACTAGACTCCCTGCGTATGCTAGCAGAAGACGAAGAAGAACATCCTGAATTGGCCACAGAAATTAGACAGAGAGTGCGAGATTTTGAATATGGACTATGTCTGCTTGGTCCCAATGCTAGACATGAAGAAATTGTTAATACCGAAGATTATTTTAAAGAAAGAAGAGAGCTCAAAAAACATTTCGGGATGTAACAGATTGTGATGTATTAAAAAAACGGACATTAGTCCGTTTTTTATTTTCTCTTAAGATTTTTTCTTCTTCTTTCCCATCTCTCTTTTGGCTTTTGTCGCCGTATATTTTATTATTGCTCCTGCGACATCTACACCAGTTGCTTGGGTTATACCTTCTAGGCCGGGATTGGCATTTACCTCTAACACTTTGGGGCCACTATTGGTGCGTAGTATGTCTACCCCTGCCATTTCTAGGCCGCACGCGTCTGTGGCGGCAAGTGACATCCTCTTCTCTTTTGCCGTTAGCTCTGCAATTCTGACTTTGCCCCCCAGTTTAAAATTAGAGCGGAACTCATCTCTGTTGGCGGCAATTCTTTGCATGGCTGCGACAATTTTACCACCCACTACGAATACCCTAATATCTTTTCCTTTTGATTCTTTTACATATTCTTGGACGATTAATGATCCACTTTTCATATTTTCTATGATCATCTCAGCTATAGAACGCAGACCATTTTTGGTTTCAACAATTGATACTCCAGATCCGTGAGAGCCAGAAATATTTTTTATAATTACAGGCAGGGAACCAATACGCTCCACCACATCTTCGATGTATCTAGAAGAGCGAGCCACATAAGTCTTGGGAGTAGGAACACCATTTCGGTTTAGTACCTGCATTGTGCGCACTTTGTTTTTTGCTCTTATTACAGATAGGTGATCATTCACTACGGATATTCCAGATAGTTGGAATTGTTTTATAACATTGCTGTGTAGGTCTAGATCAGTCCCCAAGAAGCTTGCTTTTATCAATAAAATATTAATATTTTTTGGACGTTTGTTTTTTACTAAAATATGTGGTTTTTTTGTAAAGCCAAGTTGGCAATCTGGAGAGTAAATCACTTCTATTTCGTGCCCTTGTTTTTTTGCGGCTTCAGCAAGCATCGCTATGTCCATCTTTTGAACAGGGCTTGGCCTGGCTTCACTAGTATAGACTAGTATGTGAATAAGCATAATTTTAAATTGATTTGAGTAAAGCTTCTAAGTATTTTTTATTAGTTTTTAGGTTACCAATTTTATTTAGCAGGTCTACCCCAGGTTTACAGTTTAGCTCTACCAAAACAGGTTTGCCGGTCTTGGTGAAGAGAAAGTCTAGTGAGTAGTGACAGTTGTCAAAATGTTTTATTTTTTCTTGGATTTTTTTTATTGAGACCCAGGTTTTTTTAGGAATTTGTTTTAGTGGAAATTCTCTTGCTATGCCACCAGCATGGAAGTTTGTAATATAATTTCCGTGGGCGGTTCTGGTGTTGGCATAAATTGGCTTATGGTTTACAAACACAATTCTCAAATCAGAAAATGCTTTTTCTTTTCTGCCAGGGATACCATCTTCACCGTTTATAAATTCTTGCAAAAGAACTGGGTATTCAATTCTCTTTTTTAGTATTTTGGATTTGTTTTCTACTACGACTCCATTTCCACCATGGCCATAAATCGGCTTTATGACCGCTATATCACCTTTTGTTTTTCTGATATGTTTTTTGAGTTCTGCCTTGCTGTGTACAATCCAGGTTGGTGACATGAATTTTTTGAAAATTGCGTACTGGAAAACCTTATTTGACATGATATAACGAAAATGAGGATTGTTTATCACTGGAATTTTATTTTTTATCTCTGAGAGAAGCTTGTACCTATTATAAAATTTTATAGTTTCAGTTGCATCCCAATAAATATCTGGTTTTATAGATTTATTTGTTTTTGTCCATGTGCCATTGTCAAATTTCCAAGCCTTTTTGAAGGTGTCCTTTTTTTCATCATACCAACGAGCAGAAACCTTATAAAACTTAAAACCCTTGTTTTCAAAAAGGGGCAGTGTGCTCTCATAATATTTTTTGGTGTCTAGATTTTTGTATGGAGTTTCGCTATCCCAGTCGTCCCCACTATAAACCATAACTACATTTTGTTTTTTCATAGTAGCCACATTGTAACTAAAGTAATCCAAAAAGTCAAGTGCCTGCTTATATGATTTGAGGCTTGATTCTTGGGTATTTTTTTATTATCGAAGATACTTGTTTTTTGTTCAAAAGTCCTTTTTGAGCGCCAACTTTCATTATTACGCCACTAGAGTTAGAAGTGCCCCATCCCATGGCTTGTGGGGCTGTTTTTCCGCTTAGAATGGCTGATAAGAAGCCACTAGAGTAAGCATCTCCAGCACCAGTCTTTGCTTTTGGTTTCAGTGGGAATGATTTCATAAAGTAAATATCTTTTCCTTCTGTAGCAAAAGATCCTTTTACTCCATCGGTCATCACTACTTGTGACACTCCTTTTTTAAGCAATGCGTTTATTAGTGCTTTAGTTGTTTTCTTTTTGCCAACAAGTTTTTCAGCTTCTTGTCTATTCACAAATAGTAAATTTACATGAGGTAGTATTCTTTTTATTTTTGCTAGTCCATTTTTCATCTGATACGAGCCTGGATTAAAGGCCAGCTTGGTTTCTGGGTGAGCAAATAAATATTTTAATATTTGGTCTTGTAATCCCTCAAAAGATTTTCCTAGAGATGTGTAATAAATCCATTTTGTTTTTGGTAATTTTGGTAGTGAGTACTTTCTATCAGTGTGATAAGAGAGAATAGTGCGCTCGCCTTGGTAGTTTAGAACAATGGCATAGCGGGTTTCTTTTCCTTTTAATACTTTTACATATTTTGTGTCGACTCGAGCCTGCTCTAGTTCGTGTTTTATCGCAAAGCCATTCATATCTTTTCCTAGTTCAGTTACAATTGCTGTTTTTATTCCCAGTTTTTTGCATCCTACTGCGACATTGGCAGCATTACCACCCACAGAGTACACATTATTTTTTATTGGGATTTTTTCTGCGTAATTAAAACACAATAGACACTCTTCCTTGTCTAGGCCACACTTTACTTCTGCCTCATCAATAGTAATTATTGTATCTACTGTAGAGTCGCCAATTGTGATTAGATCGAACATAAATGAGTAGAAAGTTAAAAGTATAAAGTAGAAAGTTTATTTTTTACGCACTAGTTTTTTTAAGTTGTACTTTGTGTCTTTGTGAATGCCGAGAAGTATTTCAATAAATTCAACTAGAGACGCAAGTACTAAGCCTCCGGTAGCAATCATGAAGATAAGATTGTTTATAAAGAGTGCATAAATAAACAAACAGATTCCTGATAACATAAAAATAATATCCTGACGTTTTTCTGTTTCCAAAAATATGGCGTAGACAAGTAGAATAATTCCTACGATTGCAATGACGTGTATGATTATACTGTTTATGTCAGCGGATAGATTGGGGAGAAGGTTTTCGAGTAACATAAAACATTGATTTCACCCGCCTGCCATGCTTGGCAAGGCCTGGCGGGCAGGCCGATTAAAAAATGATTATACAGATGTATTTAATTACGTTGTAATTATATCATTTTTTTAATCAAAAAACTACCCCATCCTCCCATTTAAATATTTAATAAGTTAAACACTTAAATGGCAGGGGTAGTTTTTGAAGTTTACCGCGACCGCCAGATTTTTAGTCTTGAGTAGTGCGATGCTAGTTGTGTCTTTTGCCACTTCCGTCGCATTCTGGGCAGGTTTTTGTCTTGACCCACAGAACAATAAAAATATACCCCCTTCCATCGCATCTGGGACATATGGCGTCACCAAACTCATCAACACTATCACAGTCGTGGATACCGCTTGTGGCTAAAATGTTAAGGATTAGCATGGTCTTCCTCCAGTGGTCTCGGGTTATTTGTAGCTTATAATATTAAATTAAAAAAGTCAAGAATAAAAAAGATAAACAAAGGAATAAGGATTAAGGAGTAAAGAAAAAACCAACCTGCCGAATCGGAGAGTTGGTTTGGTTGTTAAGTTATTCTTTATTCCTTAATCGTTATTCCTTATTCTTCCCACTTATTAATATAATCAATGGCTGAGAGTGCGGCGGTTACTCCATGACCAGCAGCGATGGCGATTTGTTTGTATGGTATGTTGGTGACATCGCCGGCAGCAAAGACTCCAGAGCAGTCGGTGGCACATTTTAGATCTACTTCTATTTCGCCTAGCTTATTTTTTTTGCCACAAGTTACAAAGTCAGAATTTGGGATCATACCAATGTGTACCATTACACCCTGAACATCTAATGTTTTTTCCTCTCCCTTCGTTTCCCCCTTCGCTAAAGCTACGGAGGACGAGTGTTCGGTATATTTTATTCCACTTACCATTCCGTCTCCTGTTACTTCTGTGGTATTGGCATCATAAATAATTTCTACATTTTTCATTGCTTTGATCTTGTCAATCAAAATATTTTCACCACGAGGAAAGCCACCATTATTTTTTTTTGTGTCGGTATATTTGGTTATCAGATAAACCTTTTCAGCAATGCCAGCCATCATCAGTGCTGATTCTAGAGCAGCATTTCCAGCTCCGATAGTTGCAGTGTTTTTTCCTTTGAAAAGCGGACCGTCGCAAGTGGTGCAGTAAGTAATACCTTTGCCAATAAATTCCTCTTCGCCAGTAATTCCGAGGTGTCTGGGGTGAATTCCGCTAGCAATGATGATTGCTTTGGTTTTATACTCTTTTTTCTCACCGATTGAGTTTTCGGTAGATACAATATGTATATTACCCTCTTTTTTTAGTGTCTTTACTTCCCAGCCTTCTTCAATCTTTACATTATAAGACTCTACATGTTTTTTGAATTCCTGAGCCAATTCAAAACCAGTAGTTTTTATTACTCCAGGCCAATTGCCAACTTCACCAGACAGGGCAACTTCACCACCAATGTCTTTGGTAATTACAATAAAGTCTAGATTGCGTCTGGCAGCATAAATAGATGCAGTCGTTCCAGCGGCTGCAGCGCCTATTATTATTAAATCAAGTATTTTTTCGTTTGCCATAGTTATATAATTTAAATTATGCGAGTTTATTTATAATATCCTCCATCTTCTCTACGTTTTCCTTCGGGCTTTTATCGTTTCCAAATATGGCACTACCAGGACAAATAGCTTTTACGCCAGTCTTGGCAATGGCAGGCAGCGTCTCTTCGTTTACAGCTCCATCTATTTCGGTAAGCATGTCTGGGTAATCAATAGTAAAATTGGTAATACTATCCAAAACCTCAGAAATCAATCCCTGGCCTTGCTTACCGGGAATAACTCCCATGAACATGACACTCGCAACTTCATTCAAATATGGTTCAATCTTTTCATATGGTGTGTCGGGGTTGATAACTATACCAAGTTGCCAATCAGTTTCATTCTCTAATTCAAAAATAACCTCTCGAAAATCATTTACTGATTCAAAGTGGACCAATACTCGTTTTATTTGTTTCACCTTTTTCCATTTTTTCAACTCTTCCAAAGGATCAGACACCATCAAGTGTAATTCAACACTTAAATCACAATTTTTTTTTACAATTTCTGGATCAGCCCAGGTAGTATTAGGCACAAACTTACCATCGGCAATATCGAGTTGGATCATAGTGACTGAATCTTCTAAACCAGAAACTTGATTGATGAATTCATCTTTTGATTTTACTAGTACAGATGGTATTATTTGAATCATATATATTATTCTTCGGATTTTATTTTATCGTTTCTTCTCATATATTTTTCATCACCAAGAAATTCAGTCTCTAGCCATTTTTTTACAATTGCCATAGCATGGTCTTCGCTCAATGCTCGTCCAGCTAGACATAACCCATTAGTATTGTTGTGCTGGCGCATCAGTCCTGCTACCTCTATATTGTAACCAAATCCGGCATACATACCCTTCACTTTGTTGGCGGAGATACATGCTCCAATGCCAGATCCACAGATAAAAATAGCTCGACCGTTTGTCTCGACTGCTTTTTTGGCAGTTGGAATGGTAAAATCTGGAAAGTCGTCTAGTTCGTCAAACTCAAGTGGTCCCATATCTTCAAAAGGAATCTCTAGCTCATTTTTAAAATATCTGACCAATCGCTTTTTTAGCTGATACCCAGCGTGATCAGAGGCAATATATAGAGGAAAGTCGATTTTCATAAGATTTTGTTAAGAATAGGGGTATTATAGCTGTTTTTGTATGTGGGGGCAAGTACTACTATTGACAAACCCTCCTATATAATGTATACTCTACACATATTAATTATCCCGATTTCCAGCCCAAGGCGGATAAATAATCGGGACTAGACCATTGTCGGCTAAATTTTGGCTAGCTATGGCCCGGTAACACAACAATATATGTTGGACAAGAACAAAAAGAAGCGAATAATTAAAAAGTATCAGACACACGAAGGTGATACTGGCTCTACCGAGGTGCAGATTGCAATTCTGACTGAGGAACTAAAGGAGTTGGCTGAGCATTTGAAAGCTCACCACAAAGACCATTCATCTCGTCGTGGTTTACTACGCAAAGTAGGTGAAAGACGTAAGTTATTGACCTATTTGAAAAAAGAAGACAATAAATCTTACGAAGATTTGGTCAAAAAATTAAAATTAAAACAAGCAAAGGCTCTTCTTAGGAAGGAAGCCGAAGAAGCTGAAAAGAAACAAGATGTTCAAGAAAAAGGAAAACAATAAAAATCCTCTTAAGCACCCCGATCAGCGCGTTGGGGTGTTTATTGATGTACAAAATTTGTACTACAGCGCAAAAAATCTTTATAGCCAAAAGGTTAATTTTGGTAATATTGTAACAGATGCTGTGGCTGATAGAAAACTAATTCGCGCAATTGCTTATGTGGTTCGTACTGAAAGCAATGATGAAAAACCATTTTTTGATGCATTGTACAATCTGGGTATTGAGACACAAGAAAAAGATTTACAAGTCTATTCCTCTGGTTTTAAGAAAGCTGATTGGGATGTGGGTCTAGCGGTGGATGCTATTCGTCTTGCTCCCAGCTTGGATGCAGTAGTTATTGTCTCAGGTGATGGTGATTATTTGCCTTTGGTAGAATATTTGCAAGCAACTGGAAAGCAGGTTGAGGTGGTTGCCTTTGGTGACACTTCATCTCATAAGCTTATTGATCAGGCCGATAGTTTCATTGATCTAGGAAAGGAAAAGGAAAGATTTTTGATTGCCGGTAGAGGTTATAGTACAAAAAAAGTAGTAAAAAACAAAAAAAAGTAAAAAATTTATTAACGGCGTTGTCCTAGAGACTATTAGGTCTCCGGCTCTACATCACACTTGGTGTAAGATGCTTCGCAGATCTACCGCTTCTAGGTCAACCCACAAAGAAAAAATATATGGAAGTAAAGAATTGGTCCACCGAGTGGGGTGGCCGTACTCTTACCATTGAAACTGGTAGGTATGTTCCTCAAGCACATGGTAGTTGTACCGTGCGCTATGGTGACACTGTGATTCTCGCAACAGTCATCAAATCAAAAAACGTGCGAGAAGGTATTGATTATTTTCCTCTAATGGTAGGGTTTGAGGAAAAACTTTATGCTGCTGGAAAAATAAAAGGCAGTCGTTTTATGAAACGCGAAGGTCGTCCAACTGATGAGTCAATTTTGACTAGTCGTATGATTGATAGGGCTGTCAGACCTTTGTTTGATGAGCGTGTTCGTAATGATATCCAAATTGTTGTAACGGCACTCTCAATTGATGGTGAAAATGATCCAGCTGTTGTTGGTCTTATTGCTGCTAGTATTGCCATTGCGATATCTCCAATTGCTTGGAATGGACCACTAGCAGGTTCTAGAATTGGTCTTGATGAAAATGGCGAATTCAAATTAAATATTGGACATGAAGAAATAAAAAATGGCAAACTTGATGTAATGGTTGCTGGTACTCCAGAAAAACTTGTCATGGTAGAAGCCGGTGCATCAGAAGTTGATGAAGACACAATGTTCAAGGCTATGAAATGGGGTTCTGAGCAATTAACTCCAGTATTAGAGCTTATCAAGAAAATTCAATCAGAAGTTGGGAAGGAAAAAGAAGCTGTTCCTGCTTTGGCTGATGATTTGGATAGTGTAGGAGACAACAAAGAAGAGGAAGTAAGACAGCTTTGCGAAAAGTTTGTAGCTGACAGTGCCGAAGGCATGATCTTCAACTCTCCAAAAATTACAAAATTAGAACGTACTGAAATGGTGAGTACTATCAAAGAAAAATTGGTAGAATTCTTGAATGGAAAAGAATACACAGAAGACGAACAAAAAGCAGGATTAAAAAACATCAAGCTTTATGTTTCCAATGAAATTAGCAAAAGAATCCTAGAAAAAGAACAGAGACTAGACGGTAGAAAGATGACAGACATTCGTGATTTACATTCTGAAATTGATTTATTGCCCCGTGTTCATGGTTCAGGAATGTTTATGCGTGGTGACACTCATGTGCTTTCAATTGTAACTTTGGGTGCTCCAGGGGACGTACAGACTTTAGACACTATGGAAGATGATTCTACCAAGCGTTATATGCATCACTATAATGATGGTCCATATACCTATGGTGAGACTGGATTTATGAGAGGACCTGGCAGACGTGCTATTGGTCACGGTGCTTTGGCTGAGAGAGCTTTGGAGTGCGTATTGCCAGCAGAAGAAGATTTTCCTTATGCTATTCGTGTAGTGTCAGAAGTATTTAGCTCAAATGGTTCTAGCTCAATGGCATCTACTTGCGGTTCATCTCTGTCTCTTATGGCAGCTGGTGTACCTCTAAAGAAGCCAGTAGCTGGTATGGCTATGGGCCTATCATCTCGCTCAGATGAAAACGGTAATATTACAGAGTGGAAAGTCTTAACAGACTTACAAGATGTAGAAGACGGTCCTGGTGGAATGGATTTTAAGATCACCGGTACAATTGATGGTATTACTGCAATGCAGATGGATACAAAAACACATGGAATTACTTGGGATATTGTAGAACAAACCTTGAAACAATCAAAAGAAGCTCGCGCAGAAATTCTAGATGTAATGAAGGGTGCTATTGCCGAGCCAAAAGCTGAGCTTTCAGAGTATGCTCCAAGAATTGAGACTATTAAGATTGATCCAGAAAAAATTGGTGATATTATTGGTCCAGGTGGTAAGACAATCAAGAAGATTACCGAAGAGACTGGTGCTACCATTGATATTGAACAAGATGGTCGTGTGATGATCACAACAAACGATGGTGAAGCAATGGAAAAAGCTAGAAAGATTATCGAAGAACTTACCAGGGAGATTGAAGCTGGTGAAATTTTTGATGGCAAAGTCGTTCGTATAGAAGACTTTGGTGCCTTTATAAATCTTATTCCTGGAAAAGATGGCCTAGTTCACGTGAGTGAAATTAGCTATGAGAGAGTAGACAAGCCGGGTGATGTTTTGAAACTTGGTGATACTGTAAAAGTTATTGTAAAAGAAATTGATAGTATGGGACGTGTCAATCTTTCTATGAAATCTTTGCTAGAAAAACCAGAAGGCTTTGTAGATAGACCTCCACAAGATCGTGGTCCTAGAGGCGGCGGCGGAGGACACAGAGGTGGTCCAAGAGGTGGTGGAGGAAACAGAGGTGGAAACGATAGAAGAAACAGTGGTCCTCAATCTCCTAAGACTTCTTCTTATAATGAGATGATGGATAAAAAAGCAAAAGCAGCTTCTCCAGCTGTGCCACCAAGACCTGAATTAAAAAAAGACGATGCTCCAAAGAAGAAATTTAGTCTATTTGGAAAGTCTAAGTAAAGCATTGATTTTACTGATTTAAAGATGATCACACTGATTATCCCCGACTAGCGTCGGGGGTTTTGTTTGCTTGACAAGCAAGTATTCCTATGGTATTATATTGACCAGAAATAAGCCGTGGTGGTGAAATGGTAGACACGCTGGTTTTAGGAACCAGTGCCTTCGGGCGTGAGAGTTCGAGTCTCTCCCGCGGCACACACAAAAAAACTGCATAAAAGCAGTTTTTTTGTAAATATGATATAATCTTTTTATGGATAATAAACAAGCTAAAATTTTTGCAGCAGAAATCGGAGCAGATATTCCAGTCTTAGATTTGCACGGTTTGTACCCAAGCGAAGCTCTGGAACAAGTAGAACCGTTTGTTTTTGCAATGCATAAAGATAAACAAGATACCGGCCGGATTATTTATGGTGGTGGCACAGGAGTCTTGCGCAAGGAAGTTTTGAATTATTTACAAAAACATCCTCTTATAGAAGATGTGGTAGAGGAGGGTGGTAGTTGTCTGGTTTTGCTTTGAAATAAAATAGAGGTTTTTGCGTAATACAAAGGGTATGGCACAAATTGTAAAATGTGAAGGGAAAAATGATATTGAATTGGTCCAACTGGCTTTGAAAAATCCAGACTATTTTGTTTGTATAATGAAAAATTACGAGGACAAATTGATCAGATTTATCAGAAGAATTTCGGGTGCAAATATTCAAGATGCAGAAGATGTATTGCAAGAGGTTTTCATAAAGGTTTATAAAAACCTTAATTCTTATGATAATAATTTAAAATTTTCTTCTTGGATTTATCGTATCACTCGTAATTATGTAATAAGCGAATTTAGAAAGAAAAAATCCAGGGGGGAGGCCTTTTTGGTAGACGAAGAGTGGGGCACCTTTGTCTCAGAACTTAATATTGAAAAAGAATTAGACAAAAAAATAAATAGAGAAGTTTTGTTAAAAGTAATAGACAATATTGATATAAAGTACAGAGAAGTTTTAATTTTAAAATTTTTGGAAGAGCGTGATTACAAAGAAATATCAGATATTTTAAAAAAACCGGCTGGGACGGTTGGAACCTTGATAAATAGAGCCAAGAAAAAATTAAGACAAGAGATAGAAAAACAAAATATTAAATTATAAGTATGGTTGATAGAATTACTGGAAAAGTGTTGGAAAAAATAAAAAAACAAAATATTAAATTAGAAGCTAAGCATAATGAATTCCGAATCCTCTCGAGAGGGTGAGGAATCTTTCGGAGGATAGTGTAGTGGTTTACATATTAATTATGTAATTCACTTAATATATCCTTCGGCAGATCCCTCACTCACTTCGCTCGCCGAATCTGCGAGCTCCGTGTAGTCTCGGGATTAGTTAAAATAAATATGAAAAAAGAAATTACCAGCAGAGTGTTGGAAAAAATAAAAAAAGAAGATATAAAACCAGAAGCAAAATGGAAATTTTTGTTAAAAGATTATTTTGTCTGGGGTTTGTTTGTTTTTAGCATTATAGTCGGTGCTTTGGCAGTAGCCGTAATTATTTTTGGAATAAAAATAAGTGATTGGGATATGCATAGGCAATTGGCTGGCGGGCCGATCAAATTTCTTATAATGACTTTATCATATTTTTGGTTGTTGATTTTTACAGCTTTTATTTTGGTGGCATACTATAATCTGAAGCATACTAAAAAAGGCTATAAATATAATATTTTTACAATAATCAGTATTAGTCTACTGGCGACATTACTATTGGGTGGTTTTGCTTATTCTGTAGGTTTTGGAGAGAAATTAGAAAATAGCTTAGTTAGAAAAGCTCCTTTTTATAAAGGTATGGAACACAAAAGAGAATTGATGTGGGATAGAGCTGACAAAGGTGCGATGGCTGGAAGAGTTTTAGAAGTAAGAGAAGGTGAATTAGATCTTGAGGATCTCAAAAAGATGAAATGGAAAGTACTAACTACTGAAGCAGAAATAATGCCAATAGTTATTTTAGAAGATGGTAGTATGATTAAGATTTTGGGGGAAAGGATTAGTTCTAGTACTTTTGAAGCAGAACGAATCATGCTATGGCAGAAGCGCGGACTAAGAAAACCAGCTTGTTTGGGTGGAGGGTTTTGCAAAGTGAAATAAAATTTAATTATTTGCGTATTACATTGTGATCGATCCAAGATAATTAACTTAATAATAAATATATGGACAAAAAATATATTATAGCTAGCTCATTCGTTGCTTTTGCAGTTTTGTTGACTGGTGTGCTGGCAACCAATGCTGCTTTTAGGGGTGAAGAAGGTAGGGGTATGGGTCTTAATTTAGACCCAGACAAAAAGGCTGAAATGCAAGAAAAGCGCTCTGAAATGAAAGAGCAGATGGAAGCCAAACACGCAGAGATGCAAGAGATAATGGAAAGAGGTGATTACAACACTTGGAGAGCTTATACAGAAGTCAAACAAGCTGAGAGATTTAATATTCTCGATGTAATAAATGAAGACAATTTTGATAGGTTAGTAGAAATGCACAATCTAAAGCAGGCCGGTGACCATGAGGGTGCGAAGGTGATTGCTGATGAATTGGGTTTTCCAGAACACAAAGGTAAAATGTTTAAAAACAAAAAATATTTCAGAGGTATGGAAAAATAAAACCTAAATACTGTTTCAAAAACCACCACTTTACATGGTGGTTTTTGTTTATTTGCATTTTTTTATTTATATATGTATAATATAAATACAAATTTAGTATGAATTGGATTAAACGACAAAATTTTCTTTCGACCCTGCTCATTGGAGCGGTTAGTTTTAGTTTGTTGTTTTGTTGTGGGGCAGCTTGGCACAATGTTTTGTCTAGTGCAAATAGTAGTATGGACGGACATAGTGCTTGTGGTATGAGTGATATGGCGGGGGACAGTGGTGGGTCTACCAATTATATGACAACGGCGTCTCTGGTTAATTCTTTTAGAAACTTTTTCTTAGCCCTTACAGTTTTGTTATCAATTGTATTTTTTGTAACTGTAAAAAAGAACGACATAACTTATTATTTTAGAAATATTAGAGGTAGGTACGGAGGTTTTAGTGTGTTTGATTATTTTATAAATTTATTTAGTGTGGGAATACTAAATCCTAAGGTTTTTTAAGAGGCCTTACTTTTTCTATTAGTAGTATGCTAGTGGATATTTAAGTAAGGTCTTTTTAATATCTAAAAAATAAAAATATGAAAGAAGAATTAAGTAAATTATCACCAAAACTAACTTTTGTGGGTGGAATGATGGGTGGACTCCTGGTAATGTTTGCAATTGGATTTTTTATCTTGTTGGGGATTGTAATGAATGGGAGTTCAGTAGATGCCGAAAATTATGAAGCAGATTTGGCTGGTAATGCCAAACCAACACAAGTGGCAAAAGCTCCTACAGCACCTCCGAGTGTGGGCAATACAAAAATTGCTCTAGCTGAAATTACTTCAGACGATCACATCAGAGGAAATGTAGACGCTCCAATTACAATTGTAGAATTTTCTGATTCAGAATGTCCATTTTGCAAAAGATTTCATGACTCTATGCTTGAGGTAATGGATGGGTACGGAGATCAGGTTCGTTGGGTGTATAAACACGCACCATTGGACTCTCTTCATAGAAAAGCCAGAAAAGAAGCTGAGGCAATGGAATGCGCTAGTGAGTTAGGTGGTAATGATGGTTTTTGGAAATATGCAGATCGTTTGTATGAGATCACACCATCCAATGATGGGTTAAATATTGCTGAATTACCCAAAATTGCTGAATATGTTGGTTTGAATGTTGGCAAGTTTGAAAATTGTCTTGAGTCTGGTAAGTATGCAGATAAAGTTCAGTCTGATTTGAATGAGGCTACCGCTGCTGGTTTGCGTGGTACTCCTTATTCTGTGATCATTACTGAAGATGGGCAGACTATTCCAGTATCAGGTGCTTATCCATTCGGACAATTGAAAGCAATGATTGATCCGTTGTTGAAATAAATTGAGAAAGTATGAGGATTGATTACATTTTGCAATCACTACAGAGAATCTATAAAATTAAGACCTACTGGTTTGTTGGTCTTGGTGTTGTGTTGCTATTTGTGTTGGTTGCACACTGGCTAACGAACATGACTTTGTGGAATGTAGTTTTTAATTCAGATGTGTATAGTTTTGGTCAGGGGAGTAAAATATTATTTTACTCATTCATAAAATTTAATGAAAATTTTACCCCCTTGTCATTTCTTTTGCTTATCATACTGGCTCTTTTGTCCTCTATTAATGTCATTTTGGTTGTATATTATTTTCGTAATCGAGCGAAGACTCAGCAAATTCGAGGGGTGGGAGCCTCAGGGATTCTTTTGGGATTTTTGGGTGTGGGTTGTGCTTCTTGCGGGTCGGTAGTTTTGTCTACTGTACTTGGGTTGAGTACAGCGACCACCGTCTTATCGTGGCTACCTTTGCGTGGAGTAGAATTTAGTTTGGTATCAATTTTGATATTACTATATTCTATTCATAAAGTGTCAAAAAAAATATGTACACCAGGGATATGTAGAATAAAATAATCTTATGAAATCAAATAAATTATTAATAGGTCTTGTTATCTTTAGTTTGTTACTCTTGGGAATAGGTTTTGTTTTGGCGGGTAATAATTCTGGAAACAACAAAGACACTGAAAACCTAAAGAAGGCTGTAGTTTACAAATCACCTCTGTGCGGTTGTTGTGTAAAGTATATTTCTTATCTAGAAAAAAATGGTTATGATGTGGAAGTAAAAAGCACAAAGGATATGAATAGTGTAAAGGAAAAATATGGTGTTCCTGTCAACATGGAAAGTTGTCACACTACGATAGTGGATGATTATGTGGTCGAGGGTCACATTCCTATAGAGGTTGTTGATCAGCTACTAAAAGACAGGCCAGATATTTCTGGAATAGCCTTGCCAGATATGCCAGCCGGGTCTCCAGGTATGCCTGGTAAAAAAATAGAGCCATTCAAAATTTATTCCCTCACTGCCACCGGGACTGAAGTATTTGGGCTTTACTAAAATTAAAACTATAAATTATGGAAAATAAGAAACAAAAATGGCAATTACGTGTTATAATAGTTTTATCAGTGCTACTAACTGCGTCATTCCTGATAATGGGTATGATGAGTTTTGGCCATATATTGATGGGCGAGATGGACATGGAAGGGCAGAGGTTGTCTTTCTTAGAGCAACGGGATTCTATTATAAGTAAGCTAATTGCTCAGGGTGATTATGCGTGTTGTCTAGTCACACCTTGTACATATTGTATTGAAAAGACACCTGGACATGGTGAGGGTGCGACCTGTAGTTGTCTAGAAGACATTGTAAATGGCGTACATCCATGTGGCGAGTGTATTGGTGAAATATTGGAGGGTCATGGTAATAAATATTTGAAAAAGTATTTTGCACCAGCAATTGCCGAAGAAGTCGGACTTGAGCACCTGGAAGAAATTCAAAAAATAATTGACGAAAAGTATAAAGTATCTACTTAAATTAATTAATTTATGTCTAAGAAAAATAAAAAAATAGTACATATTGCGGGTATGACCTGCACTTCGTGTGAAATAATAATAACTGATGAATTAAATGAAATTAAAGAAATAGATCATGTGGTTGTGTGTAGCAAAAAGAAAACAGCCAAAATTAGTTATAGGGGCAACCTGAACATTCCTGAGGTGATAGAAAAGATAAAAAAATTAGGTTATGATGCTTCGGAAGAGCCTATAAAAAAGCAGCTAAAAGCTAATAAAACACAATGGTTTTATGCTTTTTTGTCGCTTTTGGGAATCTATATAGTGTTTAAGTATTTGAAATGGATTGGTGTGATGAGATTACTTGAAATTGATGCAAGCGAGGTTAGTTTTGGTATGGCTTTTGTAGTGGGAATTGTAGCGTCTATGTCCACTTGCTTGGCAATTGTGGGTGCGGTGGTGATGTCATTTGCTTCCAAGTATAAGACGCAGGGTAGTTTTTACAAAGCCAGTGTTAGACCGCATTTGATATTTCATCTGGGTCGCCTAGCAACCTTCTTCGTTCTGGGTGGGCTTTTGGGAATGGTTGGTGGTTGGTTTAGTATTTCGCTCAGAGTCACAGCTATAATGACTGTTGTTTTGGCTGTAATTTTGGCATGGTTGGGATTGAATATTGTTGGCTTGTTTCCTTCTATATCTTCAGTCGGAATTAGAATGCCGCGTGGAATAATGAAGACTTGGAACAGGATAAAAGAATCTGAACATAAACTGGCACCAATTTTACTTGGTGGAATAACCTTCTTTTTGCCGTGTGGTTTTACTCAGAGTATGCAACTTTTTGCTTTGTCATCTGGTAGTTTTTGGGTCGGGGCATTTACTATGTTTTTGTTTGCTCTCGGTACCTTGCCAATACTCTTGACACTTGGCATTGCTAGTAGTCGTGCAAAAAACAAAAAAAAGGTTGTTTTTCAGCTAATAATTGGTATACTAATAGTAGTATTTGCCTTTTATACGCTACAATCAGGCCTAGCAATGTTGGGAGTTGGTAGTGGTGTCACTGCTAATAGTGGTAACACTTCGGAATCACAGATAAGTGGTGATGAGCAGGTTGTAAAAACAAAGATTGGCTACTACGGATTTGAACCACAGGTGATAAAGTTGAAAAAGGATGTGCCAGTAAAATGGATTATTGATGGTGATGGTGCTACTGGATGTACAAACAAAATTATTGTTCCAGACTTTGGAATAAGCAAAAAGATTGTACGTGGTGAAAATATAGTTGAGTTTACTCCTGACGAAGTCGGTACGATTGGGTTTAGTTGTTGGATGGGGATGGTGAGGGGCAAGTTTATAGTTGAATAAATTAATATTAGCTTATGACAAATAAACAAGAATACAAAATTAAAGGCATGCACTGTGCTTCGTGTGCTCTGACAATAGAAAAAAAACTTAACAAAACTTCTATCGTCAAAAATGCCAATGTAAATTATGCCACAGAGAAAGCTACGGTTGAGTTTGAAAATGAGGCAGATGATGTGGCAGTCAAGAAAGTAATCAAAGATAGTGGTTACGAGGTTATTGAAGATATGAAAAAAATGGAACACGGCGATGGCCATAAGATGTCTGGTGGGGGGCACGATCACGCAGCTATGGTAAAAGAAGCAGAAATAAAAAAAGAAAGAAACCAATTTATTTTGGGATTGATTTTGAGTTTGCCTGTTTTGGTTTTGGCCATGGTGCTTATGGACATGTCATTTATGAGCAAGGTAATCCAGTCGGTACTTGCCGGTATTGTGCAATTTTTTATTGGTTTTAGATTTTATCGTGGTGCTTGGTATGGACTCAAAAACAAAACTGCCAACATGGATACGCTTATTGCACTAGGAACAAGTGCGGCTTATTTTTACTCTCTAGCTACTACTTATCTAGTAGAGGGCGAAGTATTTTTTGAGACTTCCGCACTTCTAATTACTTTCGTAGTTCTTGGCAAGTGGCTAGAAGCACGTGTAAAAGGCAAGGCTGGTGATGCGATAAAGAAATTAATTGGCCTGCAAGCCAAAACTGCACGTGTTGTGAGAGATGGTAAAGAAGTCGATGTGCCAATTGAAGAAGTTAAGGTCGGGGATCTAGTTGTGGTTCGTCCAGGAGAAAAAATTCCAGTAGACGGTGTGGTGACAGAAGGTCACTCCAGTGTAGATGAATCTATGATATCTGGTGAGAGTATTCCAGTAGAAAAAACTGTCGGCGAAAAAGTAGTAGGGGCTACGATAAATAAGACGGGTAGTTTTACTTTCAAAGCGACCAAAATTGGAAAGGATACTGTTTTGTCTCATATTATAAAAGTAGTAGAAGAGGCCCAAGGATCAAAAGCACCAATCCAGAGATTTGCTGACCGAGTTTCCTCTATATTTGTGCCAAGTGTTGTGACGATTGCTATTATTACTTTTGTAATTTGGTACTTTGTTGTAGGGGCACCTTTTGTCACTGCACTAATGACATTTACCGCTGTGCTTGTGATTGCGTGTCCGTGTGCATTGGGGTTGGCTACACCGACCGCGATTATTGTCGGAACTGGCAAGGGGGCGGAGAACGGAATTTTGATCAAGGGCGGAGAAGCCTTGGAAATTGCTGGAGGAGTGGATACTGTTGTGTTTGATAAGACAGGGACTTTGACTGAGGGTAAGCCAGAAGTAATGAATATCAGAGAGTATGGAAAATGGAAAACGGAACAAATATTACAGATTGTTGGTTCTGTGGAAAATAAATCAGAGCATCCGTTGGCTGAGTCTGTTGTTAGAAAGGCAAAAGAAGAAAAGTTGGAATTTTTGTCAGTGGAGAATTTTTCAGCTGAAGTTGGAAGGGGTGTAAGTGCGACAGTAGAAGGAAAGAAGGTTTTGATTGGTAATGGCGAATTTATGAAAGAAAATAAAGTTTCTTACGCAGAATTAAAAGACGACATGATCGCCGAAGAAGAACAGGGTCGAACGGTTCTAATGATTGCGATTGCTAATGAATTTGCTGGTTACATGTCTTTGGCTGACAAAGTAAAAGAAACTAGCAAGAAAGCAATCGAGGATTTAATTGGCTTAAACCTGATTCCAATCATGGCGACGGGGGACAATAATAAAACCGCCGAGGCAATTGCAGATGAATTGGGTATAAAAGAATGGCGAGCTCGCGTGCGTCCGGAAGAAAAACTTAAGATTATAAAAGAGATGCAGGGACAAAATAAAAAAGTAGTAATGGTCGGTGATGGTATCAATGATGCTCCGGCTTTGGCCCAAGCTGATCTCGGGATTGCAATGGGAGCTGGGACTGATGTGGCAATTGAAACTGGTGGAGTAATACTTGTCAAAAATGACTTACAAGATGTGGGCAAAGCAATCAGGCTTAGTCGTCAGACGATGAGCAAAATAAAACAAAACTTATTCTGGGCTTTGTTTTATAATAGTGTTGGCATTCCAATTGCCGCATTGGGATTACTTCGCGCTGAGTTTGCTGGGCTAGCCATGGCGCTGAGTAGTGTATCAGTTGTTTTGAATTCGTTGTTGTTGAAGAGGAGGAAATTATAACACATATCACATATCACAAAAATCGCCCTAATGGGCGATTTTTTGTCCCCTCTTGAGAGGGGTAAGACCCCGATTCGCATCGGGGCTTGGGGTGTGTTGGTTGGTGTAAGTCAGCGTTGACGAACACACCCCACCCTCCCGCCTGCCATGCCTTGCAGGCAATGGCGGGCAGGTCGGGCACCCCCCTCAAGAGGGGATAATCAAATCACTGTCTTCTTTTAATATTAACGCAATAGCATTTATCCACATACAAGAGCTATACCGTTGGCACCGTGATGGTGATGGGGTTATTTAATAAAACAAAAACAACCTTTTTAGGTTGTTTTTGTTCTGTCCCCAACCATGCTGATATTCTAGCGATAGCGAGAACGGAACACGATGGTTGGAGGGGTTCTCCTTATTGTGCCATTTGATGGGCACGGAAAGCCAGGAGACACTTCTTGTAGGAACCGAAGTGATAAAACATGTTCCAGAAGATCTCATTGTGTTCGTTGTAGAGATAGAGCACCCCCAGCTTTTTGTTTGTGCCTCGTTGGGCTCTACTCATCATCTCGAACAGTTGGGCCTTGGTTAGATGAATGCAGCTACACAGTTCCATGTTTTTGTGTGACATCTTGAGACGTGATCCATCTGTGGTGATTGTAGCGAGAGTAACCATGTCTAGAGCATGACGTACCCGCTTGAATTTCACCGGTTGATGCAGTCGTGGTTCTTGTTGTAGTGTCGCACACATTGTATCCTCCTAGTTATCAGTTAATGTTAGAGCCGGCATCAAGGATAATGTAACACTTTATTTAAAATTTATCAAGAGGGGTATAGAAAAATCTTAGATGATTATAGAGCTTATTTTAAATTGCTTTGGAAAAAATGATAATTGACATAGTCTGTAGCGATGTAGCATTACATCGCTACATTATGACTAGGTCAATTTTGTATTCTTGAAATATTTTTCATCTTCAGGTAGAATATACAAACTATGAATAAAGTTTTTATTTTAACAATTTTGGTTTTTTCAGTATTTCTGTCCGGATGTAGTATTTTGAGTGTGGAAGATTTGCAAAAAGAAGAAGAAATATTATTGCCGTCTGAGCCACAGTTTGAAATCAAGGATTGCCAGGTGGAAGATGGCGATACATTTGCTACCATTTTGGAAGACTATGGAATTGGCTATGCAGATATGCTGGAGATATTAGATTCCTCATCTTCTACATATGACTTTACTAGCATTAGACTTGGTCAACCACTTCGATTTGCTTATGATGATCTTGGCCAGTTAAAATATTTTGAGTACGAAAAAGACAAGGAAGAAATTGTGCACGTTTCATTAGAAAATGGAGAATATAAAAGTGAGAAAATCGATATTGAATATGAAATAAAAACAAATAAATTATCTGGAACAATTGAAGAGTCTTTATGGTTGGCTGGGCTTGATGCTGGGCTCACCGAAGAATTGATTTTGGAGTTTGCCGACATTTTTGCATGGACAGTGGACTTTTCTGTAGAAGTGAGAAAGGGTGATAGTTTCAAAGTTTTATTTGAAGAAAGGTATCGTGATGGTGAGTATGTTGGAATAAATAAAGTCTTGGCAGGAAGCTTTACCAATGCTGGTGAAGAATTCAAAGCATATTTATTTGAAAACGATGAAGGAAAACTTGTTTATTATAATGAAGCAGGCGAGGCTATGATCAAGCAGTTTTTGAAAGCACCACTTAAATATAAATATATTTCATCTGGATTTACTTATGCGCGTTTTCATCCTGTAACTCAAAATACTGGTCCGCACAGAGCAATTGATTATGCTGCATCTGCTGGTACACCTATCATGGCAGTGGGCAATGGGACCGTTACTTTTGCTGGCTGGAAAACTGGTTATGGAAATTATATAGATATTCATCACAATGATGTTTATGAGACTCAGTACGCGCATCTATCGGCATACGCAAAAGGTATCAGATACGGCTCAAAAGTCGTTCAGGGGCAAGTAATTGGCTATGTGGGGTCTACTGGTTGGTCTACTGGACCGCATTTGCACTATCAGATTAGAAAACATGGTACATTGGTCAATCCAGCCCAAGTAGATCTGCCTCCAGGAGACCCGGTTAGAGAGGAGAAAAAGGCAGAATTTGAGATGGTTATGAGAGGGTTGGATCAGAGGTTGAATTAACCCACAATCTATCCACACCCACTCGCTTGACAAGGTTCTATTAATATAGTAAAATGGCTGAGCGTCTAATAAGACGACCAAGTCCTAACTTCGTTTGGACCTCTGGGTATAAAACACTAGATAAACATAACAACCAAGCTAATGTTTACTTCTATAAAATTATACTCGCAGATTCCAAGCAATTAGGGCAGACAATTTATTGTTACCCGACTGCTTGCTAGCAGTCTTTTTTTATAGAATTAATCAAAACAGATTACACTAATGCATTTCATTTCAGTGGAATATATCAGTGTGATATGTAACGAAAGCTTTGGAAAGTAATTGGTTCATTACAATTTAATAGAGTTCAAGTTTAAAAGCAGACCACGTATTATTCGACCGACATTGGATAATCGTGGATATAGAGGAAAAGACCACGCAAGATGGCTAAGGTCATCGCGTGGCATACCACATATAAATGGCTACGGTCATCTATAATGTGGCAAGTACAAATATATGAAACCATTTTTTTTCGGGTGGTTTCATAATAAAAGCACAATTTTGTGTTTTCGCAGTATACAATATAAGAGCATACGATGAATGCCTTGACACCAAAAGACGATGAAGGACGTTGCAGGGTGCGATAAGTTTCGGCGAGGTCCCAAGCAACCTTTGACCCGAAAATTTCCGAATGGGGGAACCCAACTTGAGTAATGTCGAGTTACCATATACTGAATACATAGGTATATGGGGAAGACCTGGCGAAGTGAAACATCTCAGTAGCCAGAGGAAAAGAAAGAAGTAAAAGCTATTGATTTTCATTCACAGATTCTACCTTCGGGTCTGATCTGTGTATTGAAGATCTATAGTTCGATTCCGTTAGTAGTGGCGAGCGAACGCGGAACAGCCTAAACCTATATTATGTTGAATAATGGATTCATTGGTCTTCGGACTTATTTTGACGTTATTCTTAAAGGACAGACCGTTGTAATATAGGTGTTGTAGGACAGAGATCTCGGTGATCTGTAGAACCGGATTTATAGTTTATATATAGCCGAAAACTCCTGGAAAGGAGTATCATAGAGGGTGATAATCCCGTAGGCGAAATATATAGACTTATAAATATCTTTGTTCCTGAGTAGGGCGGAACACGTGAAATTCCGTTTGAATCTGCCGTGACTATGCGGTAAGGCTAAATACTTTTGGTGATCGATAGTGAACTAGTACCGTGAGGGAAAGGTGAAAAGTAGCCCGGAGAGGGCGGTGAAATAGTACCTGAAATCGTATGTTTACAATGAGCTGGAATCTTAAGTCACCTTCGGGTGACGGGATGACAGTGTTCCTATTGAAGAATGAGCCTGTGAGTATGCTGTCAGTTGCAAGCTTAAGGACCTATGGTCCGAAGGCGTAGCGAAAGCGAGTCTTAACCGGCGATTAAGTAGCTGGCACATAACCCGAAACTAGGTGAGCAATCCATGGCCAGGTTGAACTCTGTCGAAAGACAGAGGGAGGACCGAACCCACGCACCGTGCAACATGCGGGGATGAGCTGTGGATAGCGGAGAAATTCCAATCGAACCTAGTAATAGCTGGTTCTCCTCGAAATAGCTTTAGGGCTAGCTGTATGCGTTCCCTCTGGGGGTAGAGCACTGGATGAGGTCGGGGTCCTTCGGGATACCCACCTCAATCAAACTCCGAATACCAGAGATTAAAAGCATGCAAGTCAGACTATGGGGGCTAAGCTTCATAGTCAAAAGGGAAACAGCCCAGATCGCAAACTAAGGTCCCTAAATTATCACTAAGTGTAAAAGGAGGTGTTAACTCTTATACAACCAGGAGGTTGGCTTAGAAGCAGCCATCCTTTAAAGATAGCGTAACAGCTCACTGGTCAAGAGTTTTCGCGCCTAAAATGTACCGGGGCTAAGTGATATACCGAAGTTGCGAATTCTATATTTTTTTAATATAGAGTGGTAGAGGAGCGTTCCAAACTGCAGTGAAGTCGGATCCGTGAGGGCCGGTGGAGCGTTTGGAAGTGAGAATGCAGGCACAAGTAGCAAAAATGGGTGTGAAAGACATCCACGCCGAAAACCCAAGGTTTCCAGGGCAACGAGAATCGTCCCTGGGTTAGTCGATCCTAAGGCCAGGCCGAAAGGCGTAACCGATGGAAGAGCAGGTTAATATTCCTGCACTTGGTATAGTTTGTATATATATGTATGTTTCAATGGTGTGAGCGTTGTATGGCTACACGTTTCGCAAGATGGAGACCAACTCTTCGGAGGAGGTCAACTCGCGTTTGAGAAGCATCTAGAAGAGTATATATGCGCTAGGCTATATCAAATCGTACCGCAAACCGACACAGGTGGGTAGGTCGAGAAGACCAAGGCGTACAAGAGAAACATGGTTAAGGAACTCGGCAAAACAGCGGCCGTAACTTCGGGATAAGGCCTGCCCCAGCAATGGGGCCGCAGCTAAAGACTTCATGCGACTGTTTACCAAAAACACAGCTCCCTGCAAAAGCGTAAGCTGAAGTATAGGGGGCGATGCCTGGCCAGTGTCAGAACGTTAAGGGGATGGGTTAGCCTTTATTGGCAAAGCTTTGAACTGAAGCGCTGATGAACGCCGGCGGTAACTATAACCGTCCTAAGGTAGCGAAATTCCTTGTCGGGTGAGTTCCGACCCGCACGAATGGCACAACG
>JABIBU010000017.1 GCA_018652595.1 Candidatus Magasanikiibacteriota bacterium | reverse complement strand
TCTCTTTTGCTTCCTGAATAGCTGCGTCAGGCAACCCAACAACAGCAAAACCAGGAAACCCCTTTCCCATGTCTATTTCCACTGTAATCGGTTCGCACTCAAGCCCAAGAACTGAAACTGAATTTATTTTTTTGAACATAAAACTAAGTTAACTTAGTTTATTATACCATAATTAACTTAAAGATTTTATTTAGAAAACAAAAAATTCCAACTAATGTCAGAATCTTTTGACTGTTCCCGATGCGAGTAACTTGTAAACCCAGCACCAAAGTGTCTCTGGCGAAGCCAGACCCACTTTGGTGCTTGGGCAAACACAAGAACAGCCATCGGGAACCCCCTTAAAATCAGCTAGCCGAAAATTCTACAGTAAGAAAGTAGGACAGAGCTGTCAACTCTGGCAAGCATGCTGGGTATTGTAGAATTGCCCAGACAGTGAACCACGTCTCCCACGTCTCCCAAGGTTGTCCTCCCCACTTCTCGTGGGAAACCACTCTGCCCACGCCTGATCGCCTCGCAAAAAGCGAAGCGAGACAAAAGAAATAGGTTGAGAGAAAAGAAAAAATTCACAGCCTCCAGCACGGTTAGCTGTTTATTTTTTCTGTGAAATCTTAGGGGGACACCTCCACCATCCCAAAAAGTCAAACCACCGCGAGACACGACTGGGACCTGTGCCAAAGAAAATTCAGGAAAGGCAATCTGACACACCAGCGCAACAGAAGAAAAAAACTCTTCTGCACTGACAGTAGACCTGATAGGAACACAGCCCAAACCATCTCCCCCAAGACCCAACCATGCACCATACTTCGAATCAAGCCGAACTTCCAGAACCCCTTCTCCGCCCTCCTCTTTTAACACCATCCCAACAGGGTCAATGTAGTTTACAGCATGACCACGAACAAGTCTCGCCAAAGAATCCTTTCTAGTAGACACATCCCCCTCCCTCAGTAAAATCAACGACTAGTTATAAAGAACAGCTTCCAACCACACCAGCAAAGATTTCTAGCACAATTAAAAACTCTTCTCATAAAAAAACCACCCTGATCTTATCGAAGGGTGGTTGTTAATATCTCTAAAAAATTACACAACAAACCACCGCTTTCTAGTTGAAAGCATAAAATTAATATAGGTAGTTTTTGATAGTCTGTAATTCATACACTAGTAGTATCTCAAATATATTAAAAAAAGTCAAAAAATCTTTTCCCCTATTACATGCTGGCCAAACAAAAAACCCCCGCTTCAACGAAAGTTTTTTATAGCTTTCTTATCACAAACAAATTGTAACCAGAAAGATGGTGCCGGGAGGAGTGCTAGGTGCCCGGCGCACCTTAAAAAGATCAACTTTTTCTCCTGCCTCTCCATGCCCAAATAAAAAGGGCATTGAATGTAAGGCTTGCCAGCAGAATCCACTGGCAGATCGTGACGCTAAAGACCACAAACATCGTCTTCCCCAGAAGAGGGATGAAGATGAAGACAAAGAACAAGCTCATCGCCCCGCACAGCAGGACAAAGATCACCACAGATGCGATGACGAACAGGGCGGGCACAAGGCAGAATGCCCCAACCCTTAAACTGGCGATTACCAGCCCAAACCCGAGGCTCTGACCAACAGTGGCCAGAGGCATGCGTGCTACTAGGATTTGCTCTTCTCCCCGAAGGAGGGAAAAAACACTCTTAAACAGGGCAACTACCATATCCACTATTTCCATTTTTCCCCCTAGCCCAACATAATTGTTGAACATATTATTATACTGTGTTTTTAAGTATTTGTCAAGAGCTAGGACAGAATATTAAAATACTTGATAAATAGCTTATTTTAAGGTATAATATAACCAAAGAAATGACGAAACTATCGTCAAACCAAAACCATACACACATGAACAATGAAAAAATAACCCTAGCCCTCAATGGCTACGGTCTCGATAGTAAAGAAATTAAAGTCTTTTTAGCTCTTTTGGAGCTTGGGGTGGGTAATGGTCATGAAATAGCCAGCAAATCAGGCATTATCAGAACAACTACTTATAGTGTGCTAGAGGAATTAATAAGAAAAGGATTAGTTACAGAAGTAAAAAAAGGTAGAATTAAACATTACACCATAGAAGACCCTAGAAAAATCATAGATGAAATGGAGGAACGAAATAATTTAATAAAACAAGTAAAAGGCGACTTGTTATCGATGTATCAAACTGCTGAACACCGACCCATGGTTAGATTTTACAAAGGACTATCTGCTATCAAAGAACTGCACAATAACATTTTAAAAGAAAAGGGGTTAAAAGAATATGACATACTAACCGCTGAGACTGACTGGTTACAATTGGATGAAAAATTCTTTTCAGACTTTCTCCAGCGCCGAGCAGACAAAGGAATTAAAACCCGATTAATCATTGACAGCAAATCAATAAATCTCAAGCATCAAAAAAAGAACTATGACCTAAAAAGAGAAGTTAAGTATTTGCCAACAGAACACCAAGGTGCATTTACCTCGGAAATTTATATTATGCCACGCAAAGTAATATTTATTGCTGAAAAAAAAGAACTATTAGCAGTTGAAATTGAAAGCATGGATATTGTGGAAGCCCAAAGGTTTATGTTTAACTTCTTGTGGAATAATATAAAATAAAAAAACCTCATTTTCTAAGGTGTTTTTTACTTCTAGTATTTATTACTTGCAACTACACGGATTAACCACCCTCTCTTCTTCTAAGCTCACCCAAAACCAAAATCCCCGCCCCTACCACAATCACTACATCAGCGATATTTATTACACCAGTAAATAATCGTAGATAATCAATAGTAAAACCAAACAATATGCGGTCAATAAAATTAGATATTGCTCCGGAAAAAATTAAAAACGTAGCTAGATAAACCCAATGATTTTTATTCTTCATCTTCCCTATCCAAACAAAAACCAAAAGCAAAACAATCGGAGTAAGCAACACAACCAACCAACCAGGAAACGGAATTGAAAAAGCAATCCCAGCATTTTCAAAATATTCCCACCCTAACCAATTCTTCCAAACATAAAAGCTAAATTCCGAATTGCTCCTGGCAAAATATTTCAAAACCTGATCCAAAAACAAAAAAAATCCGCTAACAAAAATATATATTGTCAGACGGATTTTATTTTTCATATTGTATTTTAATATGTGTATCGTGTATATTGTCCCCGTAGAGGGATGCCCTGTGGGTATGTTAGGCTTCTTGTGTCAAAGTCTTCTTACAACTAACACAAGCACCAGAAGTAGGACGAGCCATCAAACGTTTTTCTTCGATAGGTTCGTCACAATATTTACAAACACCATATTTTTTTGTGTCTAGGCGCTCCATAGATTTATTAACATCGCGCAATTCTTTTTCCAAAGCAATCTCCAAAGGTTTATTGGCAGTATACTGTGCCACCTCTTGGGCATTCTCGTCGTCCTTGTCACCATACTCTGGATAGGTGGCATCGTAATCACCATCTCCATGTTTGTTTTTTGTGGTAAATTTTGCCAACTCTTTTTCTAGTCTTTCTTTCTCCGAAAATAAAATTCCTTTTATTTTTTTCAAAAAGTCTTGATCGTGAGCATTCTTTTTCTTAGTCATATATTTTTACTTTACTAAATACAATTTAATTATACCAATAATACCAGAAATTACAAGGTTTGGCAAGAGTTATTTACCCTACACAAGAAAAGGCTAAAAAATTAACAATAAAAAAAGGCAGTAAGCGCCCGAAGTATTATTTTACGGCGTACTGCCTTTATAATCTCCAGGACCGGCCTTCTAGGCGATCGCAGGCCTAAATAATACTTTAGAGCTATGATCGCCTAAACGACAAGCTGTCCGTAGAGACAGGTGTCGCCCTTCTACCACCGGATGGTGTGGATTTCCGACGCTAAGGCGTTAGCACATAGCGCATTAGTGGAAAAGCACCGTTTCGAGCTAGCTTCCGTCTTGTACTACTTTTGAACTTTTATTTTTGTTTTTGTACTCCTAGGCTATGAAGATGGAGTAGTTATGTAGTTTTTGAGACAAGAGTAAGCCCGAAATATGGGCAGTAAAAAGGGGATTGCTGCTCTCAATCTAGTTGAGAATAACAAATCCTAGTTTTTAATGATCTGAGTATATTATAGCACATTTTTAGGGTTTTGTCAATACCCTGTGGATAAACTCTTGTTTTTTGGCTAACCTAAGCCATTTTCAAGCCATTTTTAAGAAGAAAAAATGTATATACTACTCTATACATTTCACTAAAAGATAGATTAAAACAAATTTTATCCACAGTTATCAACACTTGTCCCCAGAGTTATCCACAATGTATAGACTATTGTATACATTTATACACAGATTTCTGTGTAAAAAACAGTGGATAATCCAAAAACAATGAGGTTTCCCAACAAAAAACAGCGAGTTTTCCACTGTTTTAGCCTTTTATCCACTGTTTCGTACACATTTGTATACATTATCCTATACAAAAAACCACATATTAGGTGGTTTTCATCGTGCACTGTGTATTCTAAATTTTACGTCGCAACATGGAAATAAATGGTATCACCATCCTCTACCACATATTCCTTGCCTTCTAGTCGAAGTTTTCCACTCTCTTTTATACCAGACCAGCCATTATTCTCTACAAAATCTTCCCACTTACAGACATCGGCTTTGATATAACCTTTTACAAAATCAGTATGAATCACACCAGCAGCTTCTGGACCTTTGGCACCACGTTTTACTGTCCAAGCACGTGTCTCTGGTTCGCCTGATGTAAAATAAGTAACAAGATCAAGTAATTTATAGCTCTCTGTAATTAATTTATCCAGACCAGAAGTTTCCATTCCAAGTTCTTTCATATATTCCACAGCGTCCTCTGGTGAAAGTTCTGCGAGCTCAGCTTCTAGTTTTGCACAAACCTGAATCTGCGACACACCTTCTTCTACAAGATTATTACTTGGTGTTCCTTGTTCGTCAGAATTTACAACATAAAGTATTGGTTTCATAGAAAGCAAATGCAAATCACGCAAAATTTCTTTTTCATCATCAGTATAATCTAAGTTTCGTGCTGGTCCACCATCTTCCAATTGCTTATTTAATTTTTCTAGTAAATCTAATTCTTTTTGTGCGTCTTTTAGTGCCGCACCTTTTGCAGATTTTTTTGTTTTTTCTAATCTCTTACTAATCGTTTGCCAATCAGCCATTATTAATTCTAAATTAATTACCTCAGCATCATCCTTTGGGTCAATTTTATTATGCACATGTGTAATATTTCCATCCTCAAAAGCACGCACAACCTGAACGATCGCATCGGTCTCGCGAATGTGAGATAAAAACTTATTACCAAGACCCTCGCCCTCTGAGGCACCTTTTACAAGTCCTGCAATATCATAAAATTCTATTGCTGTTGGAATAGTTTTTTTGGACTTTGAGACTTCGGCAAGTTTTGATAATCGTTCATCTGGTACTTCTACCACACCCACATTTGGCTCGATGGTACAAAACGGATAGTTTTGTGCATCAGCCTGCTTGCTACGAGTCAAAGCATTAAAGAGTGTAGATTTTCCTACGTTGGGAAGCCCAACGATTCCGAGACTTAACATAATATTTGCTTATTCTAGGTGAATTTTGATGTTATTTTATAACTTTTTTGCAAAATAGTCAAGCTCCCCCTCTCCTTTATAAGGAGAGGGGTTAGGGGTGAGGTCTAGCAGAAACTATAAGCATGAATTAAGCTTCGTTTTTTCTTATTCACTCGCCCAATCACCTCACCTCTGTCTCCTCTCCTTATAAAGGAGAGGAGGACGTTCTAACCTCTCCCACCCAACAAACAAACTCTTGATTTATTTTTCAATATATGATATTATGTATTTGTTTTACGGGCCATTAGCTCAGTTGGCTAGAGCACCGCCATGGCATGGCGGGGGTCAAGGGTTCGAATCCCTTATGGTCCACAAAACCCACCAAATTGGTGGGTTTTTCTTTTTTTAAAATTTTCTTAAACTCCAGCATCTATAATTTCTTTTCTCAAAGCATATCCAAGCATAATCCTAATCAAAACTATTCCACCAAGACGAAGGATGTCATCAAAGTTATCTGCCACAGTAGCGAGTAAAATATCCGCAGCAATAACAAATTCTAAACCAAAAATTATTTTCTTTGCAAGTGATCCGCGCACGATCTCCATTGTGTATTTTTTCATTGGTAGTTTTACCAAAGCAATCAAAACAGACCCCGCAATAAAAGCTAGGCCCACATACTCAATAAAAAGACCCAGGAATTGAATAAGGTTTACGATTAATTCTTGTAACATAAAATTTATATTAATTTTCTAAATAATATTTATATTATACACCAGTCTTAAACTCTTCCAAAGCATCAATTTGATTTTGGTCAAGGTGAATAGATTTGCGCTTGTCTTGAATCTTCTTTATTGCATCTTCCACACCCAAGCCTTTGGAAATATAGTATGCAGCAAGCATGGTTGGTGCACGACCGTGTCCGTTTTTACAATGAACATAGACTTTTTTGTTTTGTGCGAGCACTACATCAATCATTTGCACGCCGAGTTTTAGCTGATCTTGTTTTGGCGGTGTGTGGTCCTTTGTCGGTAACCAAAGAAACATCTCTGCACCAAACGGGGCGTCTAAACTCTCTTGTTCTAGAGAAATATCCACTGTAACACCCTTTTTTAACAATTCTTCATCAAAATGAGTCTGACAACATTGATTGGTGCCAACAAAGATACTATCATCGATTTTATTATATTCAAACACAGGATGCATTTCATCGTGTTTTACAAATGGAAATTTTATTTTCATACAAGCTGGTTATATTTATAGATGAAGTATAGCATATTTTAAAAAACTATCATATTGATACTCTACCACAAAACTAGCAAAAAAGCAGTGTATTTGTCCCCTCCTTGTGGAGGAGGGGCACCTCGTCCCGATCACAATCGGGATGGGTGGCCTGCCCGCTAGGCCTTGCCAAGCATGGCAGGCGGGGGTGGTGTTCGCATTAATGCAGTACTATTAGCGCACAGGAGCAAACCACCCCGGCCCCGATGCGAATCGGGGTCCTACCCCTCCTTCGAAAGGAGGGGACAAAACGAGGTTTTATTGTACGACATTATTTTATAGCTGTATATAGGTAAATAATATAATAATATAGAAATAAACCACTTATTTACTCAATATTTTATCTAAAAAATCAATTAATCCCCTGCTATTGTTCCACGTGCAACTTTTCTTAAAAAACCATGTTTAAATGTTTATTTTGACAAAACCAAAAATGTATCAAAATCTTTGTGTATCAGAGACTTATCCACTTTTAACCCCACTTAACCACACCTTATCCACTTTTGTTGCCCGTGGAACATTCCTATTCACAGGCAGATAAAACAAAATACACCCATTTCAGGTGTATTTGTATACATTACTCTATACTTTTAGGGCTTCGCCGTGTTTTACTCTATGATCGTGTCCCCAGTACGAATCCCAGCCCAAGGCTGGTGGGCCTTGGGCCCAGAACCCAGATCTAATATTTGTGGCCTCACTAGGAATCGAACCTAGATCTAGACGTTAGGAGTGTCCTATTCTATCCATTGAACTATGAGGCCTTTATCTCACTAACATGATGATAACACAAAATTTATTTCTTGGCAAGACCCACTGTGTCCCACAACATATCAAAAACACTCTTGAATACATCCACCATGGCAGGCACGGCAATTACAACGGCCAAGGACGCTAACTCTGGACTGACTACCAAAATCTTATCATCAAAAATATCAACAGTACTCTTAAATTTATACTTAGCAGGCAAGTACTTATACTCTCTTAACAATTCCTTTTCTTCCGGATTGATGTCTTTTGACTCGGACGATAGTATCAGTTTGGTTCTGATCTTATTTTTTGCTCTGTCTTTTCTGTACTTAATAAAGAATTTTGGGTCTAAACCCTCCCACGCAGGAGCACTTCCAATAATAAGATAGTCTTTATTTTTATATTCATCCAAAACCCCAGCATAAAATTCTTTTAACTCATCCATTGTTTCTATAAACCTAAGCCCAAATAAGCTTGCTTGTTTTTTTTCTATAGTCTCAAGGTTGGGAATAATACTTTCAAATGACTCTAGTTTTTTCTCAAAAATAGCTGCTACTCGAGCTGGTTTTTGTGCATAATAAAATCTAGTATTTTTTCTAAAATAAACCTTTACAAAACTTCTACTAGCAAGCGTTTTTAAGATGGGATAGACAGTAGTTCTTTTCAAGCCAACATCTTTTGCAATCACACTAGCCCTAGAACCACCTAGACGCAATAAAGCCAAATAAATATTTGACTCATGCTCATCCAGCCCTAAGTTTTTCAAAATGTCTTTATTTTCCATATTTTGTAGTGTCAAAATTATTCAACACTTTTTTTATATATCTATATTATATTTTAAATAAGCCAAATTGTCAAACTATATTGTTGATAATTATTGACAAGTAATGGATATCTTAGTAGTATATATGGTCACAATGGTGTGACGAACAAGGAGGTTGGTCATGGAAGCGTTAGATGATCTTTGTGATTGGGATGAATCGATCATCCCAGGACTTGAGCATGTAATAACAGCAATAGGGATCCTCACAAGCGATTCTACTACAGTCAAAGTTATTATAAGTTCTGGTCGAGGTTCCAAAAAAAGAACAAAAAGAATCCATGTTCAGTGGATAATTACGATGACAGGAGACGAGAACAGAGAGTCTGCTCCTTTTTTCCAAACCACCCCAACACCAAAAGGAGAGCACTATCAAACAGTCCTTGAAATAGAGTGCTGGGAGATTCACGAACGCCTAGGACTAAATGAAGTAGCTAACCATGTTCAATGCATACTCAAAAACCTGATCACCAAAAATACCGAGGATATTTCATTCTCCTAACAACCGAAACTGCTCTTTTGTGCGCCGGACACATTCAAAACCGGCACCCCTATTTTGTGCCTGCCTACCGGTAGGCGAGCACAAACAGGACAAAAAACACCCGATTATTGTGATTGAGGAACAGGCGTGCCTGTTCCCTACGCGATGGGTGGTTTTTTGTTTATTAAATTTGATTTTCAAAATATATTATTCCTATCGCGAACCCAATTGGCGGGATTATTCATTATATATTGCTGAATATTATAATACGATTTTTCATTGCGGATTATATGATCATAATATGATTTTTGCCAACCAAAAGTAATATTTATACCCAATTTGTTTATTTTTTTGGTTACCGCAGATTTGTATGAGCCAATTATGGTGGGTAATTTTTGGTGTGATCGCATATCTCGTAGGGAATGGGCATGCCCATTCCTCGCAACGCCACCATCGCCAGTAATCACCACAATACAATGCACATGATTTGGCATTACAATAAATTCACCCAATTCAATACCGCGAAAATGATTCAAAGCATCTAACCAACAGTCCTGTGCAATCTGACCAAATTTATTTAAAATCATTTTTTCATTTTCAATTTTACCAAAAAACAATTGTCGTCGTGCTGTACAAATCGTAACAAAATAAAACGCCGGCGAATTATAATCAAATTCTGCCCAACGATTCGGTTTTCTCCTTCTTTTTGTGTGCATAATTATATAAAATTATACCAAAATGCGACCTTGATTAAAAGGTGGGATCTGGTATAATGTGGGTATTGATAATAAAGAAAAATGGTACATCCATGAGGAACAGGCGTGCCTGTTCCCTACGATAACGATAAAACACAAATTTATGCAAACACTCCTCCTCACAATAATATCT
>JABIBU010000012.1 GCA_018652595.1 Candidatus Magasanikiibacteriota bacterium | reverse complement strand
GAAAACTATTTTCATCAGCACAATGTCCATAAGTACCATTTAAGGCCCCGTCATCACAATTCTCCCCTTGTTCAACCACGGCATTACCACATTCATATGTTGTCTTACATGAAGAATATTCCCACTCGCAACTATTAGAACAAGATTTGAAAGCAATTTGACCCTGAGGACAGGCACCTGTTTGATACTGAATTTCTGGACCCAAGCACACAACACCTTCTTTGAGCTCATTAGATGGAACTTGACACCCAATTTCCGCTGGTGACATCAAGAAATATTCATCAAAACTAGCATCACCCACTTCAAATTCTTCTCCACCTATTGAAGTGGCAACCAAACCACTATTACCTTCTTCCAATCTATTTGCGTAAGTATTTTTATTAAGACAATCACTATGCTGATCACAACCAAAGACATATTTCTTTTCTAAGGTTGATTTATCAACATCAATAATTGGTTCGTCTCCAAAAGTACAAAAACCATTTTTGTCAGTATACCCAATTGAACCATCCAATAACTCATAATTAAAACCACAATCTAAGTCAGATGAACAATCAGCAATAGGAAAAGTCTGAGTATTATAACCATCCGTACACGTTCCCTCATTTTCACCTATAATACCTGTCTGACTTGGTACCGTGCTTCCTGGTGGATCACACTGCTCATCCGGATTTACAATCCCGTCACCACATTTTTCACCAAAAGGACTAAAAACAATTGGTTCGTCAAAAGCCTCACTCAAACACCAAGGCTCTGTATCATAATAATCCTCATCAATAAAATACTCTACCATAAGGCTTCCTTTCTCAAAATACTCTAATGGCCCATGAAGCATATAATAACCTGAATCAACATTATATTTATATTCATATACACTAGAAAAAGTTGGACAATGATAGGTAGAACTAACAGCATTCCAACATGTATAACTATCTATGTTATCATCTATATCACCATTTTCATCAATATTACAACCCACCCAAGCATTTATTTCATCTTGAACTCCAAATGTTGACCAAGAGGTTGGCCATCTAGATACTGTATAACCCGGTAAAAATGTACCTGACTTTAATTCTGGAAAATTTAAATCGTTAGGATCAATTATCCTATTTTGTAATTCGCCTATCTTTGGTAGGCGAGACAAGTCCCTAAACATCTTGGTCTTGGCATTGGAACAGACTCCATTGGTACTCTCGAGTGGCTCACCATACAAATCCCTACAGTCAAAGTCCGTAACACAATCCACACTAGTTATTGAATTTATACCATCCTCTATTGGTAAACCATTCTCAGGTAGAATACCATTCTCCAAACAATAACCGTGATCAGTAATATTTATATTAAATTCAATAGAATTAAGAATTTTTTCAAACATCTGCAATGTATTTTGCTGAGCATCTTTATTTACACTAAATAGATATACATTACTATAAATTCCTCCACCTGGAGTTTGGTTCAAGGAATTTACATAGTAATTTCTACCATCTGTTAGACCCGGGTAACCTGCCAAAGTAATAGTCTGCATCTGAGCCAAATTATCAAATCTCTCAGCATACCACTGATTAATTGGTTTTGCCTCAAATTCATCTGTCTCAGCAGAATTCTTAAAAATCTGAACTCCAAAGACATCGTCGTTTTTGTCACTAAAGAACACATAACGACGGAGGGTATCTTGGGATAAAACTGCAAACAATTTATCTACTTCAGGTAACTGGCAAGTATTATTAAATTTTTGTAAATCCTTTTTACATATTGCATTTTCACCAGCCAAATCCAAACAATTTTGATCAGACGAGCAGAATACTGGATTTTCCTCACCGTTATCGCCAGACTGTATATATGCCAAATTGAAGATGGTATCCCAACAAACACCAAAGTCATCCGATACCATACCAACTGGCTGGTCTAATCCAGGCACAATCACCAAACCGCTATCGCACATTCCATCGTCCATACATGGATTATTACCCACCAAACACGAACCAATTACTTCAGCCGTATTACCTGTAAATTCCAGTGCATTATCTAAAAACGGCAAATCATCCAACTTCTCGTCTGACAAACCATCATCAGCACAATAACTAAAACTAAAATTATAAAATAAATCT
>JABIBU010000005.1 GCA_018652595.1 Candidatus Magasanikiibacteriota bacterium | reverse complement strand
TGCGCCCAGATGGTTTTGAACCATCGACCCCAACGTTATAAGCGTTGTGCTCTAACCCCTGAGCTATGGGCGCTTGTGATGTCTTGTTTTGCTTAGCCCCACCAACCCCAACGTTATATCCCGATGTATCGGGACTAACCCCTGAGCTATGGACACGTATTTACTAGTATTACGGAAATATTATAGCAAAAATTAATAAATAAATCAAGACCTTGGGCGTAGACACTGGGTATTGATTTTTTTCTTCAAAAATGATAGAATATTACTGTATGAAACATATAAAAATAAAAAAACTCGTAATCCAAGCTCAAAAGGCAATGAAGGACTCTTCTGATCCAATTCATGGGCTAAGTCATGTAAAAAGAGTGGTAATAAATGTTGAAAACATTTGTAAAGACATGAATATACGCGGCCGACAAAAAGACGCCCTGATTTTGGCTGCCTACTGGCACGATGTATCACGCACTATCACCAAATATCCCTCAATTTTCTGGATGGTATTCTTGGATGATCTTATTTCAGCCTTTATGTTATTAAAATCCTGCCTAAGACTATGGTTATTTGGATATGTCCCTAGCACGGCAATAAAAATCATTTTTTGTAAAAGCACCGGAACGGGGAAACTGCTTACAAAAATCCTTCTTAGAAAAAAAGAAAGGATTTTATTGGATATCCTAGAAGATGCCGATATGTTGGATGTGATGCACACAGAAAGAATAGAAAATATTATGCCCCTAACCGAGCTGTCCAAAATTTATTTGTTTAGCTACAAGCGCTTGGTTAGTTATAATTTAAAATTAAAACATGTAAAATTTAAAACTAAGGCCGCAATGAAACAATTTGAAAAAATCATTAGACAATTAATCGAATTTTTCAAAAAACCAGAGGTTATACTTTGGCATACAGAACAATTTGGTTATAAATGGTGCCGAGAAGCAAATAAGAAATTAAAAGAGTTACTCGACTATATAGTATTATTAAAACTACAAATAAATTAATATGTTTGGTTTTTTGTCCTCAAAAGAAAGGGTAAAGAAAAATACAGAAAAACATCTAGAGCAATACAGTCGGCCTTCGGTTGATTTTTTTACTCTAATTGCGCTGTCTACGAGCATCGTTACTGTGGGTCTGGTTTTGAATAATGCAGCCATAATAATTGGTGCCATGGTAGTAGCACCACTAATTACACCCCTTTTTGGTTTTTCCTTAAACCTGATTTTGACAAACTGGAAGGGCGTTGGCAGGTCTCTACTGTCAATCCTAACTGGTACAGCCTTAGCCGTTTTTATGGCAATTTTCTTTGCTTTCATAATTATAGTAGTACAGGAAGGCAGGCTTGGATCCACTGCCGAGATAATTAGTCGCACAAAACCAGACCTGCTATATTTCATAGTTGCTATTTTGTCTGGTGCTGCTGGATCATTTGCATATGCCAGAAAAAATTTATCAGAAAAGATAGTTGGTATAGCAATCTCAGCCGCCATAATCCCTCCACTTGGTGTTATGGGTTTGTCTATAGCTATAAAAAATTGGGGTGCACTAGAGTCTAGCACTATTTTATATTTATTAAATTTAATAGGAATTTGTTTTGGTAGTATAATTATGTTTTTGATATTAGGGTATGGAAAAGAAGAAGAGCTGGAAATAAAAAAATAAAATAAAATTCAAAACTTTCGTTCTCACACGAAAGTTTTTTTATTCCAAAAAAATAATAAAAAACTTTTTTAAAAAATTAAAAGTTATACACAGTTTTTTTGTCTAAACTATATCAAAAAAACATAAAACAAACTATAATAGTACTATCAAGGTCGATTGAAATTTTTTTATTTACTAAAAAATTTTACAAAGATTTTTTTACAGCAATGCTTGTCTTGTAAAAACTTCTGAAAAATATTTTGGTGTGTACCATGGTAACATCAAAAAATATTTATCTATAAAATGAAAGGGGGTGTACATATGCCTGCTAAAAAACGTAAACCAGCTAAACGTAAAGTAGCCAAGCGTAAACCAGCTAAGAAGAAAGTTGTAAAACGTAAAGTTGCTAAAAGGAAAGTAGCTAAGAAAAAGCCAGCTAAGCGTAAAGTTGCAAAGAAAAAAGCAACCAAAAAGCGTAAGCCAGCTAAGAAGAAAAAAGCTGCTCCTAAAAAGCGTAAAGTTGCCAAAAAGAAAGTAGCTAAGAAAAAGCCAGCTAAGCGTAAAGTTGCAAAGAAAAAAGCAACCAAAAAGCGTAAGCCAGCTAAGAAGAAAAAAGCTGCTCCTAAAAAGCGTAAGCCAGCTAAAAAGCGTAAAGTTGCAAAGAAAAAAGCAACCAAAAAGCGTAAGCCAGCTAAACGTAAAACTGCTAAGAAAAAGGTAACTCGCAGAAAGAAAAGATAAAATTCTTTCAACAAAAACATCCCGGCTAAATCGGGATGTTTTTTTATTTAAAAAAATTACTCCAAGTCCAGCTATACTTGCTTACCAAGCCCCCTATCCTTATCATCCCCAAAAACTTTTACTATACCAAATTCCCCATCGTAGCCAGGCTTAACAAAAATTTTTCCCTTTCTAACTCTATCTACTGCAATTGCAATTTGTTTTGAAGTATTTTTTTCTATTAATTTCAAATCTGCCTCAATTAAAATATAAAACTCATTGCCAATTTTTTCTATCAAACTATCATATTCTGCTTTTACTTTTTTTGTATTAACTCCGCAACCAAAAACATCGGCGATTATCTCTGGCAAAGGAACGAGACTTTTATAGGGAATCTTTTTACTTCTTATTTTTTCTATATCTTCGATACTTCTATCTGATAATTCGTGCACACGATTTTCAACTCCAATAACTAGTGGTTTTTTGCATTTCGGGCAAATTCCTTTTAATTTTTCTGTTTTATCGGGCGCACAAACAAATTTGCAGTCTCTGTGTCCGTCGTAATGATACTTACCCTCTTCTGGATAAAATTCTATTGTATACAAAAATTTTTCTTTATCATTTTCTCGCAAAATTCTCATTATCTCATCATAAGCAACCTCACTGTCAGAATTAAACTGCATTACATTTGCTTCTCGGCCCAGTTTTGCACAAGAGTGTGCATCTGAATTGGAAATAAGTGTGATATTGTCCAACATTGATAAACGCCAGTTCATAATTGGATCAGAAGATAATCCGGTTTCAATTGCAAAAATATGTGGAGCTAGTTCTTCAAACGCTTCTTCTAGCGTATCATAACCACCCTTACTACCAAAAATACCAAACCATGGTGTCCAAGCATGAGCCGGAATCATCACCATACGTTCATCAATCTCTAACATTATTTTTAATAATTCTTTTACAGGCAAACCCAAAATTGGACGGCCGTCTGATTTCAAATTAAACCCCATCTCTTCTAATCTGTTGTTAAACTTCTCTACCACTTCCAAATTTGGCGCGAATACACAAACATGTATACGCCTAGTTTTGTTTTTATGTTTCTTAATGCAGGACAACTCTGTTCCCAAAATAAAACGGGTTGACGACGAACCATCTTTTAATTTGTATATTCCAGAAGTATCTTCTATTAAAAAATCCTGCATATGACTAAACCAAGCAGGATGCGTAAAATCACTCGTCGCCACAATATTTATTCCACGAACCTCACAAGCTGCAGCAATACTAGGTAATTCCAAGCCTGGAGAACAGGCTCTAGAATACTTGGAATGAATATGGAGATCAAGAATTTTTCTTATCATAAATCAAGTTTGTATTCAGTATAATCCTTGCCCGCAGACAAGCTTGTCTTCTGTTTATTCGGTGTTTAAAAATCAATTCTAAACTCTACTCCATGATCTTTGAAGCCCAGACTCTTGTAAAATCTATGGACATTTTCACGAGAATGGCGTGATGTGCCGATTAATTTATAACACCCCAAGCCCTTAGCTTCTTCTATCACAGCTTTTACTAGCTCACGACCAACGCCTTGGCTGCGATATTCACCTTCTACAAAAACATCTTCAAGTAAAGCATATGGTTCGGCATGCAAATCATTATAAATCAAATACAAAAAAGCTCTACCAGCATCTTTATCATCAATTTCGGCGGTAAATTTAATTACGTATTTTTCGTCTATAGTTTGTTTTTTTATATTCATATTTTTATAGAATAATATTTTTCAAAATACCACTTAATTTTTCATCACACAATCCCCCGCCACTTCTCTCAAAACCACCTTGTACCACCTCGCAGTCGCAATTCTCTATATCACAAGGGATTGGTTCCCAACCACGAGAATTATAAAAATCTTGCTCTTTTTCGCTTAACTTATGATTATTATAAACAACCATATCCAATTTCCTCGGCAAATAACTTTCCAATTCTTTTACAGCCACATCAACCTTCTTGGGGCCAGTCTCACCATCAGTGTGGCGTGCATTACCAGCAATATAAATAAGTTTTGCCCCGGACTTTTCTACTGCTTCTTTAAATCCTTTTGCAAGAGTAGTCGCCACAATACTAGTGTACAAGCTTCCTGGCCCAAGTAAAATATAGTCTGCCTCTTCTAGAGTCTTCGCAGCATCTTCATAAATTTCAGCTGCAGGCTCTAACCAGGCTTTTTTAATTCGCAATTTCTTATCATACTCCGGCTCATCGAGTTCGGCCTCACCTTTTATCACATCGCCATTGTCCAATTCTGCAACCAAATCTGTTTTATTCAGTGTCACAGGATAAACCCTGCCAACGGCATCAATAGATTGCTCTAATGCCCTTATGGACTGAATATAATCGCTATTATATTTCTCAGTCAAAACTAAAAATAAATTTCCCAAATTATGCTTATCTAATTTTCCAACACCTTCAAACCTATTTTTATAAAATATTTTTTTAAGAAGTGGGTAATGATATGGAGACATTGCAAGAACTGCCCGCATAACATCTCCTGGAGGCAAGGTATCAAATTCATTTCTAAGCCTTCCAGTCGAACCACCAGAGTCACTCATGGAGACCACAGCAGAAATCTGCAAATCAGCATCTATTTTTTTTACAGCGTTAAGTGTAATGGCTGTACCATTTCCACCGCCCACTACTACTATTTTAAGCATTGATTTAGACTGATTCATACTGATTATAATTATGATAACGAGCAAGTCGTTTTACATCCAGACTTGGGTTGCCAAAATTAATTAACAACCCAACCTCGATATTACTCGCCTTTAAATAAGATATTGTTTGAGTTTTAAAAATCTTTGGCATCTCGCCTACTACAGCCTTTAATTCTACTACAGCTCTATTTTCTATTAATAAATCCAGACGAAACGAACCAACTAACTTTTTTTGAAAAAATACATCAATTTCTTTTTCTGTTTCAAACATATATCCTTCTTTTTCTAAAATAACAATCATTGCGTTATGATAAATACTTTCTTGGTATCCTGGACCGATTTCATTGTGAACCTGCATTGCGAGCCCTATTATTTTTTTAGTTAAATCACTTTCTTTGTGCATATCTGTTTTAATCAGTCTAAATCAATGCTTAAAAATTTATAAACTTCTTTATTTTCTAATGAATCAACAACCAAATCTGCCTCACTGAAATCTCCAAAGCTCCACCTCTTGTCTGGCACAGCAATACAAGCCATTCCAGCCCGCTTGGCAGCGACTACACCATTTTCTGCATCTTCCAACACCACGCACTCTTCTGGCTTTATACCGAGCTTCTCGGCAGTATGCAAAAATACGTCTGGCTCTGGTTTTCCACGATGCTCAACATGCTCTACTGAAAGTAATTCGTCAAAATGATCTACCCAACCAAAACGCTCAGCCACTATTTTTATAGTATGATGTGGCGCCCCAGAAGCTACGGCTTGCTTTAGGCCTATTTCCTTAGCTTTTTTTATCAAGACATCAACACCTGGCATGTCTATGGTTTTTTCTCTGTATATAATATCTATGTGTTCGCGTCTTTTTGCAAAAAGATCATCCATTTCTATACCCATATTGAATTCCTTTTTCAGAAATGCTAGATTTTCTTTTTCGCTCTTACCAGTGAGCTGTCTTACCAAATCTTCAGTTATTTTTATCCCTCTTGGCTCAAAAAATATTCTATCCAACTCAAGCCAGTGAATCATACTATCAACTAGCAGACCGTCCATATCGTAAATTATTGCTTTATACTTCATAGCTAGCCTCAATTGTATTAATTATATTTTTTGCTACTTTAACTACTTGTCCAGGATTACTATGTAGACTAGTCTCTTGCGATAGCCAGATACCTGTCGCGCCATCCAAAATTATATTGGTAAGATCTGCAATCTCTGATCTGGCCGGAACTGATTTTTGCAAACAGCTTCCCAAAATCTGAGTAGCTACAATTACTGATTTATTTTTTTTGTTACACAAATGACAAATCTTTTTTTGTTCCAAAATAACCTTGGTATAGTCTGTAGTCACACCCAAATCTCCACGAGCAATTACAATTTCATCTGCCGCATCTACTATTTCTTCTATCTTATTGAGCCCCCCCATTGATTCTACCTTGGCCAAAATCTTTGGTTGCCAGCTATCACCATACAGCTCTTTGATTTGCCCGCGAACACACTGTATATAACTAGCTGATGCCACAAAAGACAGAGCAACATAATCTGGCTTAATATCTTTGAAAAGCTTGAGAGAATCGGTTGCAATTTCACAATGGTTTAGGTCGTCAGCCAATCGATTGGAAATAATACTTCTGTACTGATCTACAAAACCACCATCAGGGAAAACTATTTTTACTTGCCTCTCAGAAACAATTTCTTTTATCTTAAAGAATACTTCACCATCGCCAATCATAATTTTGTCTCCTACCTCAAAAAAGTTTTTAAAATCTAGTGCATCCACTGGAATAAAATCTTCTATAGTTTTACTAAATTTGGCCGGACGCAGAATGTATGTTTTATTTTTCTCTACATTCTCCTTACCCAATTCCAAACTACCAATACGGATTTTGTGCTCAGGCAGATCAACTAATATTTTCGTATCAGTTTTTTCTTCATCTATTACTCGTCTTACCACCTTAACAACCTCCAAAGCATCCTCGTTTGAAACGTGAGCAAACTTAACTCGCAAGATATCTGCTCCGGCTTGGATTATTTCTCTTACTTTATTTTCTTCAACAGGACTTTTAAATATCGTTGCTGTAATTTGCATAGCGTTAATTTCACTGATTACTCCACGGTTACACTCTTTGCTAAATTTCTTGGTCTATCTACATCTTTTTCCAACAATACTGCCATATGGTAAGCAAAAATTTGTAGTGGTATTGTATTTAGCAAAGGCTCAAGCAGCTCCATTGTCGGAGGTATATATATTACATCATCAGCTAATTCTTTTGCATTTTCGTCACCCTCATTTGCAATCAAAATTACTTTTGTATCTCTTGCTCTTACTTCTTCTATATTACTACGAGTCTTCTCATAAAGTTGGTTCTTCGTCATGAGAGCAAAGACAGGAAACTCCGGTGATAATAGTGCAATCGGACCATGCTTCATCTCTCCGGCAGGATAGGCTTCGGCATGAATATAAGAAATTTCTTTTAGTTTCAAAGACCCTTCCAACGCTACAGGAAAATTTATTCCACGCCCCAAATACATAAAATCCCTACTATCTTTGTATTTCTCTGCTATTTTTTTAATTTCATCAGTCTGTTTCAAAATACTATTCATCTTTTCTGGAATTTCTAGCAAAGCCTTAATTAAACGCTGACCTGTGGCTGGTGTGATACGTTTTAGACGACCAAATTGTAAAGCATATAGCGTCATGATTGCCACCATATTTGTATAGGCCTTGGTAGAAGCAACCGCGAGCTCTGGCCCAGCATGAATATAACTTCCACCGTCAGTCTCACGAGCAATAGTTGAACCAACTACATTTACAACACCTCGAACAAAGGCACCTTTTCTTTTGGCTTCTCGGACAGCTGCCAATGTATCAGCAGTCTCACCAGATTGACTAATTGCAAAGACCAGTGTTTTGTCATTTACAATTGGATCTCTATAACGGAACTCTGAAGCGACATCTACTTCGGTTGGGATGCCTGCCAAACGCTCAAAGGCATACTTACCAATCATAGCTGCGTAACTTGCAGTACCACAAGCAATCAAAATTATTCTTTCAATACCCCTCATCTCATCATCTGTCATATTTAACCCACCCAGATGAGCGGTCCCATCCCCCATATTTATACGCCCACGAATAGCGTCTTCAAAAACAGTTGGTTGGTCATATATTTCTTTTAACATAAAGTGGTCATAGCCTTGCTTTTCAGCCTGTTCGTCATCCCACTCAATCTCTTCTACACACTTTGTCACAGACTCATCTTTTAGATTAAAGGTTTCCATTTTTCCATTACTAATTTCTACCACCTCACCATCTTCCAAAAAAATAACTTTTTTGGTATATGCGAGCATTGGAGTAGCATCACTGGCAATATAAAATTCATCTTCATCTATACCAACCACCAATGGACTTCCTAAACGAGCTGCAACTAATTTATCCGGCTCGTCTGAATGCATCGCCACAAGACCATAAGTTCCACGCACATGGAGCAAGGCTTTTTCTACTGCCAAACGCAAATCGCCATCATAGTGCGATTCAATCAAATTGACCAACACCTCGGTATCAGTCTCTGATTTAAATTCAAATTTTTCTTTTAGCTTTTCTCTAAGTTCACGATAATTTTCAATAATACCATTGTGTACTATTACTAATTTTCCTGAAGTTGAAAAATGTGGATGAGCATTTTCCTCTGTCACCCCACCATGCGTAGCCCAACGAGTGTGAGCAATACCAATATTCCCACTTAAGCACGAATCTTTTGTTTTTTCTTCCAAATTTTCAATCTTACCAACAGAACGCAAACGTTCAATCTTCCTATCACACATAAGAGCAACACCCGCTGAATCATATCCTCGGTATTCCAAACGACGCAATCCTTTTATAAGGATTGGCAAAGCTGGTTTATTTCCTATATAGGCAACTATTCCACACATAAAATTAGTTAAAAGTTAAAAGTTTATAAAGTCAAAAGTTAAGCCAAATTCCAAACTCGATGATTCTCTTCCCACCCTCTCTTCTTTGAAAGTTTTTCTTCCAAAGCTTCAAAAATTTCTTGTTTTTTTATAATTTCTTGTTTTTCCAACATTTCAGAAATTTTACTCAAGAAAAAAATATTTCTACTATAGGGTTCCACATTATTTTCCTTAAAAAAATCCACATGATCTTTTATATCAATAATCTCAACGCCACTCTGCTGATAATCAGCAGTTCTATCTCTGGCCTGATCAGACATTATAAGTAAAAAATCTGGTTTAGAGAATTTTGGGTAAGTAATTGCTTTATCAGAAATTTTTATATAAGCCATAGACACACCGCCTTTTTGTTCTAGACCATAGTTTGGAATATGACTTACTTCCAAACCATTTTTAAAAGCTGTATTACAAATTAAATACGACAGGGTCTGAATCCCTTGCCCTCCGTCGCCGGCTAATAATATTTTATACATCATATTTTAAATTTTAAAACTCTCCAACAGGAAATAACATCTTCAAATTATCATTCAAATAATTATTAGTTTCTATTCCAACTGTTTTCCAATTTAGCGGACAGTATGACAAAAATTCTACCATTGCAAAATTACCATTTTGTTGCGCTTCAATGGCTTTTTCTAAATACTCCTTTACTTGTTTTGGATCATTCACGGCAGTCCTGGCAATAAAGGCTTTTTTATTTACCTGTCTGACAAGTTCTGGGCCAAATACTGGCTCATCACCACAACCAGAAGGAGATGTGTCTGTTATCTGCCCCTTAAAAGATGTCGGGGCTTGCTGCCCGCCAGTCATAGCATAATTAGAATTATTTACCACAATCACCGTTATTGGCTCATTGCGAATAGCTGCCCACATCAGGCTCTGCATCCCAATAGCATAAGCCCCACCATCACCAGTGTAAGCAAAACTTAGTGAATTTGGCTGAGCTCGCTTATAACCAACCATAGTAGAGGTGACACGACCATGATGAGTCTGAAAAGTATTTACTGGTAAAAAGTCCCAAGCTAGCAAAGAACAGCCTATATCTAATCCCAACACTGCCTTGCTTTCCAATTCTTTCTCACGCAAAATCATATGTAAAAATCGGAGCACAATTGGATGGCCACAGCCCGGACAAAATTTTGCTTCTTTAGCCATATTATTATTTATTAATTGCTTTTATAATCTCCTCACTCTCAATCCCAACTGCTGGTCTATATAGACCGTCTATTTCAATACTAATCTTACTATCCAAATTTTGTTTTACCAAATCACGAAGTTGTCCCATACTTGATTCCACTACAAACAATCTTTTTACTTGCTTTGCAAGTTTATTCAATTCATCTTTTGGAAATGGACTCAAAGTAATTGGACGAAACAAACCAACTTTCTTACCCTGGCTTTCCAATTCTTCAATCGCTTCTTTCACCGCTCCAGCAACAATACCATGAGCGATAATTAATTCATCACAGTCTTCTACTTTATAACTTTCAGACTTTGTAACTTCCTCTGCCATTTTATTAAAATCTTTTTCTTGATTTTCAAGTTCTAATCTCAACTCTTCTTCAAAAGAATAGATATTACGAATATTTTTTTGTACTTCTGGCGAGACAAGAGCGGTTGGTTCTACATTTTCTATTTCAAAATTTAATTCAACCGGTTGCCTAGTCTTCATAAGAAATCCATCTGACAAAAGCACACTTGGAAATCTATATTTCCAGGCGTTATTAAAAGTAAGTCTGGTCAACTCATACATTTCTTCCAAGTTACTCGGGGAATAAACCAATCGCATCCCCTCACCATTACCACCATGAATTGCCAAGTTTACTTCTTGCTGAGAATAAATCACCGTACCAGATGATGGGCCACCGCGTTGAATAATAATAGCCACAAATGGCAACCTCATACCATCGGCCATACTCATAGCATCTTGCATCAATGTTGTACCAGGTCCAGCAGTAGCGGTAAAGGCTTTTTTGCCACCCATAACAGCTCCACAGATAGCAAAGCCAGCCGCAATCTCATCTTCGGTTTGCAAATACATCTTGTCTTCTAATTTATCTACCTGATTTATCCACCCAGTTAGAACTTCGGTCCCAGGTGTAATAGGATAGCCATACATCTGCGTCGCCCCAGCATCCAGACAAGCCTGAACAACTACTTCAGCGCCGGTTAAAAATTGTCTTTGTTTTTCTGACATATAAAATCTATTGTTTTAATTTGTTTGCTTTTTCTAATTCTTCAACCGTGTTAATTCCAAACCACTCACCACTATCATCCAATCTAATCACCTGGTATTTTTTTTCTTCTCCACGTGCCACTGCCAATGCAGTCGGCAATCCCCACTCACCAAGTTTTTTCAGCTTTGGCATGTCGGGAAACATTCCCTCAAACCATTCTCGATCAAAACAAAAAGTTCCAGTGCTAATTTCCTTAATCTCTTTTTGCTCATCTGTCAGATATTCTTTCTCAACTATAGCAATCGACTTGTCTGTATAGCGCACAATTCTACCAAGCATTGTAGGGTCTTCTATCTCGGCTGATAGTAATGATAAAGTGCAATTATTTTCATTGTGTTTTTTTATAAAGTTAAGCAATGTTTTCTTGGTATAAAACGCACTATCATCTCCACCCATTACCAAAACTGTCTCAATTTCTTTTGGTAAAGATTTTATTCCAATATGAGCAGCATGTGCAGTGCCTAATTGCTCTTCTTGAGTCATATAACTGACTTTATTGCTAAAATAATCTCTAACTTTTTGCTCTTGAAATCCTATTACTAAACAAATCTGATCCTTTGTAAACCCGGCTTGCTTCAAAGTTTCTACAATATAACATACAATTGGTCTCTCACCAATTTCAAGCATTACTTTTGGTTGATCAGTGCAATTCAAGCGCGTACCTTTGCCAGCTGCGAGAATTACTACGCCAATTTTTGATAAATCTTGTGTCATATATTATTTTCTTATACCATCAAACCTCTCCGATGTTAGAAATTTTTTTTTAAACTCAGTCAGGCTTTTCACACGTTCAAACTTCCCACCACCATCAATGGTTTCGTCTTGAGCTCTTTTAAAATCTGCCTCGTTATATCTATCATCATCAAGATCGGGAATTACGAAACATTCCATATTTTCAAACCCTAAAGATAGTTTTTTGGTTTCCCATGGTTTATCATTTACAAAAGCGGCACCCTCTCCGGTAAAATCTTTTCCAAACTTATCACGAATGGCCCCCAACTTTCTACCCTCTTCTGCTTCGTTGTCATCGGTTATAATAATGTTAGCATCTTCTTCACCCTCACCAAAGGAAAAATAATCTTCTAGACCGCTGGCTTTCAGTTTTTCTTTTTGCCAATTTCCTTCACCCAAAGTTATTAAATAAATTTTCTTTCCCTGTTTTTTTGCCCCCTCTATCAATTCTGTTGCTCCTGGCAAAAGAATTGATTCATTTAATTCATTATTTAATTTAGAAAAGTCAATTTCCCCCACTTCAACACCTTTCTTTACTAAAAATTCTTTTAAAACTTCGGCAAAATGATCTCGAGAAAAAACTAGTCTTTCAGTTCCTCTCTCATCCTTTTCTGTTCTAGAATTTTTGTAAACATCATCAGCCTCATCAGAAGTACAACCATGATCAATAGCGATTTGTTTAAATACATCTTTTAATTTTTCAGTCTTAATTAGAGTGCCATCCAAATCAAGAATAATTGTGTCAATTTTTTGTGTCATATTCATAATTAATTTAAACTCTTCCACAAATTATCAAAGATTAGTTTTTGTGTTTTACAGACTCCATCATTTTCAATCACCACACCAATTGGCTCGCTTTTTGCGTTGAGCGAAATATAAGCGGTTTTGCCGGGATAGATGATAATATAGGTATTAGTATCTTCTTCTGTTTTTAGCCATTTACGCTCATCCAATCCTCGGAGTTCTCCCCCTTCACCAATTGCAATAACTTTTACACCAACACCTTTGGCAATGCGGACATCAGAAAAAGTTGGAAAATTCTCATATAAATACTCACGCAAACCCTCGGCAGAGTAAATTCGATAAAGCTTTTCTTCAGAACCTTCGCAAGTAGTCAAAACATCTTCCAAAACCTTATTAATTTCATCTTTGGCATAATATCGAGCAACGGGCCTGTCTCCACCCTTATGATGTAAGGCTTGAAGCTCTGGTACTAGTTTGTCTAGCTTGGAATCTACTGAATCTAGCTCATCTTGCTGTTTTTTGACTAAGTCATGCAGTTTTTCTGGATTCTCAGCCACAAATTGTTGTTTTGTAGCTTTATTATAATAACTCACAATACCCTTGTCTTGCAAGCTTTTGAGGATATCATAAGCAGTACCACGATTAATTTTGCTAATTTCAGCCAATTTTCGTACACTGCTGGGCCCCAAACGCAACAAACCCAAGTAAATCTTAGCCTCTTTGTCAGAAAATCCTAATTTTTTGAGTAAGTTAATATCCATATTTTAGCTAAGATTAGTATAGTATAGATATTAAAATATGTCAATTATTTTTCTACACGAACTGTGGATAAAATTCTTGCAGACTTGACAAAAATCTTTAATTTTGATAGTATTAGCATGAAAACTAACAAAGGAGAATAGCATGCACATTGTCAAATTTTGGCTAAGCGCAGTCATCACAGCAGTCCTCTTTGGTGTTGGTTTTGATTGGATCCTTGACGCTACTTTCTATGGAGGAAACATATTCCTACGTATTGTTGAAGGTACTTTTGCCAGCATCATCATCTACCTAATCTGCGGCAAGAAAATGATTAAGTTCTCTTTTACAAAGACAGAACCGTGAGCTGAATGTTGACCTCCTCAGACACAAATGATCTGAGGAGCTAGTGCCAAATAAAAACAACCCGACAACCACAGCTTGTTAGTAAATAAATTGCTAACAAACTAGGGAGGAGTCGGGTTGTTTTTTTGTTACCATTAAAAAAGTAGAGACGTGCCACGGCACGTCTCTACAATATTTCCGTATATTCTATTTATTCCTCATCTTCCGTGTTAATTTTACTCCCCATATATGTAAGTAGATTTGCCATCTGCTGTACATATCCCCATTCATTATCATACCAGGCCTGGACAAATACCATAGTATCATCAATTACCTGAGTAGAAAGACAATCAACTGTAGCCCCATAAGGACTACGCACATAATCAACTGACACCAAGCCAATATCTGATGTAGCTAGATTTTCTGGACTTAGCTTTGCGGCATCTCCAAATAATTCATTCACTTCTTCTCTAGTCGTCCCCTTTTCTAACTCGGCTGTAAAACTAATAATTGATGGAACGGCGACTGGCACACGCAAAGCATTCCCATCTAATTTGCCCTCAAGCTCTGGTAAAACTTTACTAATTGCCTTGGCAGCACCAGTAGCTGTGGGAATAATAGACATGGCAGCGGCACGAGAACGACGAAAACTTTGTCCTTTGTGCGGATGGTCTACCAAATGTTGGTCATTGGTATATGAGTGTGTGGTAACAACATTACCATGCTTAATGCCAAAATTTTCTTGCAAAATTTTTGCAACAGGCGCCAGACATGTAGTAGTACAAGAGGCGGCTGAAACTATTTTATGCTTAGCTGGATCAAACTGCTCGTGATTAATATTGTAGATAAGTGTTTTATCTTCTTTCTTAGCGGGAGCAGAAATCAAAACATATTTTGCACCATTATCAATATGTTTTTGTGAAGAATCTCTGTCGCGAAATACACCAGTTGATTCCAATACCACATCTACATTATGTTTTTTCCAAGGTGCATTTTCCAATTCATTTTCATGATACAAAGCAATACTATGTTTTCCATCCACTATAATCTCATGATCATTATTGTGTGTTACTTCATGATCCCAAACACCATAGATAGAATCGTATTTCAAAAGATGTGCATAGATGTCTCCTGGTGAACGACTATTTATTGCCACAATTTCAATATTGGGATTTTCCCAAGCAACTCGGGTAAAAATCCTACCAATCCTCCCGAATCCATTTATTGCTACTCTTAGTTTCTTATTTTCCATATTTGTTTTGTATAAAGATTTAAATAGTTTAATTAATTTTCTAAATCACCACTATACTCTCCTGAACGAGCCATGCTAGTCATTTTACATCTGTGTAAAAATACTTCTTGAGCATTTTTAATATTTTCATCTTTCCCTAGCCAGGCTTTCAATGTGCTAGCTTGCAAAGCTCTGCCATAAGAAAAACTTAATTCCCAAGGATGCATTTCATCAGTACTATTCATTGCATTTAGATTCTCACAAGCCTGCCTCTCAGTCTGACCACCTGACAAGAATACAATCCCAGAAACATCTTTTGGAACGACCTCACGAAAACATTTTACAGTCATGTCAGCAACCGTCTCTGGTGTATCCTTTTGGGCATCTTGCCCCGCAATCACCATGTTTGGTTTCAAAACCACGCCATCTAATTGGACTCCGCGATTTTTTAACTTTTCAAAAGTGACTTGCAAAACTTGTTTTGTAACTTCAAAACAGCGCTCAATTGTATGGTCACCATCCATCAAAACTTCTGGCTCTACAATCGGCACAATATTATTTTGCTGACAAACAAAGGCATATTCAGCCAAGTCTTCTGCGTTTTTATTTATTAGACTATCTGTTGGTAGCTCATCTGAAATAGAAAAGGTCGCACGCCACTTGGCAAATCTAGCACCAAGCTTATAATACTCTTTTAATCGTTCATCCAGCCCATCTAGGCCTTTGGTATATTTTTCTCCGTCAGCTGACGGATCTGAGCCCTCAAAAAACTCTGTTCCCATGTCTACTTTAATACCCGGAATAATTCCGCGACTCTTCAATAATTCTGGAAATGATACACCATCCTTACCGCTCTGATGCAAAGTTTCGTCATACATTATTACACCGCTGATATATTTTTCGATTTCTGGAGTAGTAAATAAAAGTCCTCTGTACTTTATTTGATTTTCTTCTGTATTTTCTACTTCAATACCAGCCAAGCGCTTGCCAATAGTCGGCGTGCTTTCATCAGCTGCCAAAATTCCCTTTCCAGGAGCAACCATGGCGATTGCAATATCTTGAATTGTTTCTTGCATAGTATTTTTTATTAATAAATTATTTATTTTATTTTTATAGAATCAAAATCTAAAAACTCTATTGGGGATAATTCCCCAACCAAAGGTCTCGCATATTTTATAAATTCTTCACTCACCATGTTGTCTCCGGAAAAAAATTCTTCTGGCATTGTTTTTGTATTGCCTGCGGCTACTGTCAAATCATTTAGCTTATATTTAATCTCATAATCATGGGCTCTCTCCATCACAACAGATCCATCAATATCACCGCTTACAGCAAACCTTACTGCCTGCTCACCTACTTCACGGGCTTCCTTAGAATCAACTTCGGACACACACCCAAGAAAGGAACGCTGCAAATAACCTAGTGTATCTGCCCTAACCCTGCCAATACTTGTCTTTGATTTTATTTCTTCTGCTAACAGATCCCCCAAAGCACCACCCCCCGACAATTGCACATTACCATGAGCATCATGTTCAATTTGTTTTACTAATTTTGTTGCAATTGCCACTCCGTCTTCGTCGGCAACCCCTTCTGATACAGCCACCACGCATCTACCATATTTTTCATAAACTTCTTTTACATCTTTTACAAAATGATGGATATTGAAAACTTTTTCTGGCAAATAAACTAAGTGTGGACCGTCTTCGTCAGACTTGCGAGCCAAGACCGAAGAAGCTGTCAAAAATCCAGCGTGACGACCCATGGTAATACCGATATAAACCCCTGTCAAAGCCCTGTTGTCTGCATCGACACCAGCAAAAGCCTGAGCAATAAACTTTGCAGCCGAACCAAATCCTGGTGTATGATCACTACCGACCAAGTCGTTATCAATTGTTTTTGGTACGTGAATTACCCGCAATTCGTAGTTGGCTTTTTTTGCTTCTTTATTTACAATATCGCACACAGCTGACCCATCATTACCGCCGATCAAAAAGAAATAATGGATACCATGTCTCTCCATTACTTCAAACATTTTTTTGCAATACTCTTCATCTGGCTTGTCTCGTGTGGATCCCAAAGCCGAACTTGGTGTTTGTGCAATCAGCTCCAATTTATCTTGATCATAATCAGTAAGATCCACCAAATCCTCATTAATAACCCCTCTCACACCATGTCTTGCGCCATATATTTTTGTAATTTCTGTATATTTTTTTGATTCCAAAATGACACCGACCAAACTTTGGTTTATCACGGCTGTTGGCCCACCACCTTGAACCACTAACGCTTTGGCTGTTATTTTTGACATAAAAAATAATTTATTCTAAACCAATATCCTGCCACTTATCGGCAAAAACATAACCACATAATTTATTGTCCTTTGCCATTTTTGACAAAACTTCCCTCTCAAAACTAACGCTGTCTTTTTTTATACTATCCAAAAGCTTTGGATCCAAGACATACACTCCGGCATTTATAAGATAAGAATCATGGCCATTCTTACCCGGCTTTTCTTTTAGCTGGACCACCGAAAGACCGCGCAATTGAACAACACCCCAGCCACCTGGTTCTGATACACTGGTCAAGGCCATAGTAGCTAGTTTTTTTTCTTTCAAATGAGTATGGACCAAATCATCCAAATCAAGATCAGCCCAAACATCTCCATACCACAAAATAAACGGCTGATTATAAAAACTTTGTTTGGCGGCAAATATGGCTCGAGCTGTACCAGATCCTGGTTTTTTTTGTTTTTCATAACGAATAGCCAAGCCAAATTTTTCACCATCACCAAAATATTTTTTTATTTCCTCACTCCCACCACCCACAACAATTGTGGCTTCATTGATACCAAAATCTGCTAATTTCTTTATTATGTTATGTAAAACCGGCTTACCATTTATTTTTTGCATCACCTTACAAGTCTTTTCGTTACAGCTCTCCCCAGCTGCCAAAATCAAAGCCTTGCTTATCTTTGGGCTAAAATATTTATCCAAAACATACTCAATTGCATGAGATCTGTTGCGTATTTTCTTTTTATCCACAATAGAATCTATATACTTTAGTATCTTTTGTTCCAAAGTGATGGTTAGGCGAATTCTAGACATATATTTGGCTAGTTTATAAAGCCATCATACTATATCATAAATAAAATATGCTGACAAGATACGCTCAAAAAAACAAAAATACCCCTATTTTGGAGGTATTTTATACTCTTTTAAAAAAACTATACAATCACATCAACATCATTTTTTCTTTTTTCATCAAAATTTTCTATATCATCTTTTTCTGCATTATAACCATCATAATTTATCTCTCCACCCATAGCCTGATCCCAAAGCTCGTCTGGTTCATAGTCTAGTCGCAAATCCTCTGCATGGTCAGCATACCAGCGATCAAAGGCAACCCGCAATTCTCCCCCATCAGAAGCACCCTCAAACGCATCTTCAAGCAGTGCATACTTTTCCTGATGAGACATCGCCATATCCTCTTCCAATTCTTCAAAAAGTTCTTGGATATGAGTCAAAACGGTGTCTTTTATTTGCTCGTGATTTTCTTCTGGCATATTTTATATATTAGTTTTACTCAGCACCACTTTTTTAAAATCTTTTAAAAAAGTGGTGCTGAGTTTATTCAATCAGAAATATACCATATTTTAAGAAGATTGCAATAGTGCAGGGTTGTGGATAAAATTATACTCAATTTTTACTGGTAAAAAGAGTCATATTTTGTTATTATACCACCATAATAAATGAAGTTATGAAACTAGTAAGCTGGAACGTAAATGGGATACGTGCCGTCATCCGCAAGGATTTTGGTAAATTTTTGCAAACAAAAAAACCAGATATAATCTGCTTACAAGAAGTAAAGATAGATGATGTCATGCGTGCAAAAGAAAATTTTGATTTTGAAAAATACGAAGAATATTGGAACTCAGCCGATCGACCTGGCTATTCTGGCACGGCTATTTTTATTAAGTCAAAATTAAAACTTAATCCTATCTATACTACTGGAATAGGTATAAAAAAATATGATTCGGAAGGTCGAGTACAAACATTGGAATTTAAGAAGTTTTTCCTGGTCAATGTTTACTTTCCAAACACTCGTGAAGACCTATCTCGTCTGGATTTCAAAATTGATTTTAATAACAAAATTTCAAAACATGTAAAAAAATTAGAAAAAACAAAACCAGTAATCATAACCGGGGATTTCAATGTAGCCCACGAAGAAATTGATTTGGCTCGCCCCAAGCCCAACAATGGCAAGGCTGGTTTCCACCCTCGTGAGCGTGCCTGGATGACAAAATTCCTAGACTCTGATATGATTGACACCTTCAGACATAAAAACCCAGACAAAATACAATATTCCTGGTGGACATATCGTTTCGGAGCCAGAAGTCGTAATGTCGGCTGGCGTATTGATTATTTTTGCGTAAGCGACAAATTGAAAAACAAAATTAAAAAAGCTGAGATCTGGAATAAAGTAAAAGGATCCGATCATTGTCCAGTGGTATTAAATATTGATTTATGAAAAATTTGACTATAGAAAACAAAGCCGTTGCTTTTGTATTCGCCCAGACAGCTCTCTGGGGCCTGTTTCCGGTCTTTGTAAACCTTGGCACAAAAAGTATACCCCCGCTAACTTACGCAGCCCTTACAACGCTCATTGCTAGTTTGGTTGGTTTTGTATATTCTGCAAGTAGCAGGCAACTAAAAGAACTGAAAAACAAAAAAGGGGTTCTGAACTTATTTCTTATAGCTCTTTTTGTTGCAATCATTCCTTATTCACTTTTGTTTATTGGTAGTCAGCACACCTCTGGTTTCAACACTTCTGTTTTGTTGTTATCAGAAATAATTTTTACTCTAATCTTTACTCACTTTATAGGTGAAAGAACTACCATCCTAAAACTTACTGGTTCTTTAGCAATATTTTTTGGTGCTATTCTAATTTTATACAATGGCAATTTTAGAATCAGTTGGGGAGATATTTTGGTATTACTAAGTCCACTCACTTATCCTTTAGGAAATTTTTACTCCAAAAAAGCTTTGGCCATTTTCCGACCAGCTAATATTTTATTTATTAGATTTTTAATTGCTGGAATATTTTTGTCTTTACTAGCTTTTATCTTTGAGCCAATCAGTTTGAGACTTTCTACAAAGGAGTGGTCTATAATTTTATTTACTGGTCTAATTTTACTTGGTTTTACAAAAATGATCTGGTATCAAGCTCTAAAAATACTAGACATCTCCAAAGCCATATCTCTTGCCATGACTTTCCCATTATTTAGCATTATTACTCTAGTGATTTTCTTTGACGAATCAGTTAGTATTTATCAAGGATTAGGTGTTGCTATTATGATGACTGGGGTTTACTTGTCTATAAAAAGAAAATCCACTGATCCAAAATTAACTAAATATGGAATTTAATCAATAGAACATATGACAACAATAATCTACGCGCTATCCAGTGTAATCCTAATTAGCATAATTTCTCTTATAGCGATTTTTGCTCTGTCCATAAAAACTGAGATTCTAAAAAAGTTCTTACTCTATATGGTCAGTTTTTCTACTGGCGCACTACTTGCCGATGCAATTATCCATCTTTTGCCTGAAGCAGTAGAAAGGGCTGGGGAATTTACTTTTAAAATTTCTCTATTTGTCCTAACTGGTATTTTATTTTCTTTTATCGTAGAAAAATTTATCCACTGGCGTCATTGTCACCACACGGAACATGTCCACGAACATATCCATCCATTTGCTTCTATGAATTTGTTCGGAGATGGCGTGCACAATTTTATTGACGGATTGATTATTGGTGCTAGTTATCTGGTAAGTATTCCTGTTGGTCTAGCAACAACAATTGCTGTAATTTTACACGAAATTCCGCAAGAAATAGGCGATTTTGGAGTGCTTTTGCACGGGGGATTTAGCAAGAAAAAAGCAATTCTCATGAACTTTCTTACAGCGCTCACAGCTGTCATTGGTACTATACTCGCACTTATAGTAGGACTAAAAGTACAAGGCCTCACCGACTTTCTCGTCCCATTTGCAGCTGGTAGTTTTATCTATATCGCTGGAGCTGATCTAATTCCAGAACTACACAAAGAAACCAATACCAAAAAATCTTTTTTACAATTAATAGCTTTTGTTCTAGGTATTGCAATTATTGCTAGCATGCTTTTATTTGAATAAATATGGTAAATAATATAAATCCAATTATTTTCCAATACAATCTTATATCAATCCGCTGGTATGGTCTATTTTTGGTTCTTGGAATAATTCTCTCACTCTTAATTATTATAAAGTTGTTTAGACAAAACAAACTACCGAAAGAATTAGCGTATGATTTGGTAGTCTGGCTCACAATCGGAGGACTAATTGGCGCCAGACTGGGACATATTATTTTTTATAACTTATCTTACTTTTTAAAAAATCCAGCTGAAATAATAATGATCAATCATGGAGGGCTATCTAGTCATGGCATGACGATTGGTTTGATATTAACTCTATTTTTATTTACAAAACTAAAAAAAATCAACTGGAGAAAAATAATTGATTTAATTATTATTCCGATTCCACTTTTGGCTGCTTTTATCCGACTAGGAAATTTTTTCAACTCCGAAATCGTCGGCCGACCAACCGACTTACCATGGGGAGTATATTTTCCACGTTTTGAACTAGAATCAATCCTAAGACATCCATCGCAAATCTATGAAAGTCTAATTGCTCTATCAATTTTTATCTTTATATATTTTATATATAAAAAATACGACAATAAATTACCACAATTATTTTTGACTAATATTTTTATACTGCTATATTTCTCAACTCGATTTTTAGTGGAGTTTGTAAAAGAATACCCACTATACTTCGGACTAACCACAGGACAGTGGCTTAGTGTACCTTTTATTTTCTGGGGGGCATGGTGGTTCGTGAAAAATAAAAAACTATGGAGGGGTTATACAAAAATAAATACAAAATAGAATCTGCCAGACTCAAAAATTATAATTATAGTCAACGGGGCTATTATTTTATTACGATTTGCACCGCAAATCGTTTTTATTATTTTGGAAATATAAAAAAGGGTAAAATGATTCTAAACGAAAATGGCAAAATTGTGCATCAAGAACTATCAAAAACACCAGGTATTAGAAAAAATATAATTTTAGATGAATTTATTATCATGCCAAATCATATTCATTTTATTTTAATTATTGGCACACCCCTAAAAATTAATGGTAAAATTGTATTGGAAACCAAATTATTAAATAATCCTGATCCAATATATATCGCCACTGGCCGTACAGACGCATTGAATGCGTCTCCGGTTCAAAATAATATAAATAAAATATCATCGTTAATTGGAGGCGCATACAATGCGCCTCTACGGACAAACAAACCCTATCAAAACAAATTTGGCCCACAACGCAATAATCTGGCATCAATTATCCGCGGACTCAAATCCACCACCAACAGACAAATCAATGAATTGGCAAAAAATAAAAATTTTGCATGGCAACCGCGATTTTGGGATCATATTATCCGCAATGAAAAATCATTGTACAATATCCGTCATTACATCCGTGACAATCCTGCCAAATGGTACCGCGACCGCAACAACCCCGACGGATTATTAATGTAAAAAACATCCGTGTAATTTACACCACCAAATCTGTGTTAATTAATATAATAAAAACCCCCGACAGAATCGGGGAATTATTTTGGGGAATTGCACTGTAAGGCACGTGCTCTCCCCCTCCTCAACCTCCTTTTGTGTTTGTTGACCTTGCTCGTCCACATCTATGGCAAGACTCTAGCTCGCCGAGTTCGCTGACTCATCGTGGAGCCAAAGCGAGTGGATCGACGAGACCCATCTCGCTCTGCCAACTGCCGACGGATCTCTCCTAACAGAGATGCATAACGAACACACACCTTCGGCCTTGCCAAGCCATGTCTTGTGCGAACCCTCTTAGCACAATCAATCACATCTCTTCTTGAGACTCTTACTCTGGACATCACACTCCTCCTCATTTTTAGACAGCTAAACTAGCTTGATTACCTCAATCTTAGCACACATAAAACAAAAAAACAAGGGGTTAACCTTATTTTTTTAAGTATCAAAAAAAGACCTTATCTTGGCGGCAACCTACTTTTGCCTTGCGACTATCATCGGCGCTAGTGGGCTTAACTTCTGTGTTCGAGATGGGAACAGGTGTACCCCCACTGCAAGAACCACCAAGATAAGGTCTTCTTTTTTTATTTAATATTGTTCAAGCCTAAATTTTCTGTTCATAAAATATGAACTATCCAGCACAGCTTTGTGTTTTCGCTGTATACTCGATTTATTAGTACACCTCAGCTCAATCCATTGCTGGACTTACACTTAGTGCCTATCAACGTCCTCGTCTAGAACGAATCTATTAATGAATATTAATCTTAGGAACGGCTTCGCGCTTAGATGCTTTCAGCGCTTATCCGTGCCGAACTTAGCTACCCAGCAGTGCTCTTGGCAGAACAGCTGGTCGACCAGAGGTTTGTCCATCCCGGTCCTCTCGTACTAGGGATGAGTTCCTTCAATATTCGACGCCCACAGCAGATAGGAGACCGAACTGTCTCACGACGTTCTGAACCCAGCTCGCGTACCGCTTTAATAGGCGAACAGCCTAACCCTTGGGAGCTTCTCCACCCCCAGGATGCGATGAGCCGACATCGAG